>CANBRQ010000057.1 GCA_947371955.1 Paracoccaceae bacterium | reverse complement strand
TTGTCCGTCCCCACGGCCCCCGCATCCCGCCGTGACTGGTCCGAAGCAGGAACATAGGTGCGAAACACCAGCCGGTTCAGACCGTCCGCCGTAGCGTCCGACACCTCGGCTCGTGACGCGAGACCACCCGCACGGCGCCATTTGGGCATCGCCGTGACAGTAACTGAAGTGGCGGTGGCGGCTACCAGCCCCTCGGCCCCGCTCACCGCCAGCAAAGTCAGGTCCGACAGAAGCACCCGCGTCCCGGCCCAGTCGACCGTGACGACCACGCCGCTCCGCCCCGCCGCTTGGGCCAGAAACGGCAAAATCAGCGCTGGGGTCGCGACATGGGACAGGCTGATCGCCCTTTGTGCCGGGCCGTGGGGCAGGTCGAAATGGTCGCCAAGCGCCGCGCCAAGCGCTAAAGGGCAGAGCGGATCGGCGTCGGCAGAAGCCCAAAGGCCCTCGCTGATCACGATGGTCCCTGTGGCATGGGTCGCCGCCGCCATCCGGTCAAGGTGTCCCGCCAGAAGCGCCGGCCCGTCGATGGCCTGTTGGACCAGCCAACGCGTGGCGAAGGCGGCCTCCTCGGCCAGCCCCCAGTCCAAACCCGCGCCACGGGCGGCCTTCAGCGCCAAGGCCTCGACCTCGCTGAGAGATAGGACGGTCATTCTGTCGCCTTCTGGGCCAGTTCATCGGGATAAGGCTGCCCCTGAAACAAAGAGATGCGCAGCCAGCGGTCGGACCTTGGGTCAAAGTGGCTGGCACCGAAGCAGGCCAGTTTGCAGCGCAGGATGTCGATGGGCATCATGTCGGCGGCCAGCAGATTGTCCTGAATCTCCATATAGGGATAGCGGACCGATTGCTGGACCCGGCGCGCCATCAAGCGGTGTTCGGGATGCGCCATCAGGAACCGTGCAAGCGGCTGGTCGCCGGGCCAATCCACCAGTGCAAGGTGCAGCGCATACGCCATCCGCCCGATGCCAATTGGCAGTTCCAGGGCAGCACCGTCTTCCTGCCAGCGTTCGCCCAACCGGGGTTCCAGCTTTTCTTCCGAGACATACCAGAACCAGGCCGTGTTCTGCGGGGCGTCATAGTCCGTTCCCAAGGCCCAGCCATAGCGCTCCGCTAGACCGGCGCGGAACGCTGCCACCGTCTCGGAGCCGTCAAGGGCGAAGGCCTTGGCCTCATCGGCATCCATGCAGTCGGACAACCCGTCGACCAGTGCTCCGTGGGGTTCAAGCATCAGGGACACCAGCGCCTCCTGCCCTTCCAGAGACAGATGCGCCTCGGCCCAAAACCAGAGCGCATTCCAAGGGAAAGCGCCCGAAGGCACGCCCTGCGCCGCAATCCGCGCCAGATCGGCACGCAGATGGGAGAGTTTGGCCACTTGTACGGGATGGTCAGACACCCAGCTTTGCGCGTTCAGGATGGCGTCCTGCAGTGCACTGGCAAAGTCTGCGCACGCCTGCGGCTGGGCCTCGGGTTGCGCGCGGATGCGGGCGAGCGCCTCTTCGCGCACCATCATCCAGTTGTTGAGCAGCGTCGGGTGGCGGATGAGGAAGGGTGCCATACCCAGTCCGGTGGAATTGCCCACACCCAGACTGCGGCGCAGGTCTTGGTCAAGCCTGACGGCCCTGCCCCCGCCTTTGACCGCCGCCAGATGTTCGACCAGATCGACAGTGAAGCTGCGGGTCATCCAGACCGACAGCATCTCGGCCTGAAACGGGGCGCGCAGTTCGGGCCGTTCGGCGATGGCCGCCCGGTCCGCCGCACCAAACTTGCCCGAGCCATAGACGGCGGTGGTGCGCATGAGATAACCCACCGCCTCGATTTCGGCCCGGTCGGGCTGCTGGCCGGATGCCAGACGGTCGACAACATGGGCGAAAAGCCTGACCGAGCGGTTGGCCCGGCTCAGCGCCAGTTCCGAGCGTGTAATCCTGCCCGCTTCCTGCAGGGGCACGTTGGCTTGCAGCCGGTCAAGGTCGACCGTGGTAGGCGTGCCGTCGAACAGGGCGAAGGTGGCATCCCAAGCGGTGGCGATGACGCGGTCGGACCGCATCTCGTCGGGCAGGTCGTGGGCGAAGGCGATAAGGCTGTAGGTCCGCTCCGGCCCCTTGGCGCGGTAGACAGCGCGGCCAACGCCCTTGGAGTCAATCTGCCAGACCGGACGGTCGAAGGTCCAACGCTCGGCCTGCATCCGGCGCAGAAGGACGCGCAGGAAGGACAGGCGCGTGGGGTGTGCACTGCCAAGCCGCGCCAGACGCATCACCTGTTCCGGCGGGCGGCGAAAGGCTGCGACATCGGCGGCCAGAGGTGTCGGGATCATGGCGCAGACCTTTCCGGGCCAAAGCTTGTTTCAAAAAAACGCAGCCAGTTGCCGCCCATCACGGCGGCGACCTCGTCCAGGGCCATGCCCACGTCGGCAAGGCCTGCGGCTATAGCGCCAAAATGGCGGTTGTCGGTGAACCAGTCGGGCATCGGCGGGAAGCCAGGGGCTGCGGCACTGCCTTCGCCATAGTCAACCGCCTTGGTCCAGCGGCCCGAGCGCATCCAGTCCACCACCGAATCCGGCTGATCCTGACACAGATCGGTGCCTATGCCGATATGGCCTATGCCCATCAGCTCCGCCGTTCGGGCGATCATCTGGCAGAACTCTGGCAAGGTACAGGCGCTGCCGCCCTTCAGGTGATGCGGATACAGCGAAAACCCTAGCATCCCGCCGCTTTCGGCCAAGGCACGCAGAACGGTGTCCGACTTGTTGCGCCTGGCCGCGTGCCATGCGGCTGGATTGGCATGGGTGATGGCAATTGGTCTGGTAGAATGCGCAATCGCCTCCAGCGTGGATCGTTCGGCGGAATGGCTCATGTCCACCGCCATCCCCACGCGGTTCATCTCGGCCACCACTTCCCGGCCCATGCGGGTCAGGCCCATATCCTCGGCCTCATAGCAGCCGGTCGCGAGAAGCGACTGGTTGTTGTAGGTCATTTGCATGAAGCGCAGGCCCAAGGTGTGCAGCACCTGCACCAGGCCGATGTCATCCTCGATGCAACTGGGGTTCTGGCTTCCGAAGAAGATCGCCGTCCGTCCCGTGGCACGGGCGAGGGCCACATCTGACGCTATCCGGCCCTGAAAGATCAGATCGGGGAAGCGTTCGAACCAGCGGTTCCACGCCTCGATCCGCAGCACGGTTTCGCGGAAGGTTTCGTGATAGGTGACGGTGACATGCACCGCATCCACACCACCCTGTCGCATCTGGCGGAAGATCTTTTCGGACCAGTTGGCGTATTGCAGCCCGTCGATGATCATTCCGGAACCCCTGCCGCCACGTAAGAGGTCTTGACCGAAGTGTAAAACTCCGCCGCATAGGAACCCTGCTCCCGCGGGCCATAGCTGGAGGCACCACGGCCGCCGAAGGGCACGTGGTAATCGGTGCCCGCCGTTGGCAGGTTCACCATGATGCAGCCCGCCCGCATGGTGGCGCGGAAGTGGCTGGCACGCGCGAGCGATCGCGTCATGATCCCCGCCGTAAGACCGAAGGCGCTGTCATTGGCGACGGCCAATGCCTCGGCATAGCTGTCCACCTTGATCAGGCAGGTGATGGGCGCGAACATTTCCTCGCGGTTGATCTGCATGTCATTGCGGGTTCCGGCAAAAACGGTCGGAGCCATGAAATAGCCCTCCGTCGCCCGCTCCAGCCGGTGGCCGCCGGCCAGCACCTCGGCCCCTTCGGCGCGGCCCTTGGCCACATAGTCAAGGTTCTGCGCCAGTTGGTCCGCGCTGACCACAGGGCCGATCTGGCTGCCCGCGTCCAAGGCATGCCCGACCTTGAAGGCCAGGGCAGCCTTGACCAGCCTTTCGGCGAATTCGTCATGCACGGCGGCATGGACGATCAGCCGAGAGGCTGCGGTGCATTTCTGCCCTGTCCCGCCAAAGGCCGCGTTGGCGGCATGGGTCACGGCAAGGCTCATGTCGGCGTCGTCCATGATCAGCATGGGGTTCTTCGACCCCATCTCCATCTGGAGCTTGGTCATGTTCGCCACCGCCGAGACGGCAATCCCGCGCCCAACGGAAACCGAGCCCGTGAAGCTGATCGCATCGATGCCCGGATGGTCCACCAGCCTTTGTCCAACGTCCCGTCCCGGTCCTGCCACCAGATTGAACAGGCCCTGCGGAATATCTTGCCGGGTGATGATCTCGGTCAGCGCCACCGCCGAGGCGGGCGTGAGGTTGGCGGGTTTCCAGACCACGGAATTGCCGTAAGCCAGCGCGGGGGCGATCTTCCACGACGGCGTGGCCAACGGAAAGTTCCACGGAGAGATCACGGCCACGACACCCACCGGCTCGCGCCGCACATCAATCTCTATGCCGGGGCGGACACTTTGGGCGTGGTCACCGATGACCCGCAACGCCTCGGCCGCGTAATAGGTGAAGAACTGACCGGCGCGGTAGACCTCTCCTTTGGCTTCGGGCATGGTCTTGCCCTCTTCCCGGGCAAGCAGGGTGCCTATTTCACCGGACCGCGCCATCAGTTCGGTGCCGATGGCCATCAGCACGTCGTGCCGTTTCTGAATGCCCGCAGCCCACCAGAGCGGTTGTGCCTGACGCGCCGCCGTCACCGCTTCGTCAACCTGCGCCGCTGTGGCCTGCGCATAATGGCCGATGATGTCGCTTGTGTCCGAGGGATTGCGGTTCTCGAGGCTGGAGGCGCCAGCCTGCCAGCATCCGGCGATGTAGTTGCCCGTCTGAAGTGTCATTCTGCCGCCCCGCGCCCACCGGGCGCCGCTGTCCGATCCAGACCAGCGTCCCCGCCTTTGGGCAGAGAATGAAGCCAAGGATGCAAGGATGCAAGGATGCAACGAAGACCCTGCCCTGCCAGACGGCCGGCACAGGACGTTGCTGAGGGGCTCACGGCCCCACAGTTCAAAAATCCTCTCCGTCGTTGAGTCGAGACAAAGTCGGTGGACTTCGCGCTCAGATGCCCGGAACCGATGGCAAACCCGTTGGTCAAGCGGCCCGACCACGGCATCCTGCGCAGGGATGCCGGTGAAGCGGTCCATCGCGGCGCGGGCGACGATGTTCCGGCCAAAGGAATTGGGTCTGGCGAATTTCTGTGCCAGTCGGGTTTCTGTGCCAGTCGGATTTCTGTGCCAGCCGGGCAGGCTCGCCGATAGCTCGTCCGGTGGCGCCGGAAATGATGGACCGGGATTGCGTTGTCGCGGTTGCGCTGCTTGACGTCAGTCAGGTGGACCCGACAGAGCAAAACCTGTCCCTTGTGCGTCTTTTGGGTCGAGGTGCCCGCCCCGTTCCGCACCCCATCATTGCGCCTTGTCAGAGGCCCCGTTTTGCCGGACCCTGCCCGGATATTCGGACCGGTGCCATGCTGACGGACCGGACCCAGTTCAACCGCGATTTCGTCATCAACCACCGGGGCCGCCGAGGCGAAAGAGGTCGCGGCCTGTCTGCAAGACGCGGGCTACACCGACAAGACTCAGTGCTACGACTTCGTCCTGTCGGCACAATTCGCGCTGGACATGCATCAAGCCCAGATCGCGGCACAGCATCTGGTCGTGCTTTACCCTGATGATTGCGACAAAAGCCGCCATCCGATGGCCGAGTTCACCAGTTTCTGGGCGGCCACGATCCAGGGCAGCAGCAACCACATCATCCTGATCTGTGTGCAGGATTGCCTGCGGCGCGGCCTTTTCGCCGCGCAGACCTTTGCCGATCTGGTCACCGTGACCGATCCGGTCGATCGCCGGGGCGCTGTGCTGCGCGCCGTCCAAGGCCAGCCGCCCCTCCGCCAGCCCGAGGAGCCTGTCATCACCGGCCAGCCCTTGGCCAACCTGCACTACCCCGGACGCGAGGTTGAACTGCTGGCGCTGAACCAAGGGTTCCCGACGCCCGACACCAAAGCGCTGGCGACCACCCGGGCCGCGCTGCATGGCTGGGAAGGAATGCACTAATCCTCGCTCGCCGCGGGCTCTGCGCACAACCACGGCTTCCGCTACTCGGGCATAGCCGTAATAACAGCTTGGCGGAAAGCTTTGACTTGCCCTTCGTGCGGTGCGGAGATTTCCGGCCGTTCAACATGGATCAAGGGGCTGCCCTTGCCTTTACCAACAGCGCCCAACTGATCCGAACCGTCCGGGAACAGGCGCAACCGCGTGTGCATCTGGTCATCATCGGGCTTGGCAATCTGGGCGAGGCGATCCTCGTCGATACCTTAATGAACAGCTGTGCGTATGATCTGCTGTCGCCGAAGGTGACAGTCCTTGACGTAAACAGGAAGGCCGTCGCGGGGCGCATCCGGGCGGCTTACCCAAGGCTACTCGAAACGTCTTTGGACAGGATGGCGGACCCCGCCGGCGGCCGCAAGTACGAAGCCCTGCCAGTGATCGAGTTTCACAAGATCAACCTGGATGCGGTTGACTTCATCCAGGATCCACTTCTTGCAGCGCCGGAAGACGCTGCCGAACCACCGACGGCCTGGGCCTTCTGCTGCGGCGCAGACAGGGTGAACCTTTCGGCCCGGATGCGGCTTGATCTGGCGATGGAGCAGGGTGGCCGCAACCCTGTACCGTTTTTCCTGCGGCGCTGATCCTCGGAAATCCGTGAGGGGCGGTCGGAAAGTCCGTTGGCGCTGTCGAAGACCTTCGGCAAAGTGCAACACTCTATCCGCGTCTCAAACCTGTTGGAACGAAAGCCGGATGCCCTCGCCTGGCTGGTTCACCAGGCCAATGCCATCACGGCTGCAAAACCCGCGCTGAAGACGGCAATGACCCATGACCCTTCCTTGCATGACATCTCCCACGTGACACTGAACCTTGTGACAGCGGGCGACGACGAAGATGCTACCCACGCAACACTCCAGGAAAATCTCCTCGAATCACACAGAAGGGTTTTACGGCACATGCCCTTCAAGTTGATGGAACTTGGCCTTGTCCGGCGCAGCATGTCGGAAGGTGTCCTTCCGAAGATCGACTACAAGATCAAATACGACAATCATGGTCCCGCGACCTTGCGCAGCGAAGCCATCCTGAACCAGATCTGAGCGCGGGATTGGTCGTTCAGAATGGAGCAGCAAGCGTCGATCGAGCATTGTCGGTGGTGCGTTGACCGTGCGGTCTTCGGCTGGCGTCCGGCCGACCCCGGTCAAAAAAGCGCTACAGCCAAAGGCGGATCCATAACGACATGATCCCCTACAAGGCAATGAAAGAGCGCTATCCCGACCAATCGGCATTGGACACGATGGGAATCGATGCCGCTCTGGTCAAGCTGGCGTTCGATTCGACGACCGGGAGAGCCCCAGATGAAGGCCGGCGCCGTGCCTTTCCCTTCCGGGCCAAGATGATTGACGTGTCCTTGAGCGTGCCGGATTTCAAGACAGAGGATAGCGTGACGGTCATCCTTGTAGACCTTTCTCCAGCCGCCCTTGCGGGATTGATCACCGAAAATCCGTCCGCCGAACGGACCAAAATCTGCACGCATTTCAGGCTCAGATCGCGTACTGGCAAACCAGGGAAACCGCGATGCGGCTGAGCACGATTGTCCGGACGCCCTAGGGTCAGGACTCGTTCTGGTTTCATAGCCAGAATATGACGGTTGCGGCGAGGGCTACGGCTGAGAGGAAGGCTTTTGGGCATCTGTCGTAGCGGGTGGCCACACGTCGTCAGTGCTTGAGACGGCCGGACATGATCTCGATCGTGTTGCGTCGTTCGTGGCGACGCTTGTCGTGTTTGACGGGTTTGCCACGGAACTCCGGCCAGGAATGCGAGGCTTTATCCCCTTGTCTTTCAACGCGTCTCTGAACCAATCGGCGGCGCCACCTCGGTCCGCCAGCAGCCACTCGGCCTTGGGTGAACTGCTCAGTAGAGCCGCCGCACCAGTGTAATCGCCGACCTCGCCTGCCGTCATGAAGAAGCGGATCGGGCGTCCCTCGCCATCGGTGACGGCACGCAGCTTCGTGTTCATGCCACCCTTGGTTCGCCCGATCAGACGGCCCCTTTGATCGTCACCCCCCCCCTTTTTTCGACCGCAGGCTCGAAGCCGTGCGGTGCGCCTTGAGATACTTGCGCGGGCATGCTCGGACCGATGGCGCATGCCCGCTCACATCAATCATCACCGTCTTCGGACCTGCTGTCTCCGACGCTGGACCTTCCGTCATTCTGGCAGAGACACCCATGTCGCCCCATCGCTTCCAACGGTGGTAGAGGGTCTTTGGTGGACCATATTCCCCGGGAGCATCGCGCCAGCGCAACCCATTGCGATTGATAAAGACGATGTCGCTCAGAACGCGCCGGTCACCGACACGGGGTTTACCATGGCTCTCGGATAGGAACGGTTCAAGACGGGCCATTTGCACGCCGGTCAGCCAGAACAAGTTGCTCCTTGATCGGTCTCCCTACGGAGCCGGAATCATGCCGCAGCAACAAGATCAATGCGTCCTGACCCTAGTTCATTCCCCCTGACGCCCTATCACCGCACGAAGCGAATTCTTCACCGAGCATTGCGGTCCGTCAAGCTTTCGATGTGAGAAGACGCCATTGATCGGGTAGCCAGAGGGGCGTGGCTTCGCATAGACTGCGTTAACGGATTGGGTGAATCAGCCGGTTTGCGGCGAATGACTGGAATTTTAAATCGTTTGGGGGGGAAACATTATGGCTCAATTTCAATTGTTTGCGAACTTCCGGGTCAACTCTTTCAGTTTGGGTGATTATGCGCTGGCAACAGTTGCCGCCTCCGGGGGCAGTCTGGTCTACACGCTGGACGATACAGTTCTGACAATTACCGGTGCCTTCACTCTGGCGGGGGGCGAAGCGGTGGCGGGTTCTATTTCTCAGATCAGGCTCGATATGGCGGGGGTCGAGCAATTTCTGATCTCGGGCGCTGCGCTGCAATTGCAGACCTTCTTCGACGCGATGGGAAACGATGCTTTCCCCGACCTGCTGGCAAGCCATGACACGATCCTTGGCACCGATCTGGGCAATCGGCTCAGCGGTTATGGCGGCGATGATGTCCTGTCGGGGGCTGCAGGCGATGACGCGCTGTTCGGCGGCACCGGCAGTGACGTGCTGTTCGGCGGCATCGGCGATGACCGGATGCAGGGCGGGACGGGCAACGACGTCTATTCGGTCGATGCGGCGGGGGACCGGGTCGTGGAACTGCGCAACGCCGGGATCGACCGGGTGGAGACGACATTGACCACCTATACCCTTGGCGCGCATGTCGAAAATCTAAGCTACCTTGGTACCGGGGCCTTCACCGGCACCGGCAATGCGCTAGACAATGTCATCATCGGCGGGACCGGGAATGACCAGTTGAGCGGTTTGGATGGCGATGACACGTTGCGCGGTGGCAATGGCGATGACACGCTGACGGGTGGCACTGGCAATGACTGGCTGGTGGGCGATGCGGGCGCCTCTTTCGTCACCACCACAGCCAGCGACACCTCAGGGGCAGAGCCTATCACCCTGTCGATGACCCTGCCAGAGATTGCAACCTCGACCGCCACCACGGTCACGGGCTATATCAACAATGCTACCCTCAGCGAGGCTGTCTTCAACCTCGCCTTTGTGCTGGACGTCTCGGGCAGCATGGCCGACAATTTCAGCGGCTCCAACGTGGGCGATGTGAACGGCGATGGGTCGAACAACACCAAGCTGGACGCCGCCATCGCCGGGTTCGAAGCACTGATCGCCTCGCTGCAGGCGGCGGGTCTGGGCAGCTCGGTGCGGATTTCGCTGATCCCCTTCTCGGACAGCGGCAGCGTTCTGGCGCAGGGGGATCTGACGACGGACAACGACGGCAATGACGTGGCCGATGTGATCGACGCGGCCCGCAGCCTGCGCACGATCAGCGGGACAAACTATGACGGCGGACCGTCGCAAGCAGCGCAGTTCTTCCAGAATGCCGAGCGCGGCAACAACTATGTGTTCTTCCTGTCCGACGCGCAGCCCAACAATCAAAACTACGATGCGGATCTTGCCACCCTGCGCAATCCCGACGGGATCAACGCCTCGATCCGCAGTCTGGGGTTTGAGGCGGCAAGCTAATACGATGTGCTGGACAAGCTGGACGACGGCCTGCTGAACCACAGCGCGATTGACGTGCTGGCCCCGGCGGACCTGACGGCGGGTCTGCTGAACAGCCAGTTCCACGTGGCCGACATCGCGCGGCTGGAGATTTTGCTGAACGGCACCATCATTGCCAGCCTGACCCCCGACCAGTTGATCGAAACGCCGTTCGGGCTGAAATACTCTTACACGATTCCGGGCTTGACGCCGGGCGGTGCCGACAAGATCGAGACGCGGATCGTGCCGGCGGACCCTTTGGCAGGGTACATCTCGACCTCGCAGGTGATTCCGGGCGGCACGCTCAACTCAGATGACCGGCTGGTGGGGGGTGCCGGTGATGACACGCTGGATGGCGGCTCAGGCATTGATACCCTGATCGGCGGGGCGGGCGATGACGTCTATCAGGTGGAAAGCACCGCCGATGTGATCACCGAAGCCGCCAATGCCGGCACCGACCGGATCGAAAGCAAGGTCAGCTATTCGCTGAACCCGGCCGCCCTTGCCGCGATCGAGAACCTGTCGCTCCTTGGTTCCGGCAATCTGTCGGGCATCGGCAACGCGCTGGCCAACAAGATCACCGGAAACCTCGGCGACAACCTGCTCGAGGGGTTGGGTGGCAGCGATACGCTGATCGGCGGCTATGGCCGCGACATGGCCAGCTATGAACATTCCAGCCTTGCCATCGTGGCGGACCTGGTGGCCGGAACCGTGGTGGCAGGGTCAGAGACCGATATCCTGATCCAGATCGAAGACGTGGCCGGCACTGCCTTCGCAGACAAGATGGCCGGCGATGACGGCGATAACCGCTTTCTCGCCCTTGGCGGGAACGACACGGTCGATGGCGGCGATGGCAACGACACGCTGGACATGTCACGGGCGACGGCTGGGGTGACCGTGACCTTGAACCAGACCTATGGCGGCTATGGCTCCTCCAGCAGCGGCAATGGGGCCGAGGGCACCGATCAGATCATCGACATCGAAAACGTCCAAGGCTCGCGCTATGCGGACACGATCAGCGACAGCAACTATTACAACGGCCTCGACAACCTGTTCCTTGGTGGCACGGGCAACGACAAGCTGTATGGCGGTTATGGCAGCGACACGCTGTACGGCGGGGCGGGCAACGATACGCTCGACGGCGGCACGGCGTATTCCTCGTCCTATCAGGACATCGACGTCCTGGACTATTCCGACGCCACGGCAGCCCTGCGGGGCACGTTGGGCCGGGTTGTGATCAGCAACGGACTTGGCCGTGACACGGTCAAGAATTTCGAGCACATCATCGCTACGGACTTCGCCGACACCCTGACCGGCAGCACGCTTGACGAGTGGATCGAAGGCGGCAGCGGGGCAGACCGGCTGCGCGGCGGAGCGGGCAACGACACGCTGGACGGCGGCAAGGGGCGTGATGCCCTGTTTGGCGACGCGGGCGACGATACGTTCATCGTCAATGCTCCGGGCGACAACGTCAACGAGAACGCCGGCCAGGGCAATGACACGGTGCAAAGCTCTGCCTCCTATGTCCTGATCGATGTCGACATCGAAACGCTGCTTTTGACCGAAACCGCCAATCTGAACGGCACTGGCAATACCTCCGCCAATACAATCATCGGGAATGATGGTGACAACATCCTCTCCGGGCTTGGTGGAGCGGACGCCCTATCGGGCGGCGACGGCAACGACACCCTCCTTGGCGGCGAGGGCGCGGACTCGATGGATGGCGGCGATTACCGCGACCTTGTCAGCTTTGCCGGCAGCGCCTCTTCGGTCAATTGCACGCTGAATTCTTACGGCGGGGCGTCTTTCCTGACGCTCAGCGGCACGGATACGGTCCGCAATTTCGAGGATATCACCGGATCGTCCTTCAACGACATTCTGGGCGGCGATAGCAACAGCAACCAGATCCTTGGCGGTGCGGGCGATGACCAGCTGACGGGCGGATCGGGCAATGACACCCTGCTGGGCGGTGCGGGCGATGACGCGCTGGATGGCGGCTACAGATTTGACGCAATGAGCTATGCCAGCCTGCTTGGCACCGGGATCAACGCCAACCTGACCACGGGCCTCATCACGGGCGAGGGCACCGACACCATCCTGAACGTCTCGATCGAGCAGATTACCGGCACGGCTCTGGCCGACGTGATTGCCTGGGCCAACGCCATCAATGGGACTTACACCGATTTTGCCCTCTTCGGTGGCGCCGGCAACGATACCCTGACCGGGTCCAACGGCGATGACACGCTGGACGGCGGCCAGGGTGCCGATCTGATGACCGGCGGCAGCGGCCATGATGTCTATGTCGTGGACAATGTCGACGATCAGGTGATCGAGACGGACCTCTATGGCGGTACAGACACGATCCGGTCCGGCCTGACCAAGACGACGCTGGGCAACAATCTGGAAAACCTGGAGTTGAACGGCACCGCCGTCACCGGGATCGGCAACGACCTGTACAACGCCCTGACCGGCAACGACAAGGACAACGTCCTGCGCGGCGGCCTTGGCGGCGACACGCTGACCGGGGGTGCGGGGTCTGATACGCTGGATGCCGGGGCGGAGACCAATTACGACTGGTTCATCTACAACAGTGCCAGCGACTCCACACTCGGCCATCTGGATGTGATCGAGAATTTCGTGGTGGGCTATGACCGGTTCGACCTGTCCGATTTTGATGCCGATACGACAGCCAATTACGATCAGTCCTTCACCTTCATAGGTGCCGCGGCCTTTGGTGGCGTGGCGGGCCAGTTGCGCTATGAGTTCCAAGGCAGCGGGACCCTGATCCTTGGCGACACCAATGGAGACCGTATCGCCGACTTCGCCGTAGCCATGACGGGCCTCTATGCGCTGCAGTCCGCCAGCTTCTATCTGTAGGGTCGGCGCGTTTCCCCCCGTAGAGGTTCCCGGGTCACGGATGCGTCTTGCAACGGAAGCGAGAGCCCGGGCTGTCGCTTCCGTAAGTTTGGCCACAGATACATCATGCCGTTGACGATTTCGGGGATTTGGGTTCGTGGAATCCAAGCCGTGTGTATTGCGATCATTCGAATTGATGCTTTGGAGCGCTACGCTACTCTGACAGTCTGGTGCCTCGACCAAGAAGAGCGGGAGGGTTTAATTAAGCGGCAGATCGATCCCTGTCGCTTTTGCGATGATGACTGGATAAATCCAGCGTTGTAGTCGCAATTCTTTGCAATCCCTTAACATCTTTCCGTCTCGCAGTCATGAGGGATTTGGCCGAATAGGCGCACAAAAAGATGCAAGAATGCAGCTGGCGCGCGATAAAGTTCTTTTAAATAATGCAGAGCTATTGTACATTTTTAAAATCGGTTGTCGCAAAGAAAACCAACCGCCAAACCAATTGAATTGAACGCGGCTCACCCGCAATAACTTCTTAGGGGAGACTAAAGATGCTGACCAAAATCAACGGAATTGAAACCGGCCTTATTGCAGCCTTGCGTTGCCGCGATGATGATGCGCCGGTCCATGTCGCACTGCATTGCCGCGACGATGAGCCCTTCCGTGCCGCCCTGCGCTGCCGCGATGATGAACCCGTCCGTGCCGCCCTCCGCTGCCGCGACGATGAGCCAGTCCGTGCCGCCCTGCGCTGCCGCGACGATGAACCCGTCCGTGCCGCCCTCCGCTGCCGCGACGATGAACCCGTCCGTGCCGCTCTCCGCTGCCGCGACGATGAACCTGTCCGTGCCGCCCTGCGCTGCCGCGATGACGGTTACGTTCATCTCGGTTGATCCACCGGAGTCCCGAACAGCCCATAACCCTGGGACGATGGGGCTTCCTGTTGGCCCTGCGTCAAAGCCGTGGGGGCCACGTCGGCAGGGAAAGGACTTCAACCTTGACATCTTCGCTGGACAGCTTTTGTGCCTTAACCCGGCGGGTCCGGATTGATGCGGGGGTCCAGACCATCCACATCGTCCTCACCGAACTGGCGGCAGACCTGCCCGAACCGGTGTCGGACCTTGCCAGAACCGCGACGGGCTGTGGGATCGCCACCTCGCTGCCCCTTGCGACGCTGAAATCCCAGGCGGAATGCCTGGAGGCGCTGCACTACCTGCAGCCACCCGGTGCCGCGCTGGCCAGACAGGACGGCGGGCCGACCTCGGTCCTGCTGCCGCTGGAGGCGCCGGACCGGGGCACTATCCTCGCCCCGATCCGGGTCTGGCCTGCGCTGGATCTGCGTCACAGGCAAAGCTTGCTGCTTCCCGAACAGGTGCTTTTCGCGGCCGTTCCGGACGGCGAGACCCGAATCAGGGCGGAATCGAATTCCTCTGGCATGGCCTTTGGCGATCTGGGGACGGACAGGGCGGCCCGGTCGGGCCTTTTGGAACTGATTGAACGCGATGCCATCTTTGGCGCCTGGCTGTCGGGCCGGCGGCTGCCGATTCTGAACACCTCACAGGCCCTGACGCCCCTCATTGCTGGCGTTCAGGCACTGGGGGTTGATGTTCTGATGCTGGATGCCACCAGCGATCTGGGGGTTCCGGTCGCCATCTGCATCTGCTCTCACGCAGGTCGCCAGATCACTTTTGGCACGGCTGCGGCCGGCGACATGGGGCAGGCGATGGAAAAGGCCCTGCTGGAGGCGCTGCAGATGCGGCCGTTCATGGAGGAGTATCCGGCAGCAAAGCTGGATCAGGTCCTCTCGGACCGTGATGTTGCAAGCTTCACCGCAACGGATACAGCACTTTACTGGTGGTCAAGCGGCACACTGGCCGCCGTTACGGATCACCTGATGGACCCCAATCCGCATCATCCCACGGCCCACGCCAGCGACAGCTTTCCCGACCTGACCGAACGACTTTTGCAGCACAACATGACGGTTGTTCTTGCCGATCTGTCCTCGGACTGGCTGCACGCGGCGGGCTGGCAGGTTGTCCGGGTTCTAGTGCCGGACCTTCTGCCCGCCTTCACCCGAGAGCGTGACAGACCCGCCTTTCACCCACGCTGGGGTGATTTGCGCGGGGCGCCTAAGCTGCCGGTGCCTTTTGCCTGAGAGGGTTGGGCAAGAGGGAAAACCGCAGTCCTGCAGCAGTTGACTCGGGCCTTGTTTCGGTGATTTCTGATAAGATTGCCCGGATTTTTTGCAGGAGGGCCCCGCCAGAACGGGGAAAACCGCGCCGCATCGTGCATCCTTTGGCGCACCAGACAGCGCCTGTCGGAACCGCCCATGCCGTCACCATTTCACGAAAAGGGAATTGCCTTGAACCACCCGATAGAATTGCCCGGCCGCAAGACCAGCCGCCTGTTTGAAAGCCTGCGGATCGGGCCGAAGGTGACGTGGAACCGCTTCTATCTGGCCCCCCACGGCATCGGCCTTGGAACACTTGACGCCGAAGGATCGGCCCGCGTCCGGGCCAATGCCGCACGCGGCGGCTGGGGCGTGGTCTCGACCGAACAGACCGAAATCGGGCCTGCCACCGATATGTCGCCCCTGCGGGAGTTCCAGCTTTTCAAGCCCGAACACTACAGGATTGCCGAGCGGATCTGTCAGGGCGTGCAGGACGCGGGGGCGCTGGCGGCGCTGGAACTGTCGTTCAGCGGTTGCAATGTGTCGAACTGGACCACGTGGGAAGCGCCTATTGCCGCGACCGCAGGGCTGGTGGATGACGGCGCGGGTTTTGCCTCGCCGGTCGGTGCCATCGCAGCGGATGCCTTTGCGCTGAAACAGGTGCGCGACCAGCAGCATGCCGCCGCCCGCCGCGCGGCAGAGATCGGGTTTGACATCGTTTATGTCTATGCCAGTTCGGTCCTCAGTCTGCCGGGCCAGTTCCTTTCGCCGGACTACAACCGCCGCACGGATCAATATGGCGGCTCGATCCGCAACCGGGTTCGTCTGATCCGCGAGTTGATCGAGGTGACACAGGACGCCGTGCAGGGCCGCGCTGCCGTGGCCGTGCGCATGACGCTGGATGATCTGCTGGACCCAAGGGATGACTATGCCGACCTTGCCGAAGCCTTTGACGAGGTGGGAAATCTGCCTGACCTTTGGGACCTGACCATTGGCGGCATGGGCGAGGATGCGGGTTCAGCCCGGTTCAACAAAAGCGAACAGCAGACGGACACCTTGAAGCGCGTGAAGGCTTTGACAACCAAACCCATCGCTGCCGTGGGCTTCATCGCCTCTGCCGAGCAGATGGAGGGGTTCCTGCAGGATGGCATCATCGACCTGATCGCCGCCGCCCGCGCCTCGATCGCTGATCCGGAGTTGCCGAACAAACTGGCAGCCGGGCGGCAGGAGGAGGTGGTTCACTGCATCAAATGCAATGTCTGCGTGGTCTGTGACACGCTGGGTGTGACGGTGCGCTGCACGCAGAACCCGTCTTTTGGCGCGGTCACGGACCTTGCGACACCGCCGCTGCTGGGTGCTGCGGCGCGCAACACGATTGCCGTGGTGGGCTGCGGCCCGGCGGGGCTGGAGGCCGCGCAGGTCTTCGTCCGGCGGGGCTATACGGTTGACCTCTTCGACCAGCGCAGCCAACCCGGCGGGCGCATCACGGATGAGGCCGCCCTGCCCGGCCTGTCCCTCTGGCGGCATGTGGCGGATGACCGGATCGGGGCGCTGGACCGTTCAGGCCGGGCGCGGTTCCACCTTGGCACCACTGTGATGCCCGACGATCTGCGGCACCTTGATGTGGCCGCTGTCCTCCTCGCCACCGGCGCCATGTGGGAGCGTGACTTGTTCGGCCGCTGCGGCGACCGGCCCGTCACCCACACGGGCGCGTTGCAGATTGTGTCGCCCGAGGACATCTTCAACGCCCGCCCCCTCGGCAAGGCCGTGACGATCTACGATGCCGAGGGCTTCTACCTCGCCGGTGTTCTGGCCGAGCATCTGGTGGCGCTTGGCCATAGGGCGACCTTCCTGACGCCCTGGACCGAAGTGTCGCCCTTTACCCGCATGACGATGGAACAGATGTTCGTCCAGCGCCGCCTGCTGAACCTTGGTGTCGATGTGAAGGTGACCCGCCGCCTGACCGAGACTGTAACGGGCGCGGTCCATCACGCCTCGATCTACACCGGCGCGCTGGAGGTGACTGCCACCGACACTCTGCTGATCGTGGGCAGCCGCCGCCCGAATCGCGCCCTGTTCGACACGGGCCTCACGGACACGCGGCCCGTCGAACTGGCGGGCGATGCGGCGGGCCCCGGCATCATCGCGCAAGCCACGGCCTCGGCGCACCGCGCGGCGCGCAGGCTGCTGGACAGGATCGCCTGACATGATCGACCCCGACGCCCACAAGGAAACTTACCTGAAGCCCGCCGCCGACATCGACGCGACCCTTGGCATGGGAGAGGCGTTTTTGCAGGCAAGCTCTGCCATCAGCACCGACGACCCGGACGAGGCCGACTTTTCCTTCATCCTGCCCGCCCGCTGGAAGGCCGATTGGCAGCCTGAAACGACCGAATACCCCCTGCCCCTACCTGCCAGCCAATCGGACTTCACCCGCAAGACCGTGCGCGCCTTCGATCCGCACCGGGATGTGACTGGGGATTTGCTGGCCTGCCTGTCGCGCCTTCTGACCACCAACCGGCACGGCGGCCGAAGCTATCCCTCGCCAGGGCGGCTTTACCCGGTCGAGGTCTTTGTCTGCCCCGCGCAGGGCCCCGCCATCTGGTTTGACGCGGCAGCCCGACCGCTTACCCTGCCCACCGGCCCGGCACTGTGGCAAGCCCTGCAAACCTCGGACCTGCGCGGCAGCGGAGCCACCGTGGCCACGGTTCTGGCCATCAACCTGCCCCGGATTTCGCGCAAATACCTGTCGCGCGGCATCCGCTATGGCCTGATCGAAGCCGGAGCCATCGCCATGCGGCTGGAGATTGAACTGCGCCAGCGCGGGCTGGACTGTTTCTGGCTCGGCGGGTTCGACGATGGGCTGATCGCAACAGCCCTTGCCCCTACCCGGCCAGAGGCCTTGCGCCCCATCCTCGTGATCGGCCACGGGCTGGCCGCCGAGGGTTCAGCCTTGCGCTGACCGCCCCCGCCCTTCGGGCATTTGAGGCAATTTGTCACCGTATTCTTAGGACTTTGCTTCTTCTTCCTGACGGAATGCTCGGCTACAACTGTGACACGCGGCAGAAGTTGCACCTGCAGACAGGCCCCGGTCGGTTGAACCGCCCCGGGCTCTTTGAAAGGTGACAAACCTGATGCCGTTGACCCAGACCAATGCCGCAGTACCCTATGCGGGAGCCGGCTCGCCGCTTCAGCCCACGTTCCTGCCGGTCACCTCGCCTGCGGTGGTCACGGCCATATCGGGGCAACTGGTATCAGGCTATTGGAAGTCTGTTGGCGAAATGCCCGCCCATTTCAACGTCAAACCCGGTGGCACGCTGAACGTTGACCTGTCGGCCCTGACGGCTGGCGGTCAGGCCTTGGCAAAGCTGGCGCTTGACGCCTGGACCCAGAGCACAGGCATCTTGTTCAACACCGAACCTGCCGCCGGTGCCGCGATCCACCTCAGTTTTGACGACGATCAGTCCGGTGCCTATACGATTCATGACAAGGTGGGCGCAGTGATCAATTCGGCCCATGTCAACATCGGTCTGGACTGGTTGGCGAGCTACGGTGAGGGAGCGGCCAGCTACTCGTTGCAAAGCTATATCCACGAGATCGGCCACGCCCTCGGCCTCGGCCATGCCGGCAACTACAACGGCAGCGCCTCTTTCCCGCGGGACGCATTGTTTGCGCAGGACAGCTGGCAGATGTCGATCATGTCCTACTTCTCGCAAAGCCAGAACCGCAGCAGCGGGGCGTCTTTCGCCTGGACGATCAGCCCGATGCTGGCCGACATGAAAGCGATGGAGACGATGTACGGCACCAACGCCAAAGCGGGCTATGGCAACACGACCTATGGCATCGGCTCCAACGCGGGCGCGCTGCATCAGGCGATCGGGCAGATGATGGCGGGCGGCACGCTGGCCAATCCGATTTCCTTCACCGTCATGGACCACAACGGCATCGACACGCTGGATTTCTCGACCGACATCGCCAATCAGGTGATCAACCTGACCCCCGGTGCCGCCTCCAGCATCTACGGCCTGACCGGCAACCTCTTGATCGAGGGCACCACCATCATCGAAATCCTGCGCGGCGGTCATGCCAATGACGCCCTGCGCGGCAACACCACCGCCAACCAGATTTTCGGCGGCGAGGGCAATGATTCCATCGAAGGCGCCGAAGGCTCGGACTCGCTGGAGGGTGGCACTGGCAATGACGCGCTGCTGGGCGGTCTACTGAACGACACGCTGAATGGCGGCGACGGCCTCGACTGGCTCAGCGGCGATGACGGCGACGACAAGCTTTTTGGCGGCGGCGGCACCGACAAGCTGATCGGTGGTGCGGGCAAGGACGTGCTTGATGGCGGTGTTGACACCGATTGGCTGGACGGCGGCGACGGGGCCGACAGCCTTGTCGGCGGCGATGGAGTCGACACACTGCTGGGTGGCCTTGGCAATGACACGCTCTATGGCGGCGACGGGATCGACAGTCTGGATGGCGGCGATGGCGACGACCAGATCTATGGCGACGGCGGGGCGGAGATCCTGACCGGCGGCCTTGGTTCAGACAAGCTGTTCGGCGGCGCTGACGCCGACACGCTGATTGGCGGCCTTGGCGCTGACACGCTTTACGGTGGCGACGGGGTCGATGGCCTCGACGGTGGCGACGGCAATGACATGATCTACGGCGACGCCGGGGCCGAGACGCTGCAAGGCGGCGGCGGCGACGACAAGCTTTATGGCGGTCTCGACAATGACCAGTTGTCCGGCAGCATCGGCAATGACCTTGAGGACGGCGGCGCAGGTGCCGACACGCTTCTGGGCGAGGCGGGCAATGACTCGCTGCTGGGCGGCACCGAGAATGACAGCCTGATCGGCGACATCGGCAATGACACGCTTATCGGCGGCACCGGCGATGACCTGCTGACCGGCGGTGAGGGCAACGACAGCCTGAAGGGTGAGGATGGCAATGACCAGCTTGACGGCGGCGCCGGCAATGACATGCTGGATGGTGGCGGCGGCGACGATCTGGTGCAAGCCTTTGCTGGAGACGACAAGGTCAGTGGCAGCGCCGGCACGGACACACTCTTGGGTGGCGAGGGCAACGACCAGCTCTTCGGCGGCACCGAGAATGACACGCTCGTCGGCGATTCCGGCAATGATCAACTTACGGGTGATGCCGGGGATGACGTGCTGGCGGGTGGCGCGGGGGTTGACCAGCTGACCGGCGGGCTTGGCGCGGATGTTTTCGTGCTGCAACCCTTCGACGGCAGCACCTCCACCGCCTACGACACGATCAAGGATTTCGTCTCGGGCACCGATCACATTGCCTTTGGCGACTATCACCTGACCGATGCCGCCCTGATCGGCAGCGCCGCCTTCTCGGGCCTCGCCGGAGAGCTGCGCTTCACCGCCTCTGCCGCAGGCCTCATGGTGCAACTGGACGCCAATGGCGATGGCGCGGCGGATCTGACCTTCCTGATGGCCAAGATCACGACACTTCTGGCCAGCGATTTCCTGTAACTCGGCCTTGCACTCCCTCCGCAAACGCCCTCTCGCACCCGCTGAGGTGGGGCGTTTTCTCAAGCGCACCTTTCCTGCCTCAATGATCGGCCTGCAAACGGACGTTCGTCCGCTTGGATCGTGCCTCTGCTCTTGAAATCCTAGGCTGAGGCGGCCGCCAACCCGGCGGTTCTGCAAGACAAATCACCGCAGAACGCAGCAGATTCACCCATTCGGTCACGCAACAGTGACGATATCCACAAAGACCCCGGCGGCTTCCGCCGCCAAACGCAGGGGAGTGTCTATCGCATCCGTCACGATCCGCCCCACCCGCGCCATCGGGCAAACCTCGAACACGCCTGCCCGCCCCATCTTGGATCCATCGGCCAGCACCGTCACCTGATCGGCCTGGGCCACCATGGCGCGGGCAATTTCCGCCTCTTGCGGGTCAATGTCATAGACGCCGCGCTCGGTTACCGCAGCCACGGTCAGAACCACTTGCGCCGCACGCAACTGCCCAATCTGGGCCACGGCGAGCGGCCCGACGGACTCCCGCCCCTCAGCCCGGAATTCGCCGCCGATCAGGAAGACGCGATTGCCCTCGCCCTTCTGGCACAGGCTGGCAATGTCGGCCGAGTTCGTGATCACAATCAACCCCTTGCAGAGTGCGATTTCCTCGGCAAGGAACTGCGTCGTGCTGCCAGTGTCGATGAACAGGCTGTCGCCCGGGCGCAGACCCTGCGCCAGATGCTGCGCCATCGCCCGCTTGGCCTCGACACGGGCGCGCAGACGGTCCTGAAACGGCCCCTCCTCGCCGCCCGGCCGCGCCCCGCCATGCACACGGCGAAGCGCCCCCTGCCGGTCCAAAGCCGCCAGATCCCGCCGGATCGTCTCACGCGAGGTGCCGAACTCCAGCGCCAGCGCCTCCACCCCCAACCGCTGCCCGGATTGGGCCCGCCGCACCATCTCATCGCGTCGCAAGGCCGGTGTCATGCACGCCCTTTCGGCAATCCATATTGACCGTTCGGGCATCTTGCCCTAACCGTATCCACAAAATCATGGAAAGTCCCCAAGGTCAACGAGGTGGCATTTTGGACCGTTTCGACGCAGCGATCATCGGCGCCGGAGTCACAGGCGTGGCCACCGCCCGACGCCTTGCCATGGCAGGCCTTCGGGTGCTTTTGCTGGAAAAGGGGGAAGACATCCTTTCCGGGGCGAGCAAGGCCAACAGCGCGCTGCTGCACACCGGCTTCGATGCGCCGGAAGGTAGTCTTGAACTGCGCTGCATGCAGCAGGGCTACAGCGAATACATGGGACTTGCGCAGGCAATGAACCTGCCGGTGCTGAAGGCAAGTGCGATGGTGGTTGCCTGGACCGAGGCGCAAGAGACTGACTTGCAAGGTATTCTTTCTGCCGCGCACCGTAATGGCGTGACAGACACCCGCCTGATTTCCCGGGCGGACATCCTGTCGCGTGAGCCCGGTCTTTCGCCCAAGGCGCGCGCGGCGGTTCTTGTGCCGGGTGAATTTGTGATCGACCCGTGGTCGCCATTTCATGGCTATGCCCAGCAAATCCTGAACCTTGGCGGAACGATCCGGCGTGGCACCGAGGTCACCGGGGGCGCATTTGACGGGCAAAGCTGGCGGATCGAGACGTCAAAGGGCACTTTCTGCGCGGATCGCATTGTGAACTGCGCCGGGCTTTATGGCGACCGGATCGACGCCCTTCTCCTTGGCCGTACCGATTTCACCATCAAGCCGCGCAAGGGTCAGTTCATCGTCTTCGACAAGGCGGCCGCCAAGCAGTTGAACTCCATCATTCTTCCCGTACCTGATGCCCGCACCAAAGGGGTGGTCCTGACGCCGACGATCTTCGGCAACCTTCTGGTCGGCCCCACAGCAGAGGAAACCGAGGACCGCCACCGTGCCACCGTGACCCGGTCCGCGCTGGACATGCTGCAGCAGCGGGCCGTGGAAATCCTGCCGGCCCTGCAGGACATGCCGGTGACCGCGACCTATGCTGGCCTGCGCCCCGCGACCGAGTTCAAGGAATACCGCATCCATTGCGACCCTGCCCGCAACTGGGTGACGGTGGGCGGCATCAGGTCGACGGGCCTGACAGCCTCGCTTGGTATAGCGCGCCATGTGGCGGACCTGCTGGGCGCGGGTCCGGGGGAAAGCCCCAAGCCGCCGCAGATGCCCAACCTCGCCGAACACCTGCCGCGTGATTGGCAAAGCCCGGGTTATGGCGAGATTGTCTGCCATTGCGAGATGGTGACCCGCCGGGAAATCGAAGCCGCGCTGAATGGACCCTTTCCGCCGGGCGACCTTGGCGGGCTGAAACGCCGCACGCGCTGCGCGATGGGGCGCTGTCAGGGCTTCAACTGCATGGGGCGGATTGCGGAACTGACCGGGGGCCGCCTGTCGCCCGACATCGCGGTGGCGCCATGATGCAGGTGCTGGTGATTGGTGCAGGCCCTGCAGGGCTTGCCGCGGCAGAGGTTCTGGCGCG
>CANBRQ010000056.1 GCA_947371955.1 Paracoccaceae bacterium | reverse complement strand
GACGCGCGGTTTACCATGGCTCTTGGGAAAGAACGGTTCAAGACGCGCCATTTGCACGTCGGTCAGCCAGAACAGATTGCTCATTGATCGGTCTCCTTACGGAGCCTGAATCACGCGGCGGCAGCAAGATCAATGGGTCCTGACCCTAGGTTTCGCCAGAGCGATGCCCGAATTGCCGGTAGGAGAGGTCCGAGATGATCCCGAATCGATGGAGAGTTGCACATGCCGGACTGCAAAGATTGATGGGCCATCTGCGCCGGCCCGAATTGATGGTCTTCGTCCCGGCATTGACCCTTGCCGCCTTCTGGGTGGGGGGCGAACGCAGCCTCATCGTGGTGGCACTTGGGGCACCCCTGCTGTTTGCGATGGCGGGGGCCTTTCGCTTCTCCTCGGGCGGACAGGCCGTCTTGCAGGATGCGTTGACCGGCCTCGCCCTGCGGCCCCAGATCGTGGGGGTGATGGACAAGGTCCTGCAAGATGGTCCCAACACCGGCATGACAACCGCCTGCATCGTCGTGCAGTTCGACGATATGGACGATCTGGTCGACCGCCATGGCCGCGCCGCCCAGACCGAGATTCTGACGCGCTGCGCCGAACGCCTGTGCACAAGCTTGCGCGGCGGTGATCTGGTGGCACGGCTTGAAGGTGGCGGCTTTGGCGTGGTGCTCGGCCCTGTACGCCGGCTTGATCTGGAGGTTGCGGTGCAGATCTGCGCCCGCCTGCAAGCCGCGCTGACTGCGCCCATCAGTCTGAACGGAGCAAGGCTGTATGTGACAGCCTCCCTCGGCTTCTGCCTCGGCGAGCGGTCGCCGCAGCCCAACGGCAGCGCCCTCTTGGATGCCGCGCAGGTCGCGGCGGATGAGGCGCAGCGCAACGGCCCCTCGGCCATCCGCGCCTATGCCCCTGACATGACCCGCACCCGGGCCGACCGCGACCTGCTGCGCGAAGAGCTTGAAACGGCGTTGGACGAGGGCCAGATCCGCGCCCATTTCCAGCCACAGATCTCTACCGACACTGGCGCTATCTCCGGATTCGAGGCGCTGGCCCGCTGGCATCACCCGACGCGCGGCCTGATCCCGCCGGGCGATTTCCTGCCGTCGATCGAAGATTGCGGACTGTCCTCCCGGCTGGGAGAGGTGATGGTCTATAACGCGCTGATGGCGATCAGCCGCTGGGACAAGGCTGGCTTCAAGGTGCCGACCGTTGCCGTGAACTTCTCCAAATCCGAACTGCGCAGCCCCGGTCTTGCCAGCAAGCTGAAATGGGAACTGGACCGCTTCGATCTGTCCCCCGACCGCCTGACTGTAGAAATTCTTGAGACTGTGGTGGCCGAAACGGACAATGATGTCATCGTGTCCAACATCGCTGCCATCGCCCAGATGGGCTGCGGCGTCGATCTGGATGATTTCGGCACCGGCCACGCCTCGATCACCTCGATCCGCCGGTTCAACGTGCGCCGCATCAAGATCGACCGCAGCTTCGTGACCCGGCTGGACGAGGACCGCGAACAGCAGAAGATCGTCTCGGCCGTGCTGTCGATGGCCGAAAGGCTGGGAATGGAAACCTTGGCCGAAGGGGTCGAAACCCCCGGAGAGCATGCGATGCTGGCCCAACTCGGCTGCGGTCACGTGCAGGGCTTCGGCATCGCGCGCCCGATGCCGGTGGAAGAGACGATCGACTGGATCACGCGCCACATCGCCCGCCAAAGCGGAACACCGCGGATCGGCAAACGCGCCCGGTGATCCATCAGACGTCACGCTAGAGGACAAGCACTGCACCTCAACGGGCTTGCTTTCGCAGGGGTCAACTAGGTGAAAAGTTCCGTTTCGGCCTTTGTTGCAAGGGAGTCCTGCCTGCTCTGCCCGGTTTGCCGCGAAAGGCCTTGACCTTTCACCCCCCCTGTCGTTGAAGGTCGCGTGATTCAGCACAAGAACGGCGGCAGTCCCAATGGACGATCAGAACAAGAACCTCCTCCTTGCAACGGTGCTTTCAGCCCTGGTCATCGTGATCTGGTTTGTCGGCGGCCCGATGCTTTTCCCAACATGGTTCCCGGCTGAAACCCCAACGACCCTGACAGCCCTTCCGGCTGACACGGCGAAAACGCCCACCGTGGCCGATACGGCCACCGCCGCACCCAAGCTGACCGCCACGGCAGAGCCAGAGGCGCCGCGGCTGACCGTCGATACGCCGAAACTGTCCGGCTCGATTTCGATGCTGGGCGGGCGGATCGACGATCTGTCGCTGAAAACCTATCACGAAACGGTCGACAAGACCTCGCCGAACGTCCGCCTTCTATCCCCCGTCGGCAAGGACAAACCCTATTACGCCGTCTTCGGCTTCGCCCCCGGCAATGGGTTGACGGAAGCCGACGTCCCGGGGGCCAAGACCGAATGGAAGCTGACCGCCGGTGGTACACTGTCACCCGATCAGCCCGTTACCCTCACCTGGGCCAATGCCAAGGGCCTGACCTTCACCCGCACGATCGCCGTCGACAAGGATTTCCTGTTCACCGTCACGGATTCCGTGGCCAATGCGGGCGCGACCGAAGCGCGTCTTGCGCCCTATGGAATCATTGCCCGCCACGGCCTGCCGAAGCTGGAAGGCGTCTATGTCGTCCACGAAGGTCCGGTGCGCCGGATTGATGGCGATCTGGAGGAATCGAAGTACTCCGCCGTCCCGAAACTGGCGGCCTTTGAAGGCGCCAATGGCGAGGCCGTTGAATCGAAAGGCGATGGCTGGATCGGCTTCACAGACCACTACTGGATGACGACGCTGGTCCCTGAACAGGGTAAGCCCTTCACCGCAGTGACAAAATACACCGCCGACGCCGATATCTATCAGGCCGAGGTGCGCGAACCACTGATGACCATCGCCCCCGGCGCGTCGGCGCAATCCTCGATCCGGTTCTTTGCCGGTGCCAAGGAATGGGAGACGATTTCGGCCTATGAGAACAACCCCGGCTGGCTCTCGCGGCTGTTCGGCGCCAAGGTTGACCCGGCAAAAGTTGCGATCCCGGGCTTCATCGACTCGATCGACTGGGGCTGGTTCTTCTTCCTGACCAAACCGATCTTCTTCGTGCTGCACGCGATGCACGGCTTTATCGGCAACATGGGTCTGGCGATCATCGGTCTGACCTTCATCCTGAAGCTGATCGTGCTGCCCTTGGCCTACAAGAGCTATGTCTCGATGGCCCGGATGAAGGAATTGCAGCCCGAGATGGAGGCCTTGAAGGCCAAGGCGGGCGAGGACAAGCAGAAGCTGCAGCGCGACATGATGGCGCTGTACAAGGAAAAGAAGGTCAATCCGGCGGCGGGCTGCTTGCCGATCTTCTTCCAGATCCCGATTTTCTTCAGCCTTTACAAGGTGATCTACGTCACGATCGAGCTGCGTCAATCGGCCTTCGTTGGTTGGATCAAGGATCTGTCGATGCCCGACACCTCCTCGCTGTTCAACTTCTTCGGCCTGCTGCCGTGGGGCGTGCCGGATGCGACCAGCATGTTGCACACCGTCTTCATCGGCCTGCTGCCGATCCTGCTGGGCGTCTCGATGTGGTTGCAACAGTCGCTGAACCCGGCGCCTGCCGACAAGAGCCAGGCGCAGATCATGGCCTGGATGCCGTGGATCTTCATGTTCATGCTGGGTCGCTTCGCCAGCGGGCTGGTGCTGTACTGGATCACCAACAACACGATTACCTTTACGCAACAGTACCTTATCATGTGGAGCCATGGAAAGCGGCCGGACGTATTCGGCAATATCTTCGCCAAGGCCAAGCCTGCGGCGGCGGCGCCGGTGCCTGCCAACTCACCCAAGGCGCCGAAGAAGAAATGACAGGGCGTCTGACCCATATCTATCGCCATCCGATCAAAGCCCACGGACGCGAGAGCCTCGCGTCCGTTGCGCTTTCGGCGGGGGCCTGCCTGCCGTGGGATCGGCGTTGGGCGGTGGCGCATGAGACGGCGAAGATTGCGCCCGGCTGGAACAATTGCAACAGCTTCCTGCGCGGGGTGAAATCGCCGCAACTGATGGCAATGGAGGCGCGGTTTGATGAGGAAAATCAAACGGTTCACCTTTCGCACCCATTGATTGGCACGCTGGCGGTGAACCCAGATCTTGATGCGGATGCGGCCCGGCTGATCGACTGGGTCCGGCCTCTGATCCCGGACGGTCGGGCGCAACCGGTCAAGGTCGTGCGGTTTGACGGCGGTATGACGGACAACCCACTTCCGGTGGTGTCGATCCTGAGCCTGTCCTCGCTGGCCGATCTGTCAGGGCGGATGGGGATGGACCTGTCCATTCACCGCTGGCGGGCGAATTTCTGGATCGACGGGCCGGAGCCGTGGGCGGAATTTGACTGGATTGGCAAGCAGTTAACCCTTGGCGAGACCGTTCTGGAAGTGACAGAACGCATAGGCCGCTGCCGGGCGACCTGCGTCAACCCCGCCACCGGAGAGGTGGAGGGCGAGACTTTGGCCGCCCTGACCCAAGCCTTTGGCCACACCGATTTCGGCATTTTTGCCAAGGTCGTCCAAGGCGGCAAAGTCGCCGTGGGCGACAGATGGAGCCTGATATGAGCCTGACCTTCCCCTTGGCCGATGAGCCGGAATTTGACGCCAAAGAGAAGGGCCGCCTGCTGTTTGCAGGGCCGGTCGATTTCCTCAAGGGCGTGGTGGCGATGGTGCATATGCCCCCGGCTGACAGGCTGGAGGTGTGCTTTGCGGGCCGCTCGAATGTTGGGAAGTCCAGTCTGATCAATGCTTTGACCGGGCGAAAGAACCTTGCACGGGCATCGAATACTCCGGGGCGGACGCAGGAGATCAACTTCTTCACACTTGGCGAGGAACGCTATCTGGTCGACCTTCCGGGCTATGGTTATGCCGAAGCCCCCGTGGCGGTGGTCGCCAAGTGGCAAGCTCTTTTGAAACAATACCTTGCGGGGCGTCAGACGCTGCGGCGGGCGTTTGTGTTGATCGACACGCGGCATGGGGTCAAGGACGTCGATGAGGAGATTCTGACGCTGCTTGACCGCTCTGCGGTGACGTTTCAGGTGGTGATGACCAAGGCCGACAAGGTGAACACGGCGACGCGCGAGGCGAATATCGCCCAAGTGCAGGATGCGCTGAAAAAGCATCCGGCGGCGTTCAACGAGATCATCGTTACATCGTCCGAGAAGGGCGAGGGGATCGAAACCCTGCGCGCGATCATTGCCACGCTGATATAGGCGTTCTGCGGGTTAACCTGCGGAAATCCCGACAAAATCCCGGTCTTGAAACCGTCTTCTTTGCGTCTTCCTTCCGTCTCTACGCGCGCAAGACAGAAGGCTTGTTAACCAACGCCCCGAATCATACGTGCTGCGCGCCGTTGACCTGCAATTCGGCGCCGGAAATGTAGCTCGACTGGTCGGAACACAGGAACCAGATGGCGTCGGCGACCTCTCGCGGTTGGCCGAGGCGGTTCATGGGCAGTTTCTCGACAATCTTGTCGGTGCCGGGGGAGAGGATGGCGGTCTCGATCTCTCCGGGCGCAATGGCGTTGACGCGGACGCCGAGGGGGCCGAAGTCATGCGCCATCTCTCGGGTCAGGGCGGCAAGGGCGGCTTTGGAGGTGGAATAGGCGGCCCCGGCGAAGGGGTGAACGCGGCTTCCGGCAATCGACGTGACGTTCACGACGGAGCCTTTGGCGGCGGAGAGTTCGTCCATCAATCCGCGCGCGAGCACGATGGACGCGAAGAAGTTGACGTGGAAGACCTGTCCCCAGGTGCGCAGGTCGGTGGTCAGGGTCGACAGACGCGCGCCGCCGGGGCCCTTTGGGCTGACGCCCGCGTTATTGACCAAGGCATCAAGGCGACCATTGATCTTGGATTTGATCACCTGCAGCCCGGCGATGGTCTTGTCTGGGCTGGCGAGGTCGATCTGGATGTGATTCTCCTCCCCCCCCGGCCAGGGGCAGCGCGGGTCGAAGGGTTGGCGCGAACAGGTCAGAACCCGCCAGCCTTCGGAGGAAAAGCGCTTCACGGTGGCGTGGCCGATGCCGCGCGACGCTCCGGTCAGGACGAGGGTTTTCTGATATGTCATGGAGATAGTCTAGAACGCTTGGCAGGGGCACGCAAAGGCCTTAATTGAAGCCAAACCTTGGAGTTCCCCATGAAAGCCCAAACCGTGAGCCGCGAACTTGCTTTGACGACGGCCAAGATGCTGTCGGAGACCCTGCCCCACCTCTTGCGCTTTTCTGGCGCGGTGGTGGTGGTGAAATTTGGCGGCAATGCGATGGGCGATGATGCCGCGATGGCGGAGTTTGCCCGGGATATCGTGCTGATGAAGCAGGTCGGCGTGAACCCGGTGGTGGTGCATGGCGGCGGGCCGATGATCAATGACATGCTGAACAAGCTGGGGATCAAGTCCGAGTTTGTCCGGGGCAAACGGGTGACGGACAAGGCCACGGTGCAGGTGGTCGAGATGATCCTGTCGGGTCTGGTCAACAAGCGGATCGTGCAGGCGATCATGGATGCGGGCGGACGGGCGGTTGGGATTTCGGGCAAGGATGATGACCTGATGGTCTGCGTCGCAGATGATCCGGAACTGGGCTATGTGGGCCGCCCGGTCGAGATGAACGTGCAGGTGCTGCGCGATTTGTACAATGCGGGGATCATTCCGGTGGTCGCTCCGGTGGCGACGGGGATGGCGGATAATGAGACGTTCAACGTCAACGGCGATACGGCGGCGGGGGCGATTGCCGGGGCCCTGAAGGCGGACCGGTTGTTGTTGCTGACCGATGTGCCGGGGGTGAAGAATGCCGCTGGCGAGGTGATGACGAACATCAGCCCGGATGAGATCCGGGCGATGATTGCCGATGGCACGATATCGGGCGGCATGATTCCGAAGACCGAAACGGCGCTGTTGGCGATTGAGCAGGGCGTGCGGGCGGTGACGATTCTGGACGGGCGGCTGCCCAATGCCTCGATTGTCGAACTGTTCACGGATCATGGTGCCGGGAGCCAGATCCGCTCGACCCCGCCGCGCGTCAAGCCGCATGTGAAGCGGGGATGAGCGTCGCCGCCCTGCTGGAGCCGCATTGTCTGGAGATTCTGGGCGGGTTTGCGGTGGCGGACGGCGAGGAGGGCTTTCCCAAGGGCACGCGGACCTTGCTTTTGCTGGGCCCGAGGGAGCCGGGGTTTTGGGCACATCTGCAGGCTCAGCCCGAGTGGGATGGGCCTGACCCGGTGGACACATGGTCGCGGCGGGTGATTGGCCGGGTGGCCTGCGATCTTGGGGCCAAGGCGCTGTTTCCGTTTGGCGGACCGCCGTACCGGCCGTTCTACACCTGGGCTTTGCGCAGTGGCCGGGTTTGGGACAGTCCGGTGAAGCTGCTGGTCCATGCGTCACAGGGCCTGATGGTCAGCTTTCGCGGGGCCTTGGCGCTGAAAGAGGTGGTGGAGGTGCCTGAGGCGCTGCCTCAGCCCTGTGTGGGATGTGCGCAGCCTTGCCTTGCCGCCTGCCCCGTTGGGGCGCTGACCGGGGCAGGCTATGACGTGCCGGCCTGTCATCGGCATCTGGACATGGCCGAGGGGGCGCAATGCCTGAACGGTGGCTGTCTTGTGAGGCGCTCTTGCCCCGCAGGCTCTGGCTATGCAAGGATGGCCGAACAGTCAGCCTATCATATGAGGCAGTTCCACCGATGAAGCGCTTGATCCTGACCCGCCATGCGAAATCCAGCTGGGATGATCCCGCAACACCCGACCACGACCGGCCGCTGAACGAGCGTGGCCGTGCGGCTGCGGCGGAATTGGGGGTCTGGTTGGCCTCTCGGGGCGATGTGCCGGGCGAGGTTCTGTGCTCGGACGCGCTGCGGACGCGCAAGACATGGTCCGGCGTGGCCCCTGCCCTGCCGGGAACGCCGATTCTGAACCTGAAGCCGGCTTTGTACCATGCCGGGCCGGATGTGATGCTGGCGGTGCTGCGGAATGCGACGGCAGATTGCGTGATGATGATCGGGCACAATCCGGGGATTGCAGAATTCGCCGCGCGTCTGGTGGCCCATGCACCCTTGCATGACGAGTTTGGCCGCTATCCGACCGGTGCCACGCTGGTGGTGGATTTCAACGCGGAAAGCTGGGCCGATGTGGCTTTCGGGCAAGGCGCTGTGGTGGATTTCGTGGTGCCGAGCGAAGTGATCGCCTGAGGAAGATGGGCGGATCGCCCATCCTACCTAATCCCACGGTTCAGTCTTGCAGAGCGGCTTGTAGGGTGGGGTTGAACCCCACCCTCCCTGTCAGTGGCCGAGGATCTGGCTCAGGAACAACTTGGTCCGCTCGGACTTGGGGTTGTTGAAGAACTCGCGCGGTTCGTTCTGTTCGACGATCTGGCCCTGATCCATGAAGATCACGCGGTTCGCCACCGCTTGGGCAAAGCCCATTTCGTGGGTCACACAGAGCATGGTCATGCCTTCTTTCGCCAGATCAATCATGGTGTCCAGCACCTCTTTGATCATCTCGGGGTCAAGCGCCGAGGTGGGTTCGTCAAACAGCATGATGCGGGGGCGCATGCAGAGCGAGCGGGCGATGGCCACGCGCTGCTGTTGGCCGCCGGACAGCTGGCCGGGGTATTTGTGCGCCTGTTCGGGGATTTTCACCTTGCTGAGGAAGTACATCGCCGTCTCGTCCGCCTCTTTCTTCGGGATCTTGCGGACCCAGATCGGGGCGAGGGTCAGGTTTTCCAGAATGGTCAGATGCGGGAACAGGTTGAAGTGCTGGAACACCATGCCGACTTCAGAGCGCACCTTGTCGATGTTCTTGATATCGTTGGTCAGTTCGGTGCCATCGACGATGATCTGGCCCTGCTGATGCTCCTCGAGCCGGTTGATGCAGCGGATCAGGGTCGACTTGCCAGAGCCTGACGGGCCGCAGACCACGATCCGCTCGCCCTTCTGCACGGTCATGTTGATGTCGCGCAGCACGTGGAAGGTGCCGTACCACTTGTTCATGGCGGTGATCTGCACGGCCACTTCGTCGGAGATCTTCATTGCGGGGTCTGCCATGGCGGCTCCTATCGGTGGTCGGTGTGGAGCTTGCGCTCCAGATACAGGGAATAGCGGGACATGCCGTAGCAGGCGGCAAAGAAGATCACGCCGACGAAGATATAGGGCTCCCAGTAGATGCCCTTCCAGTTGATGTCGGCGCGCACGATGGTGGTGATGCCGCGCAACGGGTCTTGCAGGCCGACGAAGGAGACCAGAGTGGTGTCCTTGAAGAGGCCGATGAAGGTGGAGACGATGCCGGGGATCGAGACCTTCAGCGCCTGCGGCATGATGATCAGGCGCTGCGCCTGCCAGTAGTCCATACCCAAGGCATCCGCCGCCTCGTACTGGCCTTTGGGCAGGGCGGCGAGGCCGCCGCGGATCACCTCGGCATTGTAGGCGGCGGAGAAGAGGGTGACGAGGATGATCACCCGCAGGATCAGGTCGAACTGCACCTGCGGCGGCAGGAAGTATTGCAGCAGCAGCGAGGCGGTGAAGAGCATGGTGATCAGGGGCACGCCACGCACGAACTCGATGAAGGCGACCGAAAGGGTCTTGATCAGGAACATATCCGATTGACGCCCCAAGGCCAGCAGGATGCCGATGGGCAGCGAGATGGAGATGGAGGAGACGCCGATCAGGAAGGCCAGGAGGAAGCCGCCGAACTTGTCGGACTCGACGGGTTGGATCGACAGGGACACGACCTGCTCCAGTGCGGCGGCGACATAACTGTCCAGCACGCCCCACCAGATCGCCGCAGCGACGACCGCCAGAGAGGTGGCCATCACCACGCCAAGCCTTGGGCTGAGCGGACGGTAGACCAGTACCAGAACGACAAAGCCCAGCATCGCCGTGACCGGGCCCCAGATCGAGCCGCCCCAGAGCAGCCAGACCGTCGCGAAAGGGTAAAGTACGGTCGCCACCAGCAGGTAGCGCGGGGCCAGCAGGGCCACGGCGACGCTGGCCAGCATAAGGGCGCTGCAAAGTGCGAAGACCCACCACGGGCCCTGTGCCAGCGTCAGCGCGATGATCGTCAGCACGGCGACGGTGCCCACGAGTTTGACCGAGCCGCGCAGGTTGTCGGAGAACAGGATCGGCGCCATGGCGACGAACAACAGGCCGAAGTTCAGGATCGGGCGCCAATAGACCTCGGGCGGGTAGAAGCCGAAGATCCACTGATACCAGCGCGCGTGGATCATGGCCCAGCAGCCACCACCGGCATCTGGGCCGAAGTTGGCGGCGATGATGGTGCGGCATTCGGTCAGGGAACTGGCGTTCCAGACGCCGTGCAACAGCCAGGGCAGCGAGAGGTTCAGCAAGTAATAGACGACCAGGATCGACAGCAGCGTCAGGATCGTGTTGAGCGGGCCGGAGAACAGGTTCTCGCGCACCCATTTCACCGCACCCGATTGCGAGACGGGTGGCGGTTGGGGCGGCAGCATTTCGGTGCGGGTGAATTGCATCCTAGCGCTCCTTCAGTTTGACAGAGGAGTTGTAGGCATTGGCGATGGCCGAGATGATCAGACTGATGATCAGGTAGATCATCATCATGAGGACCATGCATTCCAGCTCTCGCCCGGTCTGGTTCAGGGTGATGCCGCCGAGGGTGCCGCGCAGGTCAAGGTAGCTGACGGCGATGCCGAGCGAGGTGTCTTTCGTCAGCGACAGCCATTGCGAGATCATCGGCGGGATGATGACGCGCAGGGCTTGCGGCAGGATGATCAGGCTCATGACGCGGCCGGGGCGCAGGCCAAGGGCGAAGGCGGCTTCGGACTGGCCCCGGCTGATGGCCTGGATGCCGGAGCGGACGATCTCGGCCGTCACGGCGGCGTAGTAAAGGGTCAGCGAGATGGTCAGCGAGGTGAAGGCGTGGTCGAAGCTGAGGCCGCCTTGGAAGTTGAATCCCTTGAAGACCGGGTAGTCGAGATGGAAGCCCATCGCGATCAGCGCGGCAAGCGTTGGCACGATCAGGATGGCGGTGCTTTGCCACCATGTGGTGGGGCGCAGGCCGGTCGCCTGTTGAATGGCGGTGGCGCGGCGCAGCAGAAGGCGGTTGGCCCAGATGGAGGCACCGAGGAGGACCGCAATGGCCACCAGCGAGGTGGAAATGCTGAACCACGGCGTGTCAATCGTCGGCAGCGGGCGGTCCAGCACCGGCATTGGCACGTTGGAGGAGCGGTTGGTGATGGCGACGGAGTTCCAGAAGCTCATATCCGCCTTGGCGACACCATCGATCACCTTGAAATCCTTGGGCTGCGGGCGGCTTTCGGAGAAAATGGCCGAGGTCAGGATGATCCACAGAAGAAGCGGCACGTTGCGGAACATCTCGACATAGACGCCGACAAGGCGGGAGACGATCCAGTTTTTCGACAGGCGCAGGACGCCTAGAAAGACACCGAGGATGGTCGACAGGATCGAGGCCACGACCGCCACGACCATGGTGTTGATCAGGCCGACGAAGGCGGCGCGGATGTGGGGGCTGTCGTTGGTGTAGGGGATCAGGTGCTGGCCGATGTCATAGCCGGCCCTGCGCCACAGGAAACTGAAGTCGATGTCCTTGCCCTTCAGCGCAAGGTTGGACCGAACGTTCTCCATCAGCCATGCGGCGAACAGAAGGGCGAGGATCAGGACGATGACCTGAATGGTGATCGCCCGATAGCGCGTGTCGTATATGAGAGCACTTAGCCGAAACTCGGGTTTCGGCAGGTCATTGGCCACAGCCATGTAATTCCCCCTGACGCCGCTGGTCCGGTTTTCCGGTTATGCGCCCCGCTTTGGCAGGGTCGCTACGGGCGTTATATGAAAAGGGCGCGACCTGTCGGTCGCGCCCAAGATCAATTTACCGGAACGGCGGAGAGTATTGCAGACCGCCCTGAGTCCAAAGCGCATTCAGGCCGCGGGCCAGTTTGATCGGGGTGGCGGAGCCGATATTGGCTTCGAAGATCTCGCCATAGTTGCCGTTGGCGGCAATGGCGTTCTTGGCCCAGTTGTTGTCCAGACCCATCATCTTGCCTTCATCGCCTTCGATGCCAAGGATCCGGCGAACTTCCGGGTCAGTGGTCGAGGAGGCCACTTCTTCGATATTGGCTTTGGTGATGCCTTTTTCTTCGGCAGCCAGCAGCGCGTAGAAGGTCCAGCGGACGATATCGCCCCAGTTGTTGTCGCCATGGCGCACCAACGGGCCGAGCGGCTCTTTCGAGATGATTTCCGGCAGGATCACATAGTCATCCGGCTTGGGCAGCGTGGCGCGCGAGGCGGCGAGGCCCGAAGCGTCGGTCGTGTAGGCGTCACAGGCGCCAGCCAGGAACTGGCGCTGTGCGTCGGCGTCATCGGCCACGGTGACGGGGGTGTACTTGATGTTGTTCGACTTGAAGTAGTCGGCCAGGTTCAGCTCGGTCGTCGTACCGGTCTGGATGCAGATCGTGGCGCCATCAAGCTCTTTGGCCGAGGAGACGCCGAGGTCCTTGCGGACCATGAAGCCCTGACCGTCGTAATAGTTCACGCCAGCCCAATCGAATTTCAGGTCGGTGTCACGCGAATAGGTCCAGGTCGACGTCCGGACCAGCAGATCGACTTCGCCCGAGGCCAGCGCGGTGAAGCGGGTTTCGCCCGTGGTGGGGACGTATTTCACTTTCGACTGGTCACCAAAAATGGCGGCGGCGACGGCTTTGCAGATATCAACGTCAAAGCCCTGATAATCGCCATTGGCGTCTGGCGCACCAAAGCCGGTCAGGCCGGTGTGCACGCCGCAATTCAGCACGCCACGTGCCTTCACGTCGTCCAGCGTGCCTGCGGCGGCAATGCCGGCCAGCAAGGCGCCCGTGGCGAGCGTGCCGAAGAATACCGTATTCTTCATCTATGTCTCCCTGAAGCCCCGGTTGGGGGGTTGATTATGCTTGCCTGCCTTTTGGGCAGAGACCGGCAGCTTTTGCCGCCAGTACCGATGATCATCGGCCATTGCCGTTTAAAAGGTCAAGTCTTTAAGCCCGAAGCGCTTGGGATCATCGGTTGTGATGAAAAAAATGGCCATGATCGCGGCAGGGCAAGGCTTTGGCCTGCCGAATTGGCAGGTGAATTACCCGCAGAGGGAATAAAATTGCGACGCTAGGTGAAATGCTTCCCGCTTCAGCGCAGCGGCGGCGGCGGCGTCTTCATCCTCGCCCCAGAGTTCAATCTGCCAATCTTCATCGATTCGAGACAGCCGCCAGCCCTCTGCCGCGGTCAGGTGGCCGTGCCCAACGGCGAAAGCCAGCACCAAAGAGCCCGAGATCGACACAAGGTCGTGAAATGCCGCAAGGCGGAAATTGCCCAATCCCAGAACCCTTTGGTGCAGGTGCTGCATGACTTCGGGGTCTTGCGCAACATGCACGATGCCTGCGGTGGTCTTGAGCGGCGCTTGCAGGGCCTTTGTCGCCCAAAGCAGCAGCGGGTCCCAGGCCTCGGCCTGGCGGGCGATCAGTTTGGCGGGATGGGTGGCGCGGTAGCAGAGGTGGTCGGTCTCGCCGTAAGCGGTCAGCAAGGTTGCGACCTCGTCATATTGCGGGACGACCTTGTCGATGGCGGAGTTGGCCATGCGGGTGACGGGCATGGTTTCGGGGTTCACGAGGCCGGTCTGGGCGTCCCATTCGGCGGCAATGAGGGCCGCCAGCGCCTCGGTGGGCAGCAGCAACGGCTGCTTTGCCGGGGTTTTGACGGGGCGGTTGTCCAGATGCACCGTGAAACCGCCGTCCTGCGGGACGACGGCGGCGGCGGTCCAAAAGCGTTTCGGCTTCCAGTTCGACATCAGCGGCCCGCGAAAGGATCGGCCGGAACGTCCTTTTCGTTCCAGTCGAGCATTTTCCAGGTCCTTGCCATGTGGTCGGGCAAGGGGGCCGTGAAGGTCATCAACTCGCCGGTCACCGGGTGTTCGACGGTGATCTGGCGGGCGTGCAGGTGCAGCTTGCGCGACACGTCGCCGCCGATCGAAGCGCCCCAGCCGTCGCCCATGTTATCCGCCGTGTTGCCACCGTATTTGCCGTCACCGGCCATCGGGTGTCCCATTTCGGCCATATGGGCGCGCAGTTGGTGGGTGCGGCCCGTCACAGGCTCCAGCGCCATCCAGGACATGCGGGCGCCAAGGAACCATAGGGTGAAGAAGTCGGTCTGGGCGCGTTTGGCTTCGGGGAAATCGGCCATCTTGGCGGGATGGATGCAGAGCATCTTTTCGCCCTCGCCCCGGCCGCCGGGGGCTTTCATCAGGCCGTATTTGATGGACCCCTGTTTCGGGTTAGGGACACCGGCGACCAAGGCCCAATAGATCTTGCGGGTGTTGCGGTGGCGCAGCGCCTCCGACAGGCGGCGGGCGACACGGTCGGTGCGGGCCAGCATCAGAAGGCCCGAGGTGTCCTTGTCCAGCCGGTGCACCAGCTTGGGCTTGTCCTTGTAGCCGAACTTCAGCGCCTCGGCGAGGCCGTCGACATGACGGTCGCCCATGCCGGAGCCACCTTGAGAGGCGAGGCCCGCAGGCTTGTTCAGGATGATCATGTGGTCATCCTTCCAGAGAACCGCGTTCTGGATCATCTTGGTGTCGGCGGCGCTGATCTTGCCATCGGGGGCATATTCCGGGGCCGCTGCGTCCGGCAAAGGCGGGATGCGGACCGTTTGGCCCGGCATGACGTGGTCGGACGCCTTCACACGGCCCGAATCCACCCGGACCTGCCCGGTGCGGCACATCTTTTCGATGGCGCCTTGGGTGATCTGGGGAAACATGCGCTTCATCCAGCGGTCGAGGCGCTGTTCGCCCTCGTCCTCGGTCACGGTGATCAGTTGAACGGCGCTCATGTGAGGACCCTTTCGGTGAGGGCCGCGCCCAAAGCGACGGCAAGGAGGGAGAGGACGACGGAGCCTGCGACATAGGCCAGCGCGGTGCCGAGTTGGCCGGATTGGTAGAGTTTCAGTGCGTCCAGCGAGAAGGCGGAAAAGGTGGTGAAGCCGCCAAGCACGCCGGTCATCAGCAAGGGCGACAGATGCGTGCGTTGAAAGAGCAAAACGTAAAGCACCCCCATCGCAAAGCTGCCCAGAATGTTGACAGCCAAGGTGGCCAAGGGAGCACCCACCGCAAATACGGTGAGATAGCGCAGCACAGAGCCGAGCGCGCCGCCAAGGGCGACTTGAGTCAGAATCCAGATCATCAAGGTTCCTTGGGTGCTGCGCGCGGCATTGTCAATGTCGGAGCGGGGCCCTGCCCCGCACCCCGGGATATTTGTACCAGAATGAAAGGCTCAAAGGTCGTTTCTTTTGGCGCGGAGTTTGGCAAAGTACTCGATGCGCTTGTTGAGTTCCCGTTCAAAGCCGCGTTCGGGCGGGGCGTAGTAGACCGGGCGCTTCATGTCGTCGGGGAAGTAGTTCTGGCCGGAAAAGCCGTCTTCTTGGTCGTGGTCGTAGGCATAGGCCGCACCGTAGCCGAGCGACTTCATCAGCTTGGTGGGGGCGTTGCGGATATGGAGCGGTGGGGGAAGCGAGCCGGTCTGGCGGGCCGCCTCGCGGGCGGCATTGTAGGCCTTGTAGACGCCGTTCGATTTGGGGGCGAGGGCGAGGTAGACCAGCGCTTCGGCCAGCGCGAGTTCGCCCTCCGGTGAGCCCAGCCGTTCATAGGTTTGCCAGCTTGCGAGGCAGATTTCCTGCGCCTGTGGGTCGGCGAGGCCGATATCCTCCACCGCCATGCGGGTGATGCGGCGGGCGAGGAAGCGGGGGTCCTCGCCGCCTTCCAGCATGCGGGCGAACCAGTAGAGGGCGGCGTCGGGGTCGGAGCCGCGGACGGATTTGTGCAGGGCGGAGATGAGGTTGTAATGCTCCTCTCCGGACTTGTCGTATTTCGAGGCGCGGCGCATCAGGCGGGTGGACAGCTGATCAGTGGTCAGAGGCTTGGTGACAATCCAGGCCATGATCTGCTCAATCAGGTTCAGAAGCGTCCGGCCGTCGCCGTCGGCCATTTCCACCAAGGTTTCCCGCGCCGGGCCGTCGAGTGGCAGGGCGCGGTTGACGTCCTTCTCCGCCCGTTGGGCGAGGCGTTCGAGGTCGGTGGGGGTCAGGCGTTCAAGGACGATGACTTGGGCGCGGGAGAGCAAAGCGGCGTTGAGTTCGAAGCTGGGGTTTTCGGTGGTGGCGCCGACCAGCAGGATGGTGCCGTCTTCCATATAAGGCAGGAAGCCGTCTTGCTGCGCCTTGTTGAAGCGGTGGATTTCGTCGACGAACAGCAGGGTGCCCTGACCGTTCTGGCGGCGGATCTTGGCGGTCTCGAACACTTTGCGCAGGTCGGGGACGCCAGTGAATATGGCGCTGATCTGCACGAAATTGAGGTCGGTTTCCTGCGCCAGAAGGCGGGCGATGGTGGTTTTGCCGACGCCGGGCGGACCCCAGAGGATCAGCGAGGACAGGGAATGCGCGGCGAGCATCGACCCCAGCGGGCCTTCGGGGGACAGCACGTGGGATTGGCCGATCACCTCGGCCAGCGTGCGGGGGCGCAGGCGGTCGGCCAAGGGACGCGGCGCGTCGGGGGTCGTGGAGGGGGAGTCGAAGAGGTCAGCCATGGGGTGAGGTTACCCCTGCTGGCGCTGCGGGGCCAGTGGTCAGAGGTCGAAGGTGGCAAAGACCGGGACGTGGTCGCTGCCCTTCTCCCAGCCGCGCACCGGGCGCAGGATGCGGCTGCCATGGGCAGCGGTGGCAATGTCGGGCGTGGCCCAGATATGATCGAGACGGCGGCCCTTGTCGCCGGCATCCCAATCGGGGCTGCGGTAGGACCACCAGCTGTAGAGATTGCCTTCGGGGATGTCCTGCCGGGTCACGTCGACCCATGCGCCGGACTCCATCACGTCATGCAGGTGGGCGACCTCGATCGGGGTGTGCGAGACGATTTTCAGCAGTTGCTTGTGGCTCCAGACGTCATCCTCACGCGGGGCGATGTTGAGGTCGCCGACGAGGATGGCGCGGTCGGGACGCTCCCAGCGGAAGTGGTCGCGCATCTCGGTCAGGAAATCGAGCTTCTGGCCGAATTTCTCATTCTCCGTCCGGTCGGGGATGTCACCGCCGGCGGGGACATAGCAGTTGTGGATGGTGATGCCATTTTCCAGCCGGGCCGCCACATGGCGGGCATGGCCGAGGGAGGCGAAATCCTTCTCTCCGGCATCGACGATCGGCAGTTTCGACAGGATCGCCACCCCGTTGTAGCCCTTCTGGCCCCGCGCCACCATGTAGCGGTAGCCAAGCGCGCGGAACTGATCCTGCGGGATCAACTCCACCGGGCTTTTGCATTCCTGCAGGCAGAGGATATCGGGCTGCTCCTCCTGCATCAGCCGTGCCACCAGCCCTTCGCGCAGACGGACGGAGTTGATGTTCCAGGTGGCGAGGGTGAAGGGCATGGGGGGCTCCATATGCAGACGGCAGAGCCTAGGCCCTGCCGTCAGAAGCCTCAAGGGGCCACGGGTCAGTCGTGAACGGTGAAGGTCGACAGTTCGCACAGGTTCTGCGTCGACTCGCCCGAAGCGCCGCCGGTCACAACGACCTTGATGTCATAGTCGCAGACCGTCTCACCATCGGTGACCGAAATGGTGCCCTGTGCGCCCGCAGCGACCGAGGGGACCGACAGGATGTTCTCACCCCAGGTGTTCTGTTCGTGGGGCGACAGATACATTTCGATGATGTCATTCGAGGAATTGTTGATAAGGGTGAATTGCAGGTCTTCGGCGAAAGCCGGGGCTGCAACCGAAGCGGTCAGAACTGCGGCGAGGGTCAGAAGGCGCATCAAGCTCTCCAGCGTTGGTGTGTGTGCAAGCGAGGGCCGTGGCCCCGAACGTTGCAAGTAGTGGCACGAAAGCGCCGACCGGGAAACTCAAAAGAGTAAGAAATTTGAAGACTGCGGCCAGCTTGACTTGGACCCAAGGGGTCAGCAGTCTGGCGCCATGATGCATGATCCCCTGTGGCGGAACCGCAATTTCCGGCTGGTGTTTGGCGCTTCGGTGTTCAGCCATCTGGGGACCGGGGTTTACGGCGTGGCTTTCCCGTGGTTCGCCACCTTGCTGACGCGAGACCCTTTGCTGATCGGCATGGTGGCGATGGCGCCGCAACTGCCTTGGGTGTTCTTCGCCCTGCCCGCCGGAGTCTGGACCGACCGGCTGGACCACCGCGCCACCCTCGTGCGGGCCAATCTGCTGATGGCTGCGATGACTTTGGCCGTTGTGGCGCTGGCACTGTGGGCCGCACCGGGGCTGGCCTCGGTGCTGGGGCTGGCGGGGCTGGCTTTCCTGACCGGGTCAGTGGAGGTGCTGCGGGACAACACGGCGCAAACCATCCTGCCGGATGTGGTGGAGCCTGCGGCGTTGGAGGCCGCCAATGCGGCGTTGCAAAGCAGTGACAAGCTGATGGGCCAGTTCGTCGGACCGCCGCTGGCGGGAGCGCTGATCGCGGGGTCCATTGCGGTGCCCTTCGGGTTTCACGCGCTGATGCTGATCCTGTCCGCCGGCTTTCTGGCGCAGACCAAGGTGCGCGCGCGGGCGACCCATGCGCCTGCGGCCTTTTGGCCGGGTTTGCGGGAGGGTCTGGCCTGGCTTTGGGGGCACCTTGCCCTGCGGCGCTTAGGGCTGGTGCTGGGGCTGTTCAACTTCCTCTACGAGGTGATCTGGTCGGTCATGGTGCTTTACGCGCAAGACAGCCTGCATCTGAACGCGGCGCAGTATGGCGCACTGCTGTCGGTTCTGGCTTTGGGAGGTTTGCTGGGCGGTCTGTCGTCAGCCTGGCTTCTGGTCCGGTTGGGCGCGCGGCGGGGGCTTTTGCTGTCGATTGCAGGCTTTTGTCTGGCCACTGGCACCCTGATCTTCGCCAAAACCCCATGGGTCGCCGGGGCGGCGCTGTTCTGCGAGGCTTTCACGGGGATGTTGTGGAATGTCGTGACGGTCAGCTATCGGCAGCGCCTGATTCCAGCGCCCTTGCTTGGCCGAGTGAACGCGGTGTACCGGTTTCTGGGCTGGAGTCCGCGCCCGTTCGGGTCCCTTCTGGGCGGGGCGCTGGTGGCTTTGGGAGCGCCGCTGGGCGGTTTTGCTCTGCATCTGCCGTTTGCCTTTGCAACCCTTGGTGGAGTCCTGATGCTGGCCTACTGCGCCCGCTTCCTGCGTCTGGACTAAAAAAGAGGCCGGGCACAAGGCCCGGCCAGGTCCAACAGGGAGGAGTCGTGCCATAACCCCGACACGACAAGGGGAACTCTGTGCAACAATCGCCGCATCCTGTTAAGATAGCGTTAGATTCGGGCAATAATAAGCCCTAAGCCCAAATTTATCGTGGCACGTGCAGAATTGCTGCATTCCGGGCGATCAGGCGACCAATTTATAGCCGCCGTTTTCGGTGACCAACAGGCGGGCGTTGGCCGGATCGGCCTCGATCTTCTGGCGCAGACGGTAGATGTGAGTCTCCAGCGTGTGGGTGGTGACCCCGGCGTTATAGCCCCAGACCTCGTGCAGCAGCACATCGCGGGCCACAACCCCCGATTGCGCGCGGTACAGGAACTTGAGGATGTTGGTCTCTTTCTCGGTCAGGCGGATCTTCTTTTCCTTGACGTCCAGCAGCAGCTTTTGCGCGGGCTTGAAGGTGTAGGGGCCCATCTGGAAGATGGCGTCTTCGGACTGTTCGTGCTGGCGCAACTGGGCGCGGATGCGGGCCAGAAGGACGGGGAATTTGAACGGCTTGGTCACGTAATCATTGGCGCCAGAGTCCAGACCAAGGATCGTGTCAGCGTCGGAATCATGCCCTGTCAGCATCAGGACCGGGCACTTGACGCCGGCCTTGCGCATCCGCTTGCAGAGTTCGCGGCCATCGGTATCGGGCAGGCCCACGTCGAGGATCACAAGGTCATAGGCGGCGGCCTTGGCCTTTTCCATGCCTTCGGCACCGGTGCGGGCTTCGAAAACGTCGAAGTCTTCGGTCATCACCAGCTGTTCGGACAGGGCTTCACGCAGGTCATCATCATCATCAACCAGCAGGATTTTGCGCAGTGTGGACATCGTCGTCTCCATCGATGCGGGGTCGTTGCGACGTAGATGCGCTTCGGTCTCGACCATGGCAAGATTTGCAACAAAAGCCTCACGCGGACGTGTCGCAGAGCGGGGGAATGTTTCAAAATCCATGGGTTGGCGGTAGGAAGTGTTACAATCAGCCACAGGAGATGCCGATGAAACCGCTGGATATGGTCGTCACCCCAACGGGTCTGCGCTTCATGGGCCGCAAGCTGCCCTGCACGGTGGGGCGTGGCGGTGTGGTTGCGGCAGAACGCAAGCGCGAAGGCGATGGCAGCACACCGACGGGGGTGCATCGGATCGTCGGCATGTTGTACCGACCGGACCGGATGGCGCGACCGGCGGATTGGGCTTTACCGATCGGCCCATCCGATCTGTGGTCGGATGATGTGAAGGACGAGGACTACAACCTGATGGTTCGGGCCCCGCATCCCTTCAGCCACGAAGCCCTACGGCGGGCTGATCCGATGTATGATCTGGTGTTGATCACCGACTGGAACTGGCCCTTCTCGGTTCCGGGCCGTGGGTCAGCGATTTTCATGCACCGCTGGCGCAGGCCGGGTGCACCGACGGCGGGCTGTGTGGCGCTTGCGCCGCAGGACCTGCTTTGGGTGGCGCAGCGTTTGCTGCCGCAAAGCCGGCTGATCGTGCCGGGCTGAGGGGCCTTTCCAAAACGCTTTGGAAGCCGTAAAGTCCCCCCGAGTCGCGGGAGGACGTCAGCATGGCCAAATCGGTAACCGTCGCGGAGGACGAGATTTTCGCTCTGCGTCTGGCACGCAGCGCGCCGGACCTGTGGCCGATGCTGGAAGCGATCTATGGCCGCCACGCGGACTTTGACAGCTTCAAGGACAAGCTGCTGGCGACCCTCAAGAAAGGCTGGCGCGACCGGCCGAAAGACCTCAAGCGGCTGGACCTGCAGCGCGATCTGGAGCCGGATTGGTTCCAGCGCCCGAACATGGCGGGCTATGTCTTCTACATCGACCGCTTCGCCGGCAATCTGAAGGACGTGCTTGGGAAGCTCGACTATCTGGAAGACCTTGGCATCACTTATGTGCATTTCATGCCGTGTCTGAAACCCCGCCCGGGCGACAGTGACGGCGGCTATTCGGTGATGGACTACCGGGAAATCAACCCGACTTACGGCACTATGGCGGATTTCGAGGAAGTCTCGGCCGCGCTGCGGGCGCGGGGAATTTCGGTTTGCGTTGATCTGGTCCTGAACCATACTGCCAAGGAACACGCCTGGGCGCAGGCGGCGGCGAAGGGGAATGCCAAGTATCAGGATTATTACCTGATGTACGATGACCCCGCCATGCCGCGTCAGTATGAGCGGACGCTGGTGGAGATATTCCCGGACACCGCTCCCGGGTCATTCACCCATTACCCCCAGTTCGGCAAATGGGTCTGGACCACGTTCAACGAACACCAGTGGGACCTGAACTGGGCGAACCCGGATGTGTTCCTTGAAATCACCGAGATCATGCTGTTCCTCGCCAATCGCGGCGTCGAGGTGCTGCGGCTGGATGCGGTGGCCTTCATGTGGAAGCGGCTTGGCACCCGATGCCAATCGGAGCCCGAGGTTCATATGCTGCTGCAAGCCCTGCGCGCCTGCTGCCGGATCGCCTGCCCTGCCGTGCTGCATCTGGAAGAGGCGATTGTTGCCCCCGCCGAGATGCTGCCCTATCTGGGGCGCGGCAAGCATGACGGGAAAGAGGGCAACCTTGCCTACCACAACTCCCTTATGGTGCAGTATTGGAGTGCCATTGCCACCCGCGATGCCCGGCTGATGCGACAAGTGCTGGGCACGCATTTCCCGGAACGCCTGACCAATGCGACCTATGCCACCTATATCCGCTGCCATGATGACATCGGCTGGGCGGTGACGGATGAGGATGCGGGGGCCTTGCATATGTCGGGCGGGGCGCATCGGAATTTCCTGTCGAACTTCTTTGAGGGGTCCTTCCCCGGCAGCTTTGCCAAGGGAGCGCTGTTTCAGGTGAATGAGGAGACGGGGGACAAGCGAATCTCTGGCAGTTTTGCCTCTCTGGCGGGGCTGGAGCGGGCCGAGGGCGATGCCGGGGCAACGGCGCTGGCGGTGCAGCGAATCCTTCTTGGCCATGCACTGATTGCGGCTTTTGGGGGCATCCCGTTGATCTATATGGGCGACGAACTCGCCATGCTGAACGACTACGGCTATCTGGATGTGCCGGAACATGCCCATGACAGCCGCTGGATTCACCGACCTATGATGGATTGGCATCTGGCGCAGTTCCGCCATTCGGATGACACTGCGGCGGGTCAAATCTTTCGCGGCACCAAGCACATCCTCGCCCGCCGCAAGGTGACCGAGGCGATCCACGCCGCCCATCCCTTGCAGATCATTGACCCCGGCCTGAACGGCGTCTTCGCCTTTGTCCGCAAAGCGCCGACGGGGGTGATGCTGGGGCTGTTCAACATGACGGAGCACTGGCTGCACCTGCCCGAAAGCCTTGCCCGCAGTCATGGGGTGACGAAGATGCACGACGCCTTGTCGGATCATGCGGTGACCTCGCATGACGGAATGATCGCCCTGCCGCCCTATGCGCGGGTCTGGCTGACCTGACAGGTCAAAACCTTTCGGCGTTACCCGTAGTGCCTTGCCCCGAAGATGGCGGAACCGACGCGGACATGGGTGGCCCCCAGTGCCACGGCAGATTCGAAATCGCCGCTCATCCCCATCGAAAGGCCTGACAGGCCGTTGCGGGCGGCCATTTGGGCCAGCGCGCGGAAATGGGGGGCGGAGTCTTCGCCCTCGGGCGGGATGCACATCAGGCCAAGCGGGTGCAGGTCCATCGCCCGGCAGTCTTTCAGGAAGGCGTCCAGCGCTTCGGGCAGGATGCCGGCCTTCTGCGGCTCGGCCCCAGTGTTGACCTGAACGAACAGGTCCGGGCTTTGGCCCCGCGCCTGCGCCAGTTTGGCCAGCTTGTCGGCCAAAGACGGACGGTCGAGCGTGTGGATCGCGTCAAACAGCTCCACCGCCTGCTTGGCCTTGTTGGTCTGCAAAGGGCCGAT
>CANBRQ010000055.1 GCA_947371955.1 Paracoccaceae bacterium | reverse complement strand
CCATGGCTCTTCGGAAAGAACGGTCTCAGCCGCTCCACCTGCTCGTCCGTCAGCCAGAATAAATTGCTCATGATCTCCCCTCAGCTTGGGAGCCTTGAATCACGCGGCGACGGCAGCCTCAAGCAGATCAATGGGTCCTGACCCTAGGGGCACTAACTACCAGAATGCGATGAGCTGTCCAATAGACTAAGGCACCACGTTCAGTTGCGACGTTTATGCTACTTCGCTATGACCCCGCAACTTTCCGAACGCTGATCGTGTAGCAAATGTAGCAACTGTAGCAGGGGGTGGCGGACGTGAGGGCGATCATATTGGCGACATTTTTGCTGCAGGCAGCTCCCGTCGTTGCCTACCCGCTGGTCGACGCGCAATGCAAAGATGACCCAAAGGCCTGCGTGGTGGCGGGCAAGCTGGCCTACGTCTCAGTGTATGGCGACATTGGGCAAGAAGACCTCGCCTTCTTCACCATGCTGGACGAGGCCCTACCTACCGGTGCGCCTTTCCCGCGTGTTGAATTGAATTCCGATGGTGGGTCGGCAAGGTCATCCATGGAAATCGGCAGGATCCTGCGGCGGCATGGGGCGGTGGCAGAGACCGGGTCACCAGTGATCCCCGACACCACCCCGCAATGCTCCTCAGCCTGTGCGCTGGTGGCAGCGGGTGCGGTTCATCTGCGCCTGACGCACATTGGGGTCCATATGGGGTGGCAGCGCAAAAAGGTGGCACCCAACGTCTGGAAGACGGTGCAGGCTGACGGCGGAGATGTGGAGGCCTACCTGCGGGAAATGGGCTTCAATCCCAAGCTGATCGAAATCGAACACAACACGCCTTATGACCAGATTGCGAACTTCTTCTACGATCCCAAGATGCCGCTGGAAGGGCAGGACATCTACAAGTTCGGCCTCTACTCGACCGAGAGGCAGTACTTCACTGCCGATCAGGATGCCGCGCTAGGACGTGGCGACTTCAAGACGGACGAAGATTACATGGTCAATGCGGCGAGCTATGGCTCGATCCAAGCCATGCGTGACTTGGCTGATGACAAACTTGCCTATGTCCGCAACCAGAAGAAGGACTTCGAGGGCGCCAACTACTGGCTGCAGATGGCGGCAGACAAGGGCGACCCGGGGGCGATCCACTCCCTCGGCTACCATTACTCGTATGGCCTTGGGGTCACACAGGACGTGGCAAAGGGCGCCGCACTGTATCTGAAAGCAGCAAAACTTGGGCTTGCGCCATCTCAAAACAATATTGGCTGGGCCTACTACACCGGCACCGGCGTCCCGAAGAGCCTGCCGGATGCGATCTATTGGATCACGCGTGCTGCGGCACAGGGCGAGCCGTTCGCTTACGGGTCGCTATGCGAAATCAGCGGTGCCACCGACCTGTACAAGACGGACCCCACCGAGGCCTTCATGTGGTGTGGGCTGGCAGTCCATCACCTACAAGATGGCAGCGCCAAAGACGCGGCACAGGTTGTCTATGATCGCATCATGAAGACGATCACGCCCACTGACTTCGCGGCTGCAAGTCTTGAACTCCAGAAGTGGGAAGACGAAGTGGTCACGGTCTCCCAGATGCGGGATGTGGGGGATGATTTGAATTGAAAGGCGATTCTTTGAAGGAAGCCGTTATTAATTTAAATAATTTCAATAATTATTTATTTTTTCGAAATATTGAAATTTTCATCCCCTCCGCTTTACTCGCCGAATGTTCCGCGCGATTTCTAACAAGTTACCTGAAATTGAGAGCGTTTTCCTGTTGCCAAAAAAATAATGATGTAGTGTATCAATTAGATTTTTAGAATTTTGGCTTTCCTGTGCTAACTTTACTGCCGCTCCGATGTTGGGTTGAAAATTCAAATTCATTTCGGCTAATTCCTTGATCTTCTTATCATAAGCTTTCTTGATCAGTTCTTCCCCTAAAGAATGCCAAAATAGATGCCAGCGTCGCGTGTCCATCATAAGTTGCTCCAGTAAGGCGCGCTTTTCAGCATCAAAAATGATTGATTGATTGTATATGGCGGCAGTCATAAAGATGGCTCCATCTAAATTCGACGCTCGAATCATATCTAATAATGTCAGGCTATGGGACTGGGCGTATCTTGAAATTCGATCTATCAGGTCTCCACTTGAAGAAACCTCTCGCTTAATGCTGAAGATCGCAATAATGACAAAGGAAATTATATCAGCCGATCCAAGAAATTCATCTCGAAAATATCCATACAAAATATCGTTCGAATTTTTCGTCAACCATTTTTTTAGCCCAGCTTCACTTACAGGACGAACGATGTGCCAAGAGTTTCTGGGGAATGAATCCTCTGAAGCATAGGCGAGCCCTCGAAAATCTAAAAGCTTTTCAGTCCAGTTAAGCGACAAAATGAAATTTAAAACAGGTTCAATTTCTCCTTCTTCACGAGGCCCAAGTTCAAGCATTTCCCATACAGACTGTTTTTCTTTTGCTGGATAATGATCAAGAAATTCAATTCTTGTGGTTCTATTTGTTACTGTTTGCAATGCCTCGATCCAAAGATTTGACCGAATTTGAGAGAACTCATGGCGTCGCGTCAATAAGTTCCCGAGAGTTTCTAAGGACAGGAACTTATTTTCGAGTATCAGTAGAAAGTCGCGTGTCAGGCTATAAATCTTCTCTTTTATCGATTCATGTCTTGCCCAAAGCTCTTCAAACGTGAGTGAGCTTGAATGTTCCTGACCGTCGTACTTATTTTGCTCCCGATGAAGATCATACTGCTTCTCTGCTGCGTTTATGTCGCGTATCAGTTCTGACAAGATATTTGGCAACCAAGCAGGACGAAGCCCCTCTCGGTGTATATGCGGCTCCTTTCTATGTATTGCTTCATTCATAATTAAAGCTCGCCTGAGTGCTTTTAGATAAATTTGGTCAAGATCATCTTGTGGATTTTCGTTTGCAGTTTCCCAAATTTTCAGAAAGACATCATCTTCTGTGCAGAATTTTGCCAAGGACAGGTCGACTAATTTACTATCCTTGGATTTAAGGTATGATTGTATTTTCCCATCTAGACCAAAGTAGCCGCGCGAAATAGCAATCTCTGAGATTCTTTCCAACAAGCCTGCCACTGCTTCGTCTGAACATACGAGCAACTGAGCGCATAAGTACTCACATTCTTCTACATGTGACATGAGGTTAATTCCGATTTGTGGCCGCCACTTCTTAGACTGATTTTCATTTGGGTATCGAAAAGTAAAGAAAATTTCCTATCAATACACGACAGTGTCTCTTTTCCCCTTTCGCCCACCCACCCCTGCTACGGCAAACCATTTTCACTCCTGCAGCTCCCTATAGACGCAGGGGACCCAATGTTCGCGAAGAATGGTGGCGATGGCGAAGTTTGGGTCATCCAGCAGGTAGTTTCCCTCGCAGAGGCCAATGTCGTGAAGCTTGATCGCAGCCAAGTCTCTGGCGAGGCACCCCTCGGATACCTCAGTTGCATCTGTTGACCCACGGCAGGTGTTGTTGGCGTCGTCCCAGTTGGCAATCAGGTCGCTCATGTTCTGAGCGTCAGAAGACGTAGCACCCGCAGCCCAGTAGCCGTTCATGGCCTGCATCAGCACGTCCTCGATACAGGCCGCATCCGAGCCGCAGGCGTGGCGGGCCTTCAGCGCTGGCCGGGCAATGGCCTTGGCGCCGTGCGGGTCGACTTCCGCGAAGGCCTCTGTCGTTGCCAATTCTAGGGCTGAAAGCTGCGGATCTTGGCAGATAGCTACTTCGTCGTCGGTTTCCGCCTGTGAGCAGTCGAAACTCGGCCCTTCAGCCCATGCGGGCGCACCGGAGAGAAAAAGAAGCAGTACTGCCGTCGCCTTCATCGTACTGCCTATCCCGACTTCACGCAACCATTGGCGTCGGGCGACCCAGCTGGGTCAATACCACCGTCCGGGTAGGCTTCGCCTCTTTCGTCACTTTCGCCCGCCACCCCCCTACTATAATCGGTACATTTGCTACAAAGCGGGCGGGAGCCGTGACCCCCGCCCGCTTAGCCTACCTTACCACCCGCCACACTTGGGACCGGGCGCTGCCCCTGACGACTGTCCCCTTGGGCAGCACAACCAGCCAGAGGCATAAGAGCGCCGCGTGAGGGCTGTCTTTGTTTTTGGCGTTCCTGACCGGTGATCGGGCAAGGCTGCGTTCTAAGGGGCCTCTGGCGCTGGCTACGGGCACGGCATTCTGCCGGTGCAATTGCCAGTGGGCTTGTTCGGGTTCTGCGCCCTAAACTCGAAATGGCGGCAACCGCTATATGACGAGCGGCGCCACGATGTCCTCCGGTTGTTCAGGACCACGCCCCAAATTCCACGCCGTATTCAAGATGTAGCTCGAGGTTTCACGACCCTGCCTTTGGTGGCCCAAACTTCCGGCACCTGCTCCCATGTGGGCGCTGTTTCGCAATCAAAGCCAATGGTGCGGCCTGTTGCCAGCCTGTGAAACGCCTTCATCGCCCCAAGATGCGCCCCAGTGACCAGATAGGCACGCATGGCTGCCTCGCTCTCCCACAGGGTGACAGTGTGGTGCAGACCGCCGATCTTGCGGGCTTGGGCGCTGATCAAACCGGGGGCTGCATAGGCCTGCCGCATCGAACGGACAGCGTGCCACCAGAATGCTGCAGCATGGAAAGGCGATTTCAACTGTAGTCCTGTGATCGAGACATAGGGCAAGGCGGTTTCCGTCGAACGAGGGTGGATGTCACTAGTGGCGGTCTCGGTCATTTATCGGTAGGGTGGCGCTGATCCCAGTTAATTCCAGTTCGGCGTGGGAAACTTACTTTTCGCCCGCCACCCCCTGCTACATTTGCTACATTGCTACAAAATAGGCGGTAGCCGTGACCCCCGCCCGCTTGGCCTACCTTACCACCCTCCACGCTTGGGACCGCGCCCTGCACCGGATCACCGTCCCCTTGGGGAGCGCAAGCAGCCAACCGTGGTCGGCTGTGCTGTGGCGGAGCTTGGACTGAACAAAGTTATTGCGGCTCACCTCTACCCTGCAACATCTAGGAACAGGCGCACCAAGGCGACGTTGATGTAGTAGTTGTTCCGCCCCGATTGGTGCTTCTCGACAAACCCGGCCTCTGTCAGCGCGTCTAAATACTTGGCAGCAGTCTGACGGGATTTCAGGCCAAGGTCATTTTGGACAAAGTCGATCCGGGTGTAGGGGTGACGGAAAAGGTTATTCAACAACTCTTGGCTGTAGAGCTTTGGCAACTCTTTCCGCATGCGCTGCTTGACGTTGGCCATTTGGGTGCGGATGCCTTCGACCAGTGACAATGTGGTCTGGGCGGTCTCGGCCACGGCCTGAAGCATGTATAGCACCCACGGCTCCCATGCGCCGTCATCCCGGACGGCTTGCAGCAGGCGGTAGTAATCGGACTTGGTGCGTGTGATATGGCGCGACAGATAGAGGATAGGGATTTCCAGCAGACCAGTGCGCGTCAGGTACAGAACATTGAGAATGCGCCCGATCCGCCCGTTGCCATCTGGGAAGGGGTGGATGCTTTCAAACTGGTGATGGATCAGTGCCATCTTGATCAGAGGGTCCAGCGTAGAGGCGCTGTCATCATTTACGAACCGTTCCAACGCTGTCATGGCCGCAACGATCTGCTGGGCCTCCTGCGGCGGGATGAAGACCATCGCCCCAGTCGCCTCGTTCCTGAGAGCTGTGCCGGGATTGGTGCGGAAACCGTCGCTGCGGCCCTTCAGTAGGCGGAACATATCGATCAGGGTTGAGTTGGGGATGAGGCCGCTGGTGGCCTGTAGCCGGGCGTAGCCTAGCCGCAGGGCGTCGCGGTAGAGCGCCACCTCTTTGGCTGCCGGGGACTGAGGGTCGTCAGGGAAAAGGTCTGCTTGGAACAGCTCGTCCTGCGTGGTGACGATGTTTTCGATTTCCGATGAGGCCTTGGCCTCCTGCAGGGCCAGCGTGTCGATCAGGATGCCTTGGTTCGGGATGGACGCCGCGCGGCCCTTTAACTCTGCAAGCGCACGGTTGGCATGTGCCAAGGCCTTCAGAACCGGAACGGTCTCAAGGTCGGCGCTGGGCGGCAGCGTGGGGATGATGTAGGTTGGAGTTAACATGACTTCGGCTTGTGTTAAGAAAATCCCGTTTCGTTAACATGTTCTGCCGGACATGTTAAAGCAAGGCTGGTTTTGTTCACATGGAGCCGCCCCTCAACGACCAACTCATTCGATGCTGTCACTAGGGCCATAGGCAGCGGACGATGTCACCATCGTCCCTTGTGCGCGCGAGGCGGTGTGTCCCAAGAGAAAAGAAAGAGGACAAACACATTTTGTATCTCGTGCGCACAAGGGACAATGGTGACACTGGGTCTCAATCCTCCCTCTGGAACAAATGCCCCAAGGCGACCTTTGCTTCTTTACGCCGTGCAGCTTCTGTCTTCGCCCGATCCGCGTAAAGGGTGTGAACCATCGGGTTGACATGCCAGATCGGCTGCATTGATGGCCTTGCGTTCGGAGCCCGTCCGAGCCAGCCCAGAGCTTCGAGTTGCTCGAAGAGCGGGCGGATGTCCTTGTCCTCTAGGCCCCGCATCGCGCGGTCGCCGCGCTGAACATCGCGATTGCTGATCTTGTCCAGTTGGTGGGCAAGGATGTAACTTGCGATGGCACAGAGACGGTCGTGGTTGTCCGACAGGCCAAGGGTTCCGAAGTAGAAGGCAACCGCATGTGGCAGGAGGAACTGCTCCATGAAGGTGGCCACTTCTTGGGCCGTCGCCGCATCGATCTGCTGGGGCAAAGGTGGACCTGCCTCGAAGTTGTCCGTGGGATCGATTGTGCAATACTTGATGCAGTGCCAGATGATACACAGGCGCGCGTAGATCCCATCATACTTGCCGATGTGGCTTGCCAACTTCCGGGAAACGGTTTCAGACGACATGAGGGACAGATGGCGCTCTTCTTGACGGGTCCGGATCGATTGAGCGGCGTCGTCAAACTGCAAAGTTCCCATGTTAATCCAACCCGGCGGTTTCAAACGGTTCAAGTATTCAACAAGCTCCTTGTACCGGCGTTCAACGTCCGGAACGGGAACGTCCTTGCCCATAACGGCAGTTTTCAGGATGACCGGCAGCATCCGCTGGAGAAGACCGTCGTCCTGCGCTTCCGAAGCGATTTTCCGAATGGGTTCCGGTTGAATGCCGCCGAGCAGGGAGATGGAAAGGTTTTCAATCAAGGCAGTCCCCCTGCCAACGCGGTTGAGGGCATACTCGCCGCCATTGTAAGACTTGAGCCAGAACGCGCGGTCAGCCGAGGCACCTCGGCCACTGCTGTATTTGTCCATCGAACCAAAGAAACCTGACAGCTCATCTTGATAGCAAAGAATGCCCTTAGTGCTGCCTTCAAGCACGACTTGGGCAGCCTCGATCGTGGTGTCTTCAATCCGCAAACGTTTCTGGAGTGGTGGCGTCTTCCCCTTCTTGTCTTCCGGCGGGAGGTCATTGAACCGCTTCATGGCATGCAGCCAGTCACTCAACATCTGGCTGTCGATCGCGCAAAGGGGGCGAGCGGCTGCGCTCAGGATCGGTGTCTTCTTCGTTGAGGGCGCACCCACGACAGAAACCCAAATGCGAGGGGACTCGTACCATTCCGCGTGGCGTTTCACCTTCAGCTTGATGTCGTCGGAGATGGCTGCGCCGCACACGCAAAGGCAAGCCATGGCAATCCCGGCGGGATCGGCTCCCATCTGCTCGCCCATCGTGAAGGCAAATTCTTCGATCAGCGGCGGGAGAAGCCCGTGCGGCAGGTCGGGAGGAGTGAATTTCCCCCACAGGTCGACCGGTTTTGGGTCTGGCTTGACGTTGGCGGCGGGCTTGTCATCGGCCCTCTTGACCTCGGATTTCGCGAATTGTACCGCCTGCAGGCTCAACTCGGCGTCGAGGACGTCACTGATGGACATCACGGTGCCGCGCCAACCCGGAGCGTTGGCCACGCACTGCTCAAAGGCAGCCACAGCCCGCGTCTTGATGACGCGATCCTTTTCTTGTGCCTTTTCAATGTCCGTCAATGGTGAGAGCGGCCCAAGGTGCCAAGGCATCTGATACCATTCGACCTCCTTGGTGAGGGCCGCCTCAGGCGCGATGTACGTATTCCTGATTTCCTTCCAAGCAGTGGCAAGGGCCGACCCAGTGGGCTTTTGGCGGGAGATCAGGCTTGCGGCGACTTGCAGAAATACCTCATCGTCGGTCAGCACTATCAACTCTGCGCAGTGTCTGATGAGGTCCTGACAGCGTTGGCGCGGAGGCATCCCCCGATCGCGCATCCTGCGCCGCATAGCAGCCCGACGCACTTCGAGGATTTCGTCCGCTGCCATCATTTCCGAAGTGATGCCTTCGTAGAGAAGGCCGTCTTCGCCGCCTGACGTGATATTCCGCAGGATGCGGATGGCATCGCCGACAAAATCGAGCGGATCGCCATCGCTGCTGGCTTTCCCGTTCTCGCGGTATGCCACCATAAGCGCCTTCGCCACCGGATGGATGGCGGGGTGATCCCGATAGACTTCAATCGGTGGCCGCGAACAGGCCACTGAAATGAAGTTCTCAAGGCCAAGATCGAAATCCTGAAGCGCGGGCTTCACAGCTCCGAGGCTCTCCGGCTCGATCACGCTTTGTCCATCAGTAAGCGCAGTCGGGCCGAGGTTGATTTCCGACGGTGAACCGTCGGACTGAGTGGGCTGGACCTCTTCCAGATAGCCATGATTTTCGAGTTCTTCAGTCATTTTGGTGCCTCCATGATGTTTGAAGGCCGGTCTGAAATCTGCTAGAGTTTCGTTGCTGAGACGAATAACTGCTAGCCCCCGGCCCGGATTATGGGTCGGGGTTTAGTTTTTTGCGTGGTTCGGTTCGCGGCTGTTCAGCCACTGCATCAGGTCAGAAGTGCGCCAACCGACAGCGCGGCGGCCGATCTTCAGGGGTGCCGGAAAGGTCCCGGCTGCCACTCCGTCGTAGATGGATGTCTTGCCGAGGCCACTGAATACTTTCACGGCTGGCAAGCGTTGTATTGTGTCGTTCATATTTCCAATGCCTGTTTGGGGGATGCAGTTTCACTCGCAGTTCCGCGATAGGGCCGCTGTGCTGATTGCGTGTTGCCGCGCGATAACGGCAAGACCAATGTACGCCAAGGGTCGCCAAAGTTCAAGGTTTGGTGAAAAATTTTATGAGCGTTATCAATATGTTAGAAAAAATACATTCTCTTGTGGCTCTAGCAACAAGGGCTTGTGGCTTTTCCCACAAACCCCCGGAGCCGTTCCCGCTTAGCTCTAGACTGCGCGTGCATCAGTGATCTGCACGACCTGCCCCCAGCGACCCAAGACCATGCTAGCCCAAGCATCCAAGGCACGTGCGCGCTCTGGCAGTTTTTCAGCTTTGTTGTAAACGCCTGCAACTGCAGAGGCGCGGCTGCCGCCTGCCACGTGATTTTGAATTCGGTCGACCACGCCCTCGTCAAAGCCAGCCTCGGCGAGCGCCGTCGCCTGTGAACGGCGCAAGTCATGCAGCACCCAGTGTTCGATCGGTTTTTGCTTCTTCTTGCCGCGAATTTCATTGATGGCGGCGTCAAACCGCTGCTTGGCCTTGGTCACCCCTGAAGCTGCCGTTTCACCGGTGGTCGAAAACACGAATGGGCTTGCCGGTGTCTGACGTTCTTTCAGCGCCCTCAGTTCCGAGATGGCTTCAGCGCAAAGGTGGGCGATGTGCGGCAGACCGTTCTTCGGAACTGGTATCTCGTACCGGGACTTTTCAAAATTCACCCACTTCCATTCCATCTCAAGGACATCCTTGCGCGACCTTTGTCCCGTCAGAATGCAGAGGCGAAAGAAAGGTCCCCACAGGTCGCCTTGATCGAACGAGGCCTGCCACATCTGGGCAACCTCTTCCAAAGTAGGGGTGCGCCGCCGCGACGTTTCCTTTCCAGCCCGCTGGAGCGTTTCGGCCGGATTGGTCTCAATGTGGCCCCGCGCGTGCGCCCAAGCAAAAAATGCGCAGAGAGCGGACCGGAGCCGGTTGGCCATGACTACTTTGCCTTCAGCCGCTTTGGCATCGACGATCTTCTGAAGTTCGCTCCGCTTTACGCTCGAAATGTTGCGGCTTGAGAATGGCTTCAGGTACGTCCTGAGTTGGGTCTGACGTTCAGTTCTGGACTGTCCCGGCTTCAAGTTCCGGTCGATGTGCATGCTGATGTACATCGCGAGGATGTCGCCTGTCGTGCGCATGGCTGCGGCGACTTCGGCGGCTTTTGTTGCTGCCTCCTCCGCAACCAGTACGCGGTCGATGCCCCGGTCGGCCTCAAGCTCGATCACCAACGCTTCGGCACGCGCATCTTTGAGCGACATGGAAGGATAGGCTCCCAACGTGAAACCTCTGCGGACGCCGCCCTTGATCGTCTTTTGATAGAGCCACGTCGCAGCACCTGTGGAGGTCATCCGAAACCTGAGTCCTTTGCGCAAGGTATCGGAAAGCTCGATGCGCCCCGAGGCGGGCTTCTTGGTGGCGGCGATCAAGGCTTCGGTCAGCTTGGTTGTCATTTTGCCGGGTCTTTCTGGTGGCATGCTGGTGGCGCTCTGGTGGCGCACGGAGGATGGCTGTTCGCGAACTTCGCCGACCTGTGTTAGCCAACAAAAAGCGAGATGGCAAGCTAACCTATTGGTAGTAATAATAAAAAAATACAAGTTACTTGTGGGATAAATCACAAAGCTACCACTGCAAAATGGCCATTCCACTGACTTTTAATCAGTAGGTCTCGGGTTCGGATCCCGACCGGCTCACCAATATCAAGGGCTTGGGTGGAAACACCCAAGCCCTTTGTTCTTTCGCCGCCTCAGACGGGCTTCTGCAGCCGCGCGCAACCGCTCTGCCGCTTTGCGCCTTTTACCGCCGCACCGAATTCCCATATGTCTGAGGCAAATGTGGAGGCGAAGATGACGGTGGAACTGGGGCTCGATACCTTTGGCGATATCTCGCTGGGGCAGAATGGCAAGCTGAAGCGGCCCGATGAGGTGCTGCGCGATGTGGTGGAAGAGGCCGCACTGGCGGATGAGGTCGGCATCGACTTCATCGGTCTGGGCGAACATCACCGCCCCGATTTCGCGATTTCCGCACCCGAGATCGTGTTGGCGGCCATTGCAGGCCGCACCAAGCGCATCAAGTTGGGCACGGCGGTCACGGTTCTGTCCTCGGATGACCCGGTGCGGGCCTTCCAGCGCTTCTCCACCCTGAATGCGGTGTCGAATGGCCGGGCCGAGGCGATTCTGGGTCGCGGCAGCTTTACCGAAAGCTATCCGCTGTTTGGCTATGATACGGCGCAATACGACGTGCTGTTCGAAGAAAAGCTCGACCTCTTCGCCAAGCTGGTGCGCGAGAAAGAGGTCACTTGGGCCGGCCAGACCCGGACCGGCCTCACCAAAGAGCATGTCCAGCCGCCTTTGGGGCCGGAAGGCATGACCGTCTGGGTTGGCGTCGGCGGCTCTCCGGAATCGGTGGTGCGTGTCGTGCGGCAGGACCTGCAACTGATGCTGGCCATCATCGGCGGCGACCCGCGCCGCTTCCTGCCCTATATCGACCTGTATCAGCGCGCCTGCGCCCAGTTGCAAAAGCCGCTGCGGCCGATTGGCGTCCATTCGCCAGGTTTCATCGCCGCGACAGATGAGGAGGCGCGCGAGATCGCCTGGCCCGCCTATCAGGACATGTTCGGCCGCATCGGGCGGGAACGTGGCTGGCCGCCGACATCCAAGGCGCGCTTCATCGACGAAGTGGAACATGGCTCGCTGTACGTAGGCTCTCCGGAAACCGTGGCGAAAAAGATTGCCGCGACGGTGGCGGATCTGGGGCTGGCGCGGTTCGACATGAAGTACACGACCGGCCCGATCCCGCATGAAAAGCTGCTGACCTGCCTGCAGCTTTATGGCCAAACAGTCATCCCAATGGTCCGCGATCTGCTGGAAAGCGCCACGATCCGCAAAAGCTGACGCACAATCGCGCCCAACTGCCTTGTCGCTGGTCTCGGAGAATTGATCTGTTAAACCTTATCCGCTAATGCGGTGAGGGGTCATCAGACCGGCTCAATTCTGGAAGGCTTTCTAATGGCAGGCAGTTATCTGATGGTGGGCGCAGGGCTTTCGGGTGCCGTCATCGGGCGGCATCTGGCGGATCTGGGACACAAGGTCACCATCGTCGACGCCCGTGCCCATATCGCCGGCAACTGCCACTGCGCGCGCGATCCGGATACCGGCGTCATGGTCCATATCTACGGCCCCCACATCTTCCACACGGACGATGCCGAGGTCTGGGAGTATGTGAACAGTTTTGAGACCTTCATGCCGTACAAGAACCGGGTGAAGACCATCTCGAAGGGTCAGGTCTTCTCGCTGCCCGTCAATCTGCACACGATCAACCAGTTCTTCCAAGCCACGATGGGCCCGGCCGAGGCGAAGGCCTTTCTGGAATCGAAAGCCGACACCTCCATCACCGATCCGCAGACCTTCGAGGATCAGGCCCTGCGCTTCGTCGGTCCGGAGCTTTATGAGGCCTTCTTCAAAGGCTATACGCAAAAGCAATGGGGCGTGCATCCGACGCAGCTCCCGGCCTCGATCTTGAAGCGGTTGCCGGTTCGGTTCAATTACGACGACAACTACTTCTTCCACAAATTCCAGGGCATGCCGCAGAACGGCTATACCGCGATGGTGGAGCGGATTCTTGATCATACCAACATCACAGTCCACCTTGAAACCCGCTTCAGCCGCGATCAGGCGGCGACCTATGACCATGTCTTCTACTCTGGCCCGCTTGATGGCTGGTACGATTTTGACATGGGCCGCCTTGGCTATCGCACGCTGGATTTCGAACGCTTCACCCATCAGGGCGATTACCAGGGCTGCGCCGTGATGAACTACGGCGAGGTGGATGTGCCCTGGACCCGCATCACCGAACACAAGCACTTCTCCCCGTGGGAAAGCCATGAAGGCTCGGTCATGTACCGCGAATTCTCGCGCCTTTGTGGGCCCGATGACATCCCCTACTATCCGATCCGCCTGATGGCGGAGCAGGAGTTGCTGAGAGCCTATGTGACGCGGGCTGAGGCTGAAAGCGGCGTCACCTTCGTCGGCCGTCTGGGCACCTACCGCTACCTCGACATGGACGTCACCATCCGCGAGGCGCTGAACACCGCCCGTGCCTTCGTGACCAACACCGCCAAGGGCCAGCCCATGCCCGCCTTCGCGGTGCGCCCGATATGAACTTTCTGACCGGCACGTCCGGTCTTGACCAAGTGCCAGCCACGGCTTCGGCTCGCCCAAGGTTGGTGGCGCTGGTCGTCACCTACAACCGGCAGGATCATCTGCAGCGCACCATAGATCGCCTGCTGGCGGAGGAGGGGCTGGATGCCATCCTCATCGTCGACAATGCCTCCACCGACGGCTCTGCTGCCATTCTGCGCGGCATCACCGACCCGCGCCTGTCTTTTCTGACGCTGGCCGACAATACCGGCGGGGCAGGGGGGTTCGAGGCCGGCCTGCGCGAGATCAAGCGCCGCTTCGACCCGGACTGGTGCGTGCTGATGGATGACGATGCCCGCCCCGAACCCGGTGCGATGCTGGCTTTCCTGGCAAAGGCCGACAGCGTGCAGCAGGCTGGCTACGAGGCGATTGCCGCCGGCGTCTTCTACCCCGACGGCCGCATCTGCGACATGAACCGACCGTGGCGCAACCCCTTCTGGCATCTGGCAGATTTCCGGCAAAGCCTGTTCGGCGGTCGCGCGGGCTTTCACCTCAAGGACGAAGACTACGCCTCTGACGCGCCGATGCCGATCGACGGCACCTCTTTCGTCGGGTTCTTCCTCTCACGGGATGGGCAGGCGCGGGCCGGGCTGCCCGAGGGCGATCTGTTCATCTACGCCGATGACGTGATCTACACCCTGAACATGACGCTGCGGGGCGGGCGCGTGGGTTTCCTGCCAAAGGTCCGGTTCGAACATGATTGCGCCACCTATCAGCAAGGCGGCGGCGATATCTATCGCCCGCTCTGGAAAGTCTACTACAACTACCGCAACAGCCTGTTGGCCTACCGCGTGGCCGCAGGGCCGGTGTTCTTCTGGCCGGTGCTGGCGCTTGCCGTGCTGAAATGGGGCATCCGTGCCCGGCACGCCGGGACGGACCGCGCGGTGTATCTGCGCCTCTACCGGATGGCCGTCACGGACGCCCTGCGCCGCCGCCTGACCCGCAGTTTTGCCGAGATTGTCGCCATCGCCTCCGGTCAGGCGAGGTAGGGGCGGAAGTCCGCGATCACCCGCTCATAAACCGCCCGCTTGAACGGCACGATCCGCGCCAGCATCTCCTCCGCCGCAATCCAGCGCCATTGCCCGAACTCCTGATGCGGCTGCACGATGTTGACCTGATCATCGGTTCCCTTGAACCGGTACAGGAACCAGCGCTGCGTCTGCCCCTTGTACTTGCCGCCCCAGACCTTGCCAAGCAAGTCCGGCGGCAGGTCATAGGTCAGCCAGTCCTTTGATTTGGCGACAAACTCCACCAGATCGGGCGTCACGCCGGTTTCCTCGCCCAGTTCTCGCAGGGCAGCGGCGCGGGGCCTTTCGCCTTCGTCAATGCCACCCTGCGGCATCTGCCACGCTTCAGGCGCGCCATCCAGACGGCGCCCCGCGAAGATCAACCCCGAAGGGTTGATCAAGGTCACGCCCACGCAGGGGCGATAGGGCAGATCGGAACTCACGGCTGCTTGGCCACGGCGTTCAGACCGCGCAGGATGTCTATCGCATAGGCCAGCTGGAAGTCGCTGTCGCGCAGCTTGGCGGCTTCTTCTGTGCGGGCGCGTTCATCCTCAAGCTGCTTCTTCTCTTCATCGGTCATCGAGTCATTCGACAGGATGCCATTCAGATCAGCTTCCGAAGTCATCTTGTTCGGGTCCACCGCCGGATCAGCCGGTTTGGCGTTCGGGTCGACCGGCGGTTGGTTCACCACGATATCGGGCATGACGCCCAAAGCCTGGATCGACCGGCCCGAGGGTGTGTAATACCGCGCCGTCGTCAACCGCATCGCACCTTCGCCTCGCACCGGCAGGATGGTCTGGACCGAGCCCTTGCCGAAGCTCTTGGTGCCGACCACGATCACCCGATGATGGTCCTGCAAAGCCCCCGCCACAATCTCGGACGCCGAGGCAGAGCCGCCGTTGATCAGCACCACGATCGGTTTGCCGTTGACCAGATCACCCTTGGTGGCATTGAAGCGCTCGTTGTCCTTGGGGTTGCGGCCCCGGGTCGAGACGATTTCGCCTTCGTTCAGGAAAGCGTCCGAGACCTGGATGGCCTGCATCAGCAACCCGCCCGGATTATTACGCAGGTCCAGCACCACGCCATTGACCTTGTCCAGCCCGCCGGCCTTCTCGACCGCCTTCTTCAGTTCCGATTCCAGCCCCGAATAGGTCTGATCGGTGAAGGAGGTGATGCGCAGCACCACGGTATCGCCCTCCAGCCGGCCTTTGACGGCGGCAACCTTGATCGTGTCGCGGATGATGGACACGTCGAACGGGTCCTTGGTCCCCTCGCGCACCACGGTGATCACCACTTCCGATCCGATCGGCCCGCGCATCAGATCAACCGCCTGATCCATGGTCAGCCCGTTGACCGATTTGCCATCGACCTTGATGATCAGGTCGGCCGTCTTGATCCCTGCCTTGTCCGCCGGAGTCCCGTCAATCGGAGACACAACCTTGATATAGCCGTCCTGCTGGGTGACCTCGATGCCAAGCCCGCCGAACTCGCCCTTGGTCTGGACCTGCATCGCGGCATAGTCCTTGGCGTTCATGTAGCTGGAATGTGGGTCCAATGACGAAAGCATGCCGTTGATCGCCGCCTCAATCAGTTTCTGGCTGTCGACTTCCTCGACATACTGGCTGCGGATGCGTTCGAAGGCATCGCCGAACAGGTCCAGCTGCTGATAGACCGATGCATTCTTCGATGCATCCTGCGCGATCAACGGCCCGGCGAATTGCGTCACCAAAAGCGCCCCGGCCACCGTACCGCCCAAAGCGGCCATCAGAACCTTGTTCATGCCTTCTTATTCCTCGTTAGCGGTGAACCAATCCATCGGGTCGATGGTCTTAGCCCCATTGCGCAGTTCCACATAAAGCGTTTCGCTGTCACTTGCACCAGCGCCATTGTCGGCGGGCATCAGGATATCGGCAGCCGTTGCCTCCGTCCCGCCCATCAACCCCAGTGCATCGCCCTTTGACACCACATCGCCGACATCGCCATAAACCTGATCAAGCCCGGCCATAACCAGTAGATAGCCCTGTCCCGGCTCCAGTATCATCACATTTCCGTAGTCCAGCAGTGGCCCCCGATAACGGATCGTTCCCGCCCAGGGCGCGGTGACCAGCGCCAAAGGCCGAGTGGCCAGCGTCACCCCCGGTTTGGTAACGCCCTTGGCGTCGGTTTCGCCCGGATGAAGGATGATATGGCCCAAGGCAGGCCAGGTCAGCGTGCCCTTCGCCTCGGCAAAGCCCTGCACCGTGTTGTCTTGCGCGCCAAGCCCCTTGGCAAAGCCTGCCAGAGTCTTGGCACTGTCCAGCAGCGTCTGCAACTCCGCCGGGTCCTCTGTGATCCGCTTGGGCAACGTCGTGCGATCCGACACCGCTTGGGACAGTTCGGTGCGCGCCATCTGCACCCGGCCCAGCCCCGCAGCCAGCGTGGTCTGCGCCGCAGCCTGCAAAGCGCGCAGGTCGCGCAGTTCCGTCAGATCCTGCTTCAGCGCCCCCGCCTCTTTCTGCAGGTCCGGTGCCACCTCGGCCAGAATCATGCCCGAGCGTACCGTCCCCAAAGGCCCATCCGGATGCAGCAGCAACAGCGGCCCCTGATCGGTGTCCAATCCCGCCAGCACCCCCAGCAATTGCGAAACCTCGCCGCGTTTGGCCTGAAACTGGATGCTGAGCGAGCTTTCGCGCAGTTCCGCCTGCCGCATCGCCTCGCGCAGCGCGGCCAAACCAGCCTCATAGGCCCGTATCGTCGTGGTCAGCGCCGCCACCCGGTCTTTGGCCGCATCCGCCGCCTCCAGCGCCTTGACCGCCTCGCCCAGATCGGTGGAGGCTTTCAGCGCCGCCTTCGCCACATCGCCCACCACCTCTGGCGCAGGCGCATCCTGCGCCGCCACCGGGCCGCCAAGCAACACAACCAAGGCCAGCGCTTTCATCATGCCAGAAGCAAGCTCTTTCCCGTCATCTCCACCGGTTGCGGCAGCCCCATCAGCGCCAGCAGGGTCGGCGCCAAGTCGGCCAGCTTGCCGCCATCGCGGAGCTTTGCCCCCTCCGGTCCACCCACCAGCACCACCGGCACCGGATTGACGGTGTGTGAGGTATGCGGCCCGCCCGTCACCGGATCGACCATCAACTCGCAATTGCCATGGTCCGCCGTGACGATCATCGCCCCGCCCGCCTTCTGCAACGCGGCCAATGCCAGCCCCAAACCAAGGTCTATCGCCTCGCAAGCCTTGATCGCGGCGGGCAGGCTTCCCGTATGCCCCACCATATCCGGATTGGCGAAGTTCACCACGATCAGGTCATAGCCATGCTCGATCCCCATCACCAGATGCGCCGCCACCTCCGCCGCGCTCATCTCGGGCTGCAGATCATAGGTCGCCACCTTGGGCGATTGCGCCATATAGCGATCCTCGCCCGCAAACGGCACCTCACGCCCGCCGTTCAGGAAGAAGGTCACATGCGGATACTTCTCCGTCTCCGCCAGCCGAAGCTGCGTCAGCCCATGCGAGGCCACCCATTCGCCAATCGTGTTGGGCAGCGACCGAGACGGAAACGCCGTCGTCATGTAACCATTATGCGTCGTGGAATACTCCACCATCCCCAGCATCGCCTCCCAGACCGGCCGCTTGCCAGTGTCAAAGCCATGAAACGCCGGGTCGCCCAAGGCCGCCAGAATCTCCCGCGCCCGGTCCGACCGGAAGTTCAGGCAGAAATAGCCGTCGCCATCCTTCGCTCCGGCATAATCGCCAATCACCGTTGGCGCGACGAACTCGTCCATCTCCTTCCTGGCATAAGACTGCACCACCGCGTCCTGCGGCGTCGCCGCATGCTCACCTTCGGCATTCACCATCGCCTGATAGGCCCGCGCCACCCGCTCCCATCGGTTGTCCCGGTCCATCGCCCAATAGCGCCCGATCACAGTGCCAACCTTGGCGCCCGAGGGCAGCCCCGCCATCACCTCATCGACAAACCGCCCCGCCGAGTCCGGCGCCACATCGCGCCCGTCGGTGATCGCATGCAGCACCACTGGCACGCCCGCCGCCGCAATGACCCGACACGCCGCCAGCACATGCAGAATATGCCCATGCACCCCGCCGTTCGACACCACCCCCATCAGATGGGCCGTCCCGCCCGAGGCTTTCAGCTTGGCGATAAACGCCACCAAAGCCTCATTCGTGGCAAAGGACCCATCCTCGATGGCCAGATCAATCGCCCCCAGATCCATCGCGACAATCCGCCCGGCCCCGATGTTGGTATGCCCAACCTCGGAATTTCCCATCTGCCCGGTCGGCAAGCCCACCATCGGTCCGAAGGTGGTCAGCGTCGAATGCGGGCAGGTCTGCCAAAGCCGGTTGAAGTTCGGCACATGCGCTTGCGCCGGGGCCGAGACCGCCGGATTGGACCCAATCCCCCAGCCATCCAGAATGCACAGAACAACGGGTTTATGGGCGGTCATGGTGATATCCCTCAAAGGCTTCAGGCTCTTCTAATATCCCAAAGCAGGCAGAGCAATCATGACCGGTGATATGGTTTCGTTTAGCGCCACCGACATCGCCGGTTTCAGGTTGACAAACCGTAAACAAAATTTAAAAGTACGTTCTTTATCAATGGCGTAAACATGATTGCACGCGTGCAATCACGCCCGATGATAGGGCCCGCCGCCCAAAATCGTGGCCGCCCGGTACAACTGCTCGGCCAGCATCACCCGAACCAGCATATGCGGCCAAACCATCGCCCCGAAACTGACCGAGGCCTCCGCCCGGGCCCGCAACCCCGGATCAATCCCATCCGCCCCGCCAATCACAAAGGCCACATCCTGCCGCCCGCCATCGCGCCACTTCGCCAGCATCCCGGCAAACTCGGGCGAGGTCATGACCTTCCCCCGTTCATCCAGCGTCACCAGAACCGCGCCCGAGGGCACCGCCCGCGCCAAAAGCTCAGCCTCCGCCCCCATGCCAAGGTTCTTCTTGTCCTCGACTTCATGTTGCAAAACCGGGCCAAGCCCAAGGGGCCGCCCGGTCCTGTCGAACCTCAACACATAATCATCCACCAGATCGCGCTCAGGCCCGGCTCTCAGCCGCCCCACCGCGATCAGATGCACCCGCATTCAGACAGCTGCATCCGTGTCGGTCCGATGCGCGGCAGAGGGCATCCACATCTTTTCCAACTGATAGAACTCGCGCACTTCGGGGCGGAAGACGTGAATGATCACGTCGCTGCCGTCGATCAGAACCCAATCGCCGGTTTCCTTGCCTTCCATCTTGGCGCCCATCTTGAACTTGTCCTTCAAGCGGTCCGACAGCTTGTCGGAAATCGAAGCGACCTGACGGGTCGAGCGGCCCGAGCAGATCACCATGTAATCCGCCACGTCAGACCGCCCGCGCAGGTCGATCTGCACGATCTCTTCGGCCTTGTCGTCGTCCAGCGAGGCCAGAACCTCGGCCAGCACGTCTTCCGATGAATAGTCAAGTGATGCGGCAGCGCTGGTGCGCTCGGGCCGCGGCCCGACCGGCAAGCCGGTCGCAGGGTCAGAATGAGACAGGACAACGTCCTCCAAGCAAGCGCGCCGATCAGACCCCGGCGCGAGGTTTGGCCGCAGCATATCAGTCAAGGCGTGAAACCTCAATGAAAGCCCGGTCCAAGGGACAAGCGTGCGCGCATAACGGCGAATCGGCCAAGGCGCAAGCTATTGCACCACGAAAGCCACCTCGTTCCGCCGGTTCCACGGCAGCGTCCACGGCGGATCATAGAAGTAGTAGAACGGCCCTGCCGTCACTTTCAGCGCCTGCCCCCGCGCCCAGGACCGCAACTCGCCTTCATGCGCGGCCAGAACACCTTCCCCCGCCAATCCTGAGAATCGCACCACCACCTGCCGGTTGCCCGGCACCGTCACGAAGCGGATGTGGCCGTCTTTGGGCTTGGGCAGCGTCGCCAACGTGTATTCCCCCGGCATCATGAACTGCACCAGCCAGTTGCCATCCCGCGCCATCTGCGTCACCGGCGTGGTCATCGCGATCGTGGCCCCCGGCACCTGCGTGACCGGGGTCGTCATCGCCACCTTCGCCCCGCCTTCATTGGCACCGAAGATATAGGCCGCCAGCACCCGGAACCCCGTGTTGATCGCGGAACTGCGAGACCCCGTCACAGTAACTTCGGCCATGATGCGCGGCGCGTAGCTGCGCAACTCGACCGCGCCATCGACCTTTTCCACCGTGTACTTCGGCGTCTCGGATGATTTGTAAGTGTCAGCCATGGCGCTCTCCTCTGACGCAAGCCCGGCAAAGCCGATGGCCAGAACCGCGAACAGGCGTGTGATCTTCATGTTGGGCCTCCTGCAACCATTATGGCGCGGCCTTGTGGCTTTGCCACAGCCTGCATCAGCCGATGGCAAGCAATGGCCTATGCGCCCCTATCGCAAGCTATGCAACCCGCGCATGACGTTGCGCCCATCGCGGCCCTTCTCGCACCCCCTGCAACGCCGCATATTCAGCGCAGGGAGGCAAAAAGGAGACACGCCATGACCCTGTTCCGCACTCTGTTCCCCCATCGCCAGACCCGCCGCGAGGCTGAACTGGCCTATCTGAACCAAGCCGTCAGCCGATATGACATTGAACAGCGCGAGCGCGAGATCGAACGCGGGAAATTCGCCCGCTTCTAAGCGCCTCGGCCTGAGTGTTTGCTTGCGAGAAGGCGCGGAACCGCGTAAAACCCGCGCCATGATCCGGTTTTTCGACATCGCCGACCACGACCGCCTGCCTTGGCGGTTTCAAGGCGCGCAGCACACAGTGCTAGCGCACCGCTGACGGCTGTCTTGGGGCGACCACGCCCTCGTGACTGATTTCCCGCATTCCCAACACCCAAGGATGAGCCATGACCGCTCGCACGCTTTACGACAAAATCTGGGACGACCATCTGGTCGAAGAGGCCGCAGACGGCACCTGCCTGCTCTATATCGACCGCCATCTGGTGCATGAAGTGACCTCACCGCAAGCCTTCGAAGGCCTGCGCCTGACGGGCCGCAAGGTCCGCGCACCGCAAAAGACCATCGCCGTGCCGGATCACAACGTGCCCACCACGCTGGACCGCGCCAACGCCGCGACGATGACCGAAGACAGCCGCATCCAAGTGGCCGCCCTCGACAAGAACGCGAAAGACTTCGGCATCAACTACTACCCGGTGTCTGACGTCCGCCAAGGCATCGTCCACATTGTCGGGCCAGAGCAAGGCTGGACCCTGCCCGGCATGACCGTTGTCTGCGGTGACAGCCACACCGCCACCCACGGCGCATTTGGCTCGCTGGCACATGGTATCGGCACCTCGGAAGTCGAACACGTTCTGGCCACCCAGACTCTGATCCAGCGCAAGGCCAAGAACTTCAAGGTGGAAATCACCGGAAGCCTGCGTCCCGGCGTGACCGCGAAAGACATCACCCTGTCCGTCATCGGCGCCACCGGCACCGCGGGCGGCACCGGCTATGTCATCGAATACTGTGGTCAGGCGATCCGTGAGCTTTCGATGGAAGGCCGCATGACCGTCTGCAACATGGCGATCGAGGGCGGTGCTCGCGCTGGCCTGATCGCGCCAGACGAAAAGACCTATGCCTATTGCATGGGCCGCCCGCACGCGCCGAAGGGTGCTGCTTGGGAGGCTGCCGTGGCCTACTGGAAGACCCTCTTCTCCGATGACGACGCCCCTTGGGACAAGGTCATCACCTTGAAGGGCGAAGACATCGCCCCAGTCGTCACTTGGGGCACATCGCCCGAGGATGTTCTGCCGATCACTGGCGTGGTGCCGAACCCGTCGGACTTCACCGGCGGCAAGGTTGACGCCGTTCAGCGCAGCTTGGACTACATGGGCCTCGTCCCCGGCCAGAAGCTGTCAGAGATCAAGATCGACACCGTCTTCATCGGCTCCTGCACCAACGGCCGGATTGAAGACCTGCGGGCTGCGGCGGCGATCCTGAAGGGCAAGAAGAAGAAAGACGGAATCCGCGCCATGGTTGTCCCCGGTTCGGGTCTGGTCCGCGCGCAGGCCGAGGAGGAGGGTCTGGCCCAGATCTTCCTCGACGCCGGTTTCGAATGGCGTCTGGCGGGCTGCTCCATGTGCCTTGCCATGAACCCCGACCAGCTGGCCCCGCAAGAGCGTTGTGCCGCCACATCCAACCGCAACTTCGAAGGCCGTCAGGGCAGGGGAGGGCGCACGCATCTTTTGTCGCCCGCCATGGCCGCTGCGGCAGCCATCACCGGTCATCTGACCGATGTGCGTGAGATGATGACGGAAACCGTCTGATCCTGCCGGGGAGCGCCAGAAGGCTTGGCGTCTCCCGGTTTGTCTTCACCAAAGGAAGACACAAGGAAGACGGAAGGAAGACACACTGCAAGGCAACGCGCCTTGTGTTCACCGATTGGAAACGAAGATGGAAAAATTCACCAAACTGACCGGCATCGCGGCCCCCATGGCCTTGGTCAACATCGACACCGACATGATCATCCCCAAGCAGTTCCTGAAAACCATCGCCCGCACCGGCCTTGGCAAGAACCTGTTTGACGAGATGCGCTACAATCTCGACGGATCGGAAATCCCGGAGTTCGTCCTGAACCAACCCGCCTACCGCAAGGCCGAGATCCTGATCGCCGGCGATAACTTCGGCTGCGGCTCGTCCCGTGAACACGCCCCGTGGGCGCTCTTGGACTTCGGCATCCGCTGCGTTGTGTCCACCAGCTTTGCCGACATCTTCTACAACAACTGCTTCAAGAACGGCATCCTGCCGATCGTGATGCCGCAGGACGTGGTCGATGCGCTGATGGACGACGCCAAGAAGGGTGCGAAC
>CANBRQ010000054.1 GCA_947371955.1 Paracoccaceae bacterium | reverse complement strand
TCAAGGCCAACGGCAACGAAGTGGCCATCGAAACGCTTGAGTTGGCGCATGAAGGGCTAACGATCGAAAGCCAGGCCCAAGGCTGAATGAAGTCTTAAAAATCTCTTACCAAGATTCCATAAATCATATAAAATCCAAAACTTACCCCCCATTGCACGCGTGCAATCCTACCCACTCACCACCGGCATGACCTCGTACATCCCTTCATAAATCATATGAAGCGCCACGTACAAAATGATCGCCAGCCCCCCCCAAGCGATCCAGCGATACCGATGCAGCAGCCCGGCGATCAGGCTCGCGGCCAGACCCATCAGCGCCACCGACAGGCCCAACCCGAACACCAGCACCCCCGGATGCTCTTTGGCCGCCCCGGCCACGGCCAGCACATTGTCGAGGCTCATCGAGACATCGGCCACCACGATCTGCCAGGCGGCCTGGGCGAAAGACTTGCGGGGCGCGCCCTTGGCGACCTCGCCATCCGCGTTCAGGTCGCGGTTGGCCAGCGTCTCGGCGGCATCGGCGGCTTCATCGCCCTGACGCATCTCGCGCCACATCTTCCAGCAGACCCACAAAAGCAGAACCCCGCCCGCCAGCGTCAGGCCGGTGATGGCCAGAAGCCGGGTCGCAGCGAGGGCGAAGACGATCCGCAGCACGGTCGCGGCCAGCACCCCGATGATGATCGCCTTGGTGCGCTGATCCTTTGGCAGGCCAGCGGCGGCCATGCCGATCACAATCGCATTGTCGCCGGCCAGAACGAGATCGATCCCGATGACGCCCAAGAGCGCGGTAAGGGCTTCGGGTGTCAAAAAGTCCATCAAAGTCTCCGTTCTGGGCCACGGCTTAGGTAAGGCCGCAAAGGGCATCTTTCAACCGCAAAGCCCGCTGGACGGAACCCGCAGAGTGGAGTAGGGCCGCGAGATGCTGTCTTATCAACACATCTTTCATGCGGGCAACCTCGCCGATGTCCACAAGCACGCGCTTCTGGCGTGGACGCTGGACTACCTTGTGGCCAAGGACAAGCCGCTGTCCTACATCGAAACCCATGCCGGGCGCGGGCTTTATGACCTGACCGCTGCCGAGGCAGAGAAGACCGGCGAGGCGGCTGCGGGCATCGCCAAGGCCGAGGCCTGGCTGCCAGCGGATCACCCCTACCGCCGCCGTCTGGCCGAGGTGCGCGCCCATCATGGCGACATGGCCTATCCCGGCTCCCCCCTGATCGCGGCAACTACCCTGCGCAGCGCCGATGTGATGCACCTGTGCGAATTGCACCCGCAGGAATTCCGCGCCCTGCAGACCAACCTCACACCCTGGGGCGCCCATGTGGCGCAGGTCAACGGGCTTGAGGCGGCCTTGGCGCTGACTCCGCCGACACCGCGCCGGGGCATGATGCTGATCGACCCGTCCTACGAGGTAAAGGACGACTACGACACGATCCCCAAGACCATCGCCAAAGTCGCAAAGCGCTGGAATGTCGGGATTATTGCGCTGTGGTATCCGATCCTGCTGGACATCCCGCATGTGCCCATGCTGGCCGCCATGACCCGCGAATTCCCCGAGGGCCTCACGTCCGAGGTCCGCTTCCCGCCGATCCGCGCCGGCCACCGCATGGCCGGTTCCGGCATGTTCTTCGTCAATCCGCCCTATGGCCTAGCCGAAGAAGCCGCCCGCCTTCACGCGATCTTTGAGGCGCACAGGCGCTGATCGTGGCGGTAAACCATTGGCAGCCAGCCCTCTGCCGCCTATGTTCCGCCCATGAGCTTTCTTGACCGCCTCTTCGGCCCCGCCCCCTCGCGCCTGCCTGCCCCCGATGAGCAGTTGGCGCTTGCTGCCCTGTTGGTGCGCGTGGCGCGGGCGGATGGCTTTGCCTCGCCTGCGGAACTGGCGCGGATCGACCGGATCCTGTCGACCCGCTATGGGCTTGGCCCTGATGCCGCCCTTGCCCTGCGGCGCGAGGCCGAGACAGCGGAAACCCTCGCCCCTGACACCGTCCGCTTCACCCGCGCCCTGAAAGAGGCGGTGCCCCTGGAGGCACGGGCCGGTCTGGTCGAGGCCTTGTGGGCCGTGGCGCTGGCCGATGGGCAAAGAGATGCCGAGGAAGACCGGCTCTTGCGGCTGGTCTCCGGGCTTCTGGGCCTGACCGATGTGGACTCCGCCATTGCCCGCAGAAAGGCGCAAAACCCATGATCGCATCGCTGGGCATGTATGACCGGGCCGAATGCCAGCCCGCCAATGACCGGCTGTGGGCTTTGATCCGAGACGGACTGCGCGCCGAAGGGGCAGAAGCTCCGGATGCCCTGACCCGGGGCGCGGGCGCCTACTGGGACGCGTGGCAGGCACCTGATCTGGTCCTGTCGCAGACCTGCGGCTTTCCCTACCGCGCCAGGCTGCACGGCAAGGTAGCCCTGATCGGCACGCCGGATTTTGGGGTCGAAGGCTGCGCGCCCGGCTATTACCGCTCCATCTTCGTGGCGCGAAAAGACAATCCGCGCAACAGCTTGGGCGAGTTTGACGGTGCCACCCTTGCCTTCAACGAAGACCTCTCGCAATCGGGTTGGGCAGCGCCCCAGAACCATGCCGCTGCCGTTGGGCTATCGTTGAAGCCCCATCTGCGCACCGGCGGCCACCTTGCCTCTGCCCGCGCGGTGGCAGAGGGCAAAGCCGAGATTGCCGCCCTTGACGCCATCACCTGGGCGATGATCGCCCGCTGGGAGGGCTTTGCGGTTGATTTGAAGGTGGTTGGCCAGACTGAACCGACCCCCGGCCTGCCCTATATCGCAGCCCTTGGCTCCGATACCGACCGGCTTTTCCGCGCCATCGGCTCGGCGATTGCCGCCCTTCCGCCGCAGGACCGCGATACCCTGCGCCTGCGCAGTCTGGTCAGGATCGAGCCTGCGGCCTACCTCGCCGTTCCGACGCCCCCAACGCCGGCAAGCCTCGGGCTAGCCTCGGAAGCCTGAATCGACCCTGATTCTGCGGCAAAAACCCAAGGGAATCGGCCTCGTACCGATTTCCCTTGCCGGAATCGCGGCCACAGCCTATCCTACGATTTGATCAAATTGCGCTGAGGTTATACCGACCTCTGCCGGGATCGACAAAAAGGGATGGATCAAGGGCATGATCCGACCTGCCTGCTGGGTTTGTTCCCCGTCAAACGGGAGTTCCAAGTGTGGGCGGGGGTGTGCCTTTCCGATGTGCTATGATGAAAGACTGGCTTAGAAAACACCCGGACGTCCGGACCATTCGCGTGGCCGCGGCAGATTTGAACGGGCAGGCGCGGGGCAAACGGGTTCCGGCGCGCTTTGCGGACAAGATCGTGAAGGATGGGACGCGCTTCCCCTTCTCGGTTCTCAACCTCGACATCTGGGGCGAAGATATTGACGATTCCCCCTTGGTGTTTGAACAGGGCGATCAAGACGGCGTCCTGAAACCCACCGAACGCGGCTTCATGCCGATGCCGTGGCTTGAAGCGCCGACCGCGCTCCTCCCGATCTGGATGTTCCGTGAAAACGGCACGCCCTACGAAGGCGACCCGCGCCATGCCTTGGCCCATGTGGTGAACCGCTTCAAGGCGCGCGGCTTGACCCCGGTCTGTGCGATGGAACTGGAGTTCTTCCTGATCGACGACTCCGGCAAAACCCTGCAAGTCCCGCCCTCGCCCCGTTCAGGCAAGCGCAGGAAGGCGGCGGAAACCCTTTCAATCCGGGCACTTGACGTGTTCGACACCTTCTTCACCGACCTGTACGACGCCTGCGAGGCGATGGACATTCCGGCCGACACCTCCACCTCGGAGACCGGTCTGGGTCAGTTCGAAGTGAACCTGATGCACTGCGACGACGCGCTCCGCGCCGCCGACGATGCCTGGCTGTTCAAGATGCTGGTCAAGGGTCTCGCCCGCCGCCACGGCTTTGCGGCGAGCTTCATGGCGAAACCCTATCCGGAATACTCCGGCTCGGGCCTGCACACCCATTTCAGCCTGATCGACGATGCGGGCCGCAATGTGTTCGACTCCGGCGGCCCGAAAGGCACCGCGATGCTGAAGCAGGCCGTTGCAGGCTGCCTGAACGCCATGCGCGACAGCTCGCTGATCTTCGCGCCGCACCAGAACAGCTACGAACGTCTGGTGCCCGGCAAACACGCCCCCACCGCCGTCTGCTGGGGCTATGAAAACCGCACCGCCGCGATCCGCATTCCCGCCGGCAACCCCTCGGCCCGGCGGATTGAACACCGCGTGGCGGGCGGCGACGTGAACCCCTACCTGATGCTGGCGGCCATCCTTGGCGCTGCCTTGGACGGCATCGAACACGAGATGGAACCCGCAAGCCCGATCGTCGGCAACGCTTACGCCGTCGATGGCCTGCCCCAGATCGCCGAAACCTGGGAAACCGCCATCGAGGCGCTGGAAACCAGCACCACGGTCGCGCGCTTCATCCATCCGGAACTCATCAAGAACCTGATCTCGACCAAGCGTCAGGAACTGCATTACCTTGATGAACTGTCAGACTCCGAGAAGGTCGAACTCTACCTCGACACGGTTTGATCAAATTCTGACGCAGCGCCCCCTTGACCGCATGGGGGGGCGCTGCGCTAGGCTGATATCACACAATCCGGAACCCATATGAAAATCGGCATCCTGCAAACCGGCTTGGCCCCTGACGTCCTGAAAGACGAGATGGGCGACTATCCGGAGATGTTTGCCCGGCTTCTGGCGGGGCATGACTTCGACTTCGTCACCTACCGCGTGGTCGAGGGCGAATTTCCAGACACGATTGAGGACTGCGAGGGCTGGCTGATCACCGGCTCGCGCCACGGCGCCTATGAGGATCACCCGTGGATCCCGCCCTTGGAGGATTTCATCCGCCACGTCTATTGGGCGCATATTCCGCTGGTCGGCATCTGCTTTGGCCACCAGATCATCGCGCAAGCCCTTGGCGGCAAGGTGGAACGCTATGCCGGTGGTTGGGCCGTGGGCGCAACCGACTATGACTTTGGCGGCAAGACCCTGCGGCTGAACGCCTGGCACCGCGATCAGGTGACCGAACTGCCGCCGATGGCCGAGGTTGTGGCCTCCAACGATTTCTGCACCAACGCGGCCCTTCTGTACGGCGACCGCGCCTTTACCGTGCAGGCCCATCCCGAATTCCGCCCCGAATTCATCGAAGGGCTGATGCGGACCCGGGGCAAGGGGCTGGTGCCTGATGATCTGATGGCCAAGGCCGAAGACCGTCTGTCCCTGCCTCTGAATGACCAGACCATGGCCGACCAGATCGCGGCCTTCTTTGAAATGGCGCGGGTCTAAGGCCCGCCGAACCCAAGTGTGATTTCATGTCCAAATGGACCGACCAACTGCCCGACGCCGCCAAGGAATACATCGGCTCGCGCCGGGTGGATGAGGTGGAATGCGTGATCGGCGATATTGCCGGCGTGGCGCGCGGCAAAGCGATGCCCGCAACGAAATTCGGCAAGCAAACCAACTACTTCCTGCCGAACTCGATCTTTCTGCAGACCATAACCGGCGAATGGGCCGACAATCCCTTCGATGCCTTCACCGAGCCGGACATGGTCATGGTGCCCGATTACACCACCGCCACAGCCGCACCTTGGACGGCGGATGTGACGCTGCAGGTCATCCACGACGCAATGGATCAAGAGGGCAACCCGATCCCCTACTCGCCACGCAATGTGCTGAAGCGCATCGTGGGCCTCTATAACGATCAGGGCTGGACCCCGGTGGTCGCGCCCGAGATGGAATTCTTCCTGACCGCCCGCAACATCGACCCCAACATGCCGGTCGAACCGCCGATGGGCCGCTCGGGCCGCAAAGCTGCGGGCAAGCAGGCTTACTCCCTGTCCGCCGTTGACGAATACGGCAAGGTCATTGACGACATCTATGACTATGCCGAGGCGCAAGGCCTTGAAATCGACGGCATCCTTCAGGAAGGCGGTGCGGGTCAGATTGAACTCAACCTTGAACACGGCGATCCGGTGCGGCTTGCCGACGACGTCTTCTTCTTCAAGCGCCTGATCCGCGAGGCCGCGATGCGGCACGATTGCTTTGCAACCTTCATGGCCAAACCGATTGCCGGGGAACCGGGGTCAGCGATGCATATCCACACCTCGGTGGTCGATACCCGCAGCGGCAAGAACATCTTTTCCGAAAAGAAGGGCGAGGAGACGGAAGCCTTCCTGCACTTCATCGCCGGCATGCAGAACCACTTGACCGGCGCCATCGCGGTTCTGGCACCCTATGTGAACAGCTATCGCCGCTATGTTCCGGATTTCTCGGCGCCGATCAATCTGGAATGGGGCCGCGACAACCGGACGACCGGCTTGCGGATACCGATCTCCTCCCCGGCGGGTCGCCGGATCGAGAACCGTTTGCCCGGGATGGATTGCAACCCCTATCTTGGTATCGCGGCCACCTTGGCCTGCGGCTATCTGGGTCTAATGGAGAAGAAGCAGCCCCGGCCCGAGTTCAAATCGAACGCCTATATCGACAGCGACGACATCCCGTCAAACCTTGGCGATGCGCTGGACCTGCTGGGGGCGGATACGGCCCTGGTCGGCGTGCTGGGCGAGGATTTCTGCAAGGTCTACGAATCCGTCAAGCGCAATGAATACAAAGAGTTCCTGCAGGTGATCTCGCCGTGGGAGCGTCAGCATCTGCTGTTGAACGTATGAACCTGCTGCATGTGAATGACCGGCCGGGGGAGTATCCCCCGTCTTTCTATGCGGCCACCGCCACGCCATTTGCCACCCTACCGGCCTTGGAGGGCGAGCATCAGGCAGATGTCTGCATCGTCGGCGGCGGCTATACCGGCTTGTCGGCTGCGCTGCATCTGGCGCAGAAGGGCTATTCCGTCATCCTGCTGGAAGCGCACCGCATGGGCTTTGGCGCATCGGGACGCAACGGCGGGCAGGTTGGGTCAGGTCAACGGCAGGATCAGGATTGGCTAGAGGCCGAAGTGGGCCGGATCTCGGCCTTTCGCCTTTGGGCACTGGCCGAAGAGGCCAAGGGCCTCGTCAAATCCCTGATCCGCGACCACGCCATGCCGGTCACCTTCCATCCCGGCATCATCGAGGCGTGCTGGCACGACGCCGAGGTCAAATCCGCCACGGCCTATGCCGCCAAGCTGGAAAAAGCCTATGGCTACAAGCATCTGGAGCCGCTGGACCGCGAGGGGATCGGGCGGCTGATCGGCTCCAAAGCCTTCAAGGGCGGTGTGCTTGACCGCGATGCAGGCCATGTCCACCCGCTCAACTACGCTTTGGGGTTGGCGAAGGCTGCGGGTGATGCGGGCGCGCGGCTGTTTGAAAGGTCCGAGGTCACAGCGGTGGAGCCGGGCCCAAAACCCGTCGTGCGCACCGCAAAGGGGCTGGTGCGGGCAGGTCATGTCATCCTCGCCTGCAACGGCTACCTCGGCGGGCTGAACCCCTCGGTGGCGGCGCGGGTCATGCCGATCAACAATTTCATCGTCGCGACCGCGCCCTTGGGGGACCGCGCACGCGAGATCCTGTCGCAACCCGTCGCTGTGGCCGACACCAAGTTCGTTGTAAACTACTGGCGTCTATCCGAGGACAATCGCCTGCTGTTCGGCGGCGGCGAGACCTATGGCTACCGCTTCCCCGACATCGTCAAGACCGTGCGCAAACCGATGCTGGCGATTTACCCGCAACTGGTCGATGTGAAGATCGACTACGCTTGGGGCGGTACGCTGGCCATCACGATGAACCGGATGCCCTGCTTTGCCCGACCGGCAGAGAATGTGCTGTCGGCGTCCGGCTATTCCGGCCACGGTGTCGCCATGGCCACGCTGGCGGGCCGCGTGCTGGCCGAGGCGGTGGCAGGGCAGAACGAGCGCTTCGATGTGATGGCCAGCATACCGCAAACCGCCTTCCCCGGCGGCCCGGCTTTGCGCTGGCCCATGCTGGTGCTGGCGATGACCTGGTATTCCCTGCGCGACCGATTGGGTGTCTAACGGCAACAATTCAAATACTTTCGGCGGATTTCGCCGCTGGTCAATTTTTGTCACTGGCTTGTCACTTTCCTCAGGTTTACAGCTTTCCTAAAGAAGAGTTTCAGGAAAGCTGTGACCATGGCACATGACGGACAGGCAATCGCCCCCAATGTTTATGATGCGGAACCGATCCCGGCCTCGGCCATGGCCGAGATCGAGCGGCTTTTGATCTCGGGCGACCTGTTCCGTTACACAGCCCCAGAAGGTGCGCCAGTCGCAATGCTGGAGCGTGAGTTTGCCGAACTGATGGGCTCTCGCTTCGCCTTGGCCGTGTCCTCCTGCTCGGCGGCGCTGTTCCTGTCGCTGAAGGCGCTGGACCTTCCGCGTGGCGCCAAGGTCCTGATCCCGGCCTTTACCTTCGCCGCAGTGCCTTCGGCCGTGCTGCACGCCGATTGCGTGCCGGTTCTGGTCGAAGTGGGCAAGAACTACCGCGTCGACATGGACGACTTCGCAGCCAAGCTGCCGGGTGCCGATGCCGTGCTGATCAGCCATATGCGCGGGCACACCTCGGACATGGATGCCATTCTGGACCTCTGCGACGCGGCAGGCATTCCGGTGATCGAGGATGCAGCGCATTCTTTGGGGACCGAGTGGCATGGCCGCAAGATCGGTACAATCGGCAAGATCGGCTGCTTCTCCTTCCAGTCCTACAAACTGGTCAATGCGGGCGAAGGTGGCATGCTGATCACCGACGATGCGGAACTCGCGGCGCGCTGCATCATCATGTCGGGCGCTTACGAGCACAATTGGAAGAAGCACCCGGGCCTGCAGAACAGCTTCATGCAGTGGCAGAACAGGCTGCCATTGTACAACATGCGGATGCAGAACCTGTCGGCGGCTGTGATCCGCCCGCAACTGCCGGAAGTGGCGGGCCGGGTGGCCAAGGGCCGCGCCGGCCACGACCGGGTGGCTTCGCGGCTGAACGAATGCGGCTGGCTGGCGGTGCCCCCTGCCCTGCCGCCAGAGGAACGCGCGCCGGACTCGATCCAGTTCAATCTGGCGGGCACCTGGACGGATGACGAAGCGCGCCGCTTCCAGACCCGCGCAAAAGAGCGCGGCGTGACGGTGCAGGTCTTCGGGCTAAGTGCCGACAATGCCCGCGCCTTCTGGAACTGGCAGTTTCTGGGCGAGCAGCCCGACCTGCCGCAGACCCGCGCCATGCTGATGCGCGCCTGCGACGTGCGGCTTCCGACGCGGTTGACGGAAGCGGAACTGGATTTCATCGCCTCGGCGCTGGTTGATGCGGCGATGGATGTGAAGGGCTAAGGGGCGGCATGGGCCAATGGCCCATCCTACCTATAACAGCCGCAGGCTCGGTTGCATCCACGGCCAATCGCGCAAGGCCGGCTTTAAGACCTGTTCATTGACAAGGCCGCGCAGCCGCACGGCAACCTGCGCGGGGATGTCGCGCAGTACCCCTGCCCGAGCGGACAGCGAAAGGCTGCGGTCCAATGGCGCGAAGGGCAACGGCGCCACTGACACCGATGGGCGGAAACGTGCGGCATGGTGCAGCGCCAGAGGGGTCAGGATCGTCCAGCCCTCGCCCTGCGCCACCATGGCCAGAATTGCGGAATAGCTATCCAGTTCAAAGCGATGCGCGGGGCGCAGGTTCTGTCGTGCCAGATGTGCGGCGATCTGGCGGCCCATCAGGTGGCGGGCGGTGTATTGGATCAGCGGCAGGCCCTCGATGCCGCCCTCTTTCAATTCGCGGCCCTGCGGCGTGACCGCGACGAAGGGTTCGGAAAGGATCGGATGCACCTCTCGCCAGCCTTCCTCACCACCTTCCGTGCCTTGATCGGCGGCAACGATGACATCCAGCGCGCGGGCTTCTAACTGATCGAGCAGGCGGTGGCTGGCCCCCGTCTCCAGCAGAAAGCGGCAGCCGCGCAGGTCTTGCGCAAGGGCGGTCAGCAGGGCAGGCGTCACCTCAGCATCGAAATCCTCGATCATGCCAAGGCGCAGGGTGGTCAGGCCGGATAGGTCTGCCATCGCCAGATCAGCCCGCGCCTCGGCTTCGGCATTCAGGATGGTCTGGGCGTGGCGGCGGAACATTTGACCACCGGGGGTCAGCACCATAGGGCGGGCCGAACGATCCAGAAGCGGCGAGCCAAGCGCCGCCTCCAGCCCGGTGATCTGTTGGCTGATGGCCGAGGGGCTGACGCCCAAGCGGCGGGCGGCAGCGGAAATCGCGCCCTCCTCGGCCACGGCCAGAAAGCTTTCGATCCCCCAAAGCGTCACGCGTCCCTGTGGATCGGGCAAAATCCAGCCTCCGGTTCAGGTCAGACGTTACAGCTTGGACAGCTTTTGCTGCAGTTCGGCGACCTGGCGCTTGATCTCGGCCAAGTCCTCGGGCGCTTCGGCGGCACCTTCGGTCTCGGGCTTGGTGCTAGGCCAAGGCAAGCCGCCCATCATGGTCTTCATGAAGGCCTCCTGCTGCTTCCTCATCGCATCAAAGCCTGGCATCGAATGCAGCGGGTTCGGAATAACGGTCAGGTTTTCCAGCACCTTGGACTGGCCGTCGCGCAGCATCTCGAAGCTGGCCGCCAGAAACTGCGGCACGACGGACTGGATGTTGGTCGTATAGGCCCGCACCAGATCGGTCAGCACGTTGGTCGGCAAAACCGTGTCGCCCTTCGATTCATGTTCCGCCACGATCTGCAGCAGATACTGGCGCGTCAGGTCGTCACCGGATTTCAGGTCGATGATCTGCACTTCACGGCCCGCGCGGATGAATCCCGCGATATCCTCCAACGTCACATAATCCGAGGTTTCGGTGTTATAGAGCCTGCGGCTTGCATAGCGCTTGATCAGCAGCGGTTTTGCCGTTTCAGCCATGGTGCTCTCTCCGAAACTTATTGCGGTGCAGAGAAGCTTAGGCGAGGTGCAGAATAAAAGAAAGGGCGGGCTTTGCGGCCCGCCCCCGAATAAGTGTCACAATCGAAAGCTTCGCGTCCGATTACTTGGCAGCGGCAGCAGCGGTGGCCTTCTTGGCAACGGCGGTCGCCTCGTCGGTGGCTTTCTTCACGGCGGCGGTGGCTTCCACGGAAGCGTCCTTGCCAGCGGCGAGCAGCAGTTCAACGGTGTCGGCCTGAACCTTCTTGGCAACTTCAGCGAAAGCGGCCATGTGTTCGGACGCGATCTCGGCAGCGGCCGAGGCGAAATCGGTGGCGGCTTTGGTGTAGTCAGCCGGTTCGGCTTTGGCTTTGGAGGCGGCCGAAAGCTTGGCCAGCGCTTCTTTGGCCCACTTGGACGAGATCTCGGTCGATTTCTGCGCAGCTTCCAAGGCGACGCTGGTCAGCTTTTCGCCGAAAGCAGCTTGGGTTTTGAAGGCGTTCTGGAACGCCGAAGCGTCAACCGGGAAGGACGCCATCATGTCTTGCATAACTTTGGTGAAATCGGGGGTCTTGGTCATTTCATGCTCTCCTTGCTGAAGCGGGTCCAATCCCGTTTCTTGTGAGCTCTATATACATGCTGCAGTGCAGCATTTCAAGTGAACATTCTGCGACGCAGCGCCGCAATAGCCGCATAGCGGGTATCACGAAATGCGTGATCAGGCCTTGGGAATCGCCGTAACATAGGTGCCGGGCGCGGCGCACAGAACGGGCAAGGGGCCATTTCCGGGCTCTCGCGCCGGGACCTGCTGGCCCGACTTCGCGGCCAGCCAATCGCGCCAGCGCGGCCACCACGAGCCTGCATTGAACGTCGCGCCCTTCAGCCAATCCTCGGGCGCGCCTTCGGGAGTTCCGTTGCTATAGTGGCCATATTTGCCCTTGGCGGGCGGGTTGATAATCCCCGCGATATGGCCGGACTGCGACAGGATGAAGGTCTTGTCCTTCGAACCCATCTGTTTGATTCCATTGAAACTGCCCTTCCACTGGGCAATATGGTCCGTCTCGCAGGCAATGGCGCAGAGCGGCAGTTTCACATCCGACAGCTTCACCGGGCGGCCAAAGACGTTGAACGTTCCTTTGGCAAAGCCGTCGTCCTGACAGAGCCCGCGCAGGTATTCGATGGCCATCTTGGCCGGCAGATTGGTGCCGTCACCGTTCCAGTACAAAAGGTCAAACGCCGGCGGCGCCTCGCCCAGCATGTAGCTTTTGATGGCAGGTTGGTAGATCAGGTCGTTGGAGCGCAGGAAGCTGAAAGTCCGGCTCATATAGGCTTTTGAGAGCATGCCATCGACCTTGGCCTGCCGTTCAATCCCGTCGACGAAGTCATTGGCGAGGAACACGCCGACCTCACCCGAATCAGAGAAATCCGTCAGTGTGGTGAAGAAAGTGGCCGCGTTGACCGAATGGTCCCCGGCCTTTTCCAGATGCGCCAAGGTCAGGCCCAAAGTGGTGCCCGCAATGCAATAGCCGATGCAGTTGATCTGCGCCTCGCCCGTCGCACGTCGCGTCTCCGCCATCGCGGTCAGAAAGCCGTCGCGGATGTAGTCGTCCATCGTGATGTCGGCATAAGACGCATCCGGGTTGACCCAGCTGACCACGAACAGGGTGAAGCCCTGTTCGACAATCCAGCGGATCAACGAATTCGCGGGCTTCATGTCCATCACGTAGAATTTGTTGATCCACGGCGGGAAGATCAGCAGCGGGGTCTTGTGGACCGTTTCCGTCATCGGCGTGTATTGGATCAACTCGAACAGGTGGTTGCGGAACACGACAGCACCCGGTGTGGTCGCGATGTTGCCGCCCACCGTAAAAGCCTCGCGGTCGGACAGGGTCACCGAAAGGTTGCCCGCATTGGCCTCCATGTCCCGCACGAGGTTTTCCAGCCCCTGCACAAGGCTTTGCCCATCGGTCGCAAGCGCCTTTTCCAGAGCATCCGGATTGGTGCCGAGGAAGTTGGTTGGCGCGAACATGTCGACGATCTGACGGGTGAAGAACTCCACCCGCTTGCGGTCATCGGGGTCGATGCCTTCCATATCGGCCAGCGCGTTCTGCACGGATTCGACATTCAGAAGGTATTGCTGCTTGAGGTAGTGGAAGGCCGGGTTGGTGTCCCACAAGGGGTTCGAAAAGCGGCGGTCCTTGGTGGGTTCCGCCGGCGGAGCCGCCCCGGTCACCAAGGCCTGCTGGGCCGCCACGTAGGCCTGCATCGTCTTGCCCCAATAGGCGACCTGCTGTTCCATCACCTTGGCGGGGTTTTGCATCATACCGGCAAGGTAGGCCGTAGCCGCCTTCATGTAGACCTCGTTGCCGGGCCCATCCAGCGCCTGATCATGCGGCTGGCGCGCAGCCATCGCCTGCATCAAACGCGCCGACAGATGTTCAACCTTCGAAAGATTTTCGGTCAACCGCGCCAACTTTGCATGTGCGTCAATGTCGTCGGTTGTCATGTTAAACTTTCGCCTCTATTCTCGCTGCTGTGCAGCATATTCCCCGCCGGTCCCGGTCGCCATGCGACCGATGGACCGCACCCCAGCATCGCAAGGACGCCTCATGAAGTATATGGCCACATACGACTGGATGGAAAGCTTTCGCAACACCAGCGAATGGGCAGGGGCGACCGCGCGGGCCATGGCCTCTTACCCGGCTTTCGCCCTGTCGATGAACCCGATGATCGGCCTGACCGCCGCCTGGGGCGAGGTGGCCGAGCGCAGCTTTGGCCGGATGAGCGCCAAGCCCGACTGGGGCATCCGCTCCATCGTGGGGCCCACCGGTCAGGATCACCTTGTCGACGTTGTGACCGTGGTCGAGAAGCCCTTCGGCAACCTGATCCACTTCGCGGTCCGCCGGCGCGACCCGATGGCGCGCAAGATCCTCGTCGTGGCGCCGATGTCTGGACATTACGCCACGCTGCTACGGTCTACGGTGCTGAGCCTACTGCCCGATGCCGACGTTTATGTGACGGACTGGCACAATGCGCGTGACATTCCGGTCAGCGCCGGGAAGTTCGATATCGAGGATTACACGCTCTACCTCGTTGAATTCATGCGGCATCTGGGGCCTGACAGCCATGTGATCGCCGTCTGCCAGCCCGCCCCGCTGACCCTTGCCGCCACCGCCTATCTTGCCGCCGAAGACCCTGACGCCCAGCCCCATACCTTGACCCTGATCGGCGGCCCGGTTGATCCGGACGCTGCGGCAACCGATGTCACCGACTTCGGCAGCCGTGTCACCATGGGCCAGCTTGAACAACTGGCGATCCAGCGCGTCGGTTTCAAATACAAGGGCGCGGGCCGGATGGTCTACCCGGGCCTTCTGCAACTGGCCGGTTTCATCTCGATGAACGGCGAACGCCACGCCAAGGCGTTCCAGGAACAGATCATGCGCGTGGCGCGCGGTGAAGCCTCGGACCACGACGCCCACAACCGCTTCTATGACGAATACCTCGCCGTGATGGACATGACGGCGGAATTCTACCTGTCGACGGTGGAACGCATCTTCAAGAACCGCGAGATTGCCAAGAACGAGTTCATGGTGGCCGGCAAGAAGGTCGACATCGGCGCCATCAAGAGCGTCGCCGTGATGACGGTCGAGGGGGAGAAGGACGATATCTCTGCCCCCGGCCAATGCGTTGCCGCGCTGAAGATGCTGACCGGCCTGCCCTCCACGAAAAAGACCCAGCATCTGGAGCCTGACGCCGGCCACTACGGGATCTTCGCGGGCAAAAGCTGGCGCCTGAACATCCGTCCGTTGGTGCTGGGCTTCATCGATGCCCATGGCGCGGCGGCGAAACCCGTTGCTGCGAAAGCCGTGTTCGTCAAATCGGCCGTGGCAGAGAAGCCAGTCGCCGTGGCCGCACCCGTCGCGGCAAAGGCCCCGGAAGTCGCGGTCAAGCCCGCTGAACCGCAACCCGTCGCGGCAGAGCTGGTGAAGGCCACGGACCTCGTCAAATCCGCCGCCCCCCCGAAGCCGGTCGAGGCGATGAAGCCCGCAGAACCCGCCAAGGCCACCCCGGTCGAGACTTACAAGGCGGTCGAAGCGGTCAAGCCAGTTGAAGCCGCCAAGCCGTTCGAGACGGTAATGCCCGCCGAACCCACCAAGGCCGCGCCGATCCAGACACCTGAGCCGGTCGAAGCTGCAAAGCCTGTCGAAGCGACTTCTCCGCAAACCCAAGCGCCCAAGGCAGCCGAGGCTGCTGCTTCGGTGGTGACGCCGATCCGCCGGACGACCAAATCCTAAGCGGAAACCTCCGCCACGGCGGTTTCGATCATCTGAAGGCAAGCGGGGGTGGAAAAGCGATGATCCGCCCCCTTTGCTATCGTCAGGCGAATGTCTGGGCCCGTGGCGTGGTTGAACAGCCGGACAGCCACCGCAGGCGGCACATCTTCATCCGCCGACCCTTGCAGGAAACGCGTGGGAAACGGCAGGTTTAGCGTGCTGCGCAACACCAGATTGGCGCGGCCCTGCTCCAGCAGTTCCCTTGTGAACACGTAAGGTTCCGCCGAATAGGCCGAAGGTCGTTCGATCCGGCCCGTCTCTGCTATACCCGCCCGTTCTTCAGGGGTCAGACTGGGCAGCAAAGAGTCCTCGGTGAAATCCGGTGCCGCCGCGATGCCGACCAAGCCCGCCACCCGCTCCGGCATGGAACGCGCCAGCAGCAAGGCCATCCAGCCGCCCATTGATGAGCCGACCAGCACTTGTCGGCCCTCGGTCAAGGCCAAAGCCGCCTGAGCATCCGCGAACCAGTCACCAATCCCCAAAGCATTGAAATCGCCACCCGATTGCCCATGCCCGGAATAGTCAAACCGCAGAAAAGCCCGGCCCCGCGCCTTGGCCCAAGCCTCCAAAGCCACGGCCTTGGTGCCGGTCATGTCGGACCGATAACCGCCGAGGAACACAATCCCCGGTCCCTCACCCGGCACCTGCACAAACGCCAGCGGCCAACCCTTGGGCGAGAGCAGCGTGCTCACTCCTCCGCCTCCGCAGCCCCGATGCTTTGCGCCAGCACCCGGCTGATCGCGGTCAGGCTCTGCCCGCTTTCCCGCGCCCAGACATCAAACGCCGCCTGCACCGCCTTCATCGCCTTAGCCGAGGTCGGTGGCCCATCGACCACACCCTCCGCCTCCAGCCGTGTTACGACATCGCGCGACAGGATGAAGCTTTCCTTGCCCATGGCCCGCAGCATGTATGGCCCGGTCGAGCCGCCCAACCGGCTGCCCTCCTTGCCCAGCCATGTCAGCAGTCCCACGTAATCGGCGGCGGGCCAGTCCCCGACCTTCCGCCCGAAACTCCCGACCTCCGCCGCAATCCTTTGGATAAACACCGCATTATCCCGGATCGCCACGAGCTTCGGACCAGACCGGATCACGCGGGTGTCCCCCAGCAGATCGTCCAGCCGGTCGCCCTCGATCATGGCCACACTGGCGGGATTGAAGCCGTCAAACGCCTCGACAATCCCCGGCCACTTGCTTTCGACGACCTTCCAGCTGATCCCGGCCTGAAAAATGTACCGCGCCATTTCTGCCAGCCAAAGCGTGTCAGGAATGGCCGCAAGGTTATCGGCCGTCTTGACCGCAGGCACCCCGGCCATGACAGCCTCCACCCCGCCCTTGCGGTCTGCGGCGATCTTCAGAATTTCGGCGAACGTGCGCATCTTGCCCCTCCTGCCCCTTGGCGCAAGCCTGACAGAGCCGGGGACGTCGCGCAATGTTCTAAAGAAGGGTTAACGAAAATCAGATTATCATTCCACATCAATGCCCTGCACCCGATTGCACGCGTGCAATCCAACCAATTGCACGGTCCAGATTGACAAGCCCCGCCCCAGCGGTCAAAACCCCGCCCACGAACCCGCAACCGGGCGCTTGGTAGGCGCCAAAATGACGAGGAGAGGGCCATGTCCCACACGTCACAGATTTCCCTGACATTTCCCGATGGTGCCCGGCGTGAGTATTCCGCCGGCGTGACCGCTGCCGAAGTGGCGGCCTCCATCGCGCCCGGGCTGGCCAAGAAAGCCATCTCCGCCACCGTCAATGGCATGCACTATGACCTGCAATGGCCGATCACGACCGACGGCTCCATCGCCATCCACACCATGGCCGATGACGCGCAGGCGCTGGAACTGATTCGCCACGACCTTGCCCATATCATGGCCCGCGCCGTGCAGGAAATCTGGCCGGATGTGAAGGTCACCATCGGCCCGGTCCGCGACTATGGCTGGTTCTACGACTTCGACCGCGCCGAGCCCTTCACGCCCGAAGACCTCGGCCAGATCGAAGCGAAGATGAAGCAGATCATCAACGCTCGCGATCCAGTGAAGACGGAAACTTGGGACCGCGCCCGCGCCATCGCCTATTACGAAGAGCGGGGCGAGCCCTTTAAGGTCGAACTGATCAACCGCATCCCCGAGGGCGAGGATCTGCGGATGTACTGGCATGGGGCTTGGCAAGACCTGTGCCGCGGCCCGCACCTGCAGCACACGGGTCAGGTTCCAGCCGATGCCTTCAAGCTGACCCATGTCGCCGGCGCCTACTGGCTTGGGGATTCCACGCGCCCGATGCTGCAGCGCATCTACGGCCTCGCCTTCAAGAACCGCGACGACCTGAAGGCTCACCAGACCATACTGGAGGAGGCCGCAAAGCGCGACCATCGCAAGCTCGGGCGCGAGATGGAGTTGTTCCACCTGCAGGATGAAGCCCCCGGCATGGTCTTCTGGCACCCGAACGGCTGGCAGATCTGGCGCAATCTGGAAGACTACATGCGCGGGCGTCTGCGGACAGCCGGCTACAAGGAAATCCGCACGCCTCAAGTGGTTGACCGGGTTCTGTGGGAGAAATCCGGCCACTGGGAAGCCTACCGCGAGAACATGTTCATCGTCGAAGTCGACGAAGAGGGTGCCAAGGAAAAGCGCATCAATGCCCTGAAGCCGATGAACTGCCCCTGCCATGTGCAGGTCTTCAACCAGGGTCTGAAATCCTACCGGGATCTGCCGCTGCGCCTGGCGGAATTCGGATCGTGCCACCGCTATGAATCGTCCGGCTCGATGCACGGCCTGATGCGGGTGCGCGGCTTCACGCAAGACGACGCCCACATTTTCTGTACCGAAGACCAGATCGAAAGCGAATGCGCTGGTTTCATTCAGCTTTTGTCCTCGGTCTACAAGGACCTTGGCTTTGACAGCTTCGAGATCAAGCTGTCGACCCGCCCCGAAGTCCGCATCGGCACGGATGAGCAATGGGACAAGGTGGAAGGCGCTTTGACCTCGGCCATCACCCATCTTGGCCTGCCCTACCAGATCAACCCCGGCGACGGTGCCTTCTATGGTCCGAAGCTGGACTTCAAGCTGACCGACGCCATCGGCCGGCAATGGCAGTGCGGCACCTTCCAGGTCGACGCGCAACTGCCCGCGCGTCTGGGGGCGGAATATGTCGGCGAGGACGGTGCCAAGCACATGCCCTACATGCTGCACCGGGCGGTTCTTGGGTCTTTTGAACGGTTTATCGGCATCCTGATCGAAAACTATGCCGGCAAGTTCCCCTTCTGGCTGGCACCGCGTCAGGTTGTTGTGGCGTCCATCGTCTCGGACGCTGACGCCTATGTGCACGAGGTGGTAAACGCCCTGAAGAAGCTGGGCGTGCGGGCCGAAGCCGATATCCGGAACGAGAAGATCAACTACAAGGTGCGCGAGCACAGCTTGGGCAAGGTTCCGGTCCTGCTGGCGATCGGCATGAAGGAAGTCGAGGAGCGTTCGGTCTCCGTCCGTCGTCTGGGCGAATCCCGGACCGACTCGATGACCCTGGATGCAGTGCTGTCGACCCTTGGGTTCGAGGCGCTGCCGCCCTCCGCATGACGTGATTGGCAAGGACGCGGGGGACAGGTTATCCTCGCGTCCTGACCTACCCCGGAGGCTTCGATGTCACATGCCACAACCCTTGCCCTTGCCGTCGCGGCAGCCCTCGCGGCGCATGGCGCGCAGGCGGATCAACCGCAAGAGAAGTGCTTCGGCGTTGCCCTGGCCGGGCAGAACGATTGCGCTGCAGGGGCCGGGACAAGCTGTGCCGGGACCTCGAAAGTCGACTATCAGGGCGATGAGTGGAAGCTGGTGCCCAAGGGCACCTGCCTGACGCTGAGCCTGCCCAAACTCATGGACGGCACGCCACGGATCGGGTCCCTTACCCCGTTGACCCGCGATCTGCCGAAGGCCTGAGATGCTGCCACCCCGCCCCGGTGTCGGCTTCAAACCCCAGCATTTTCAAGCGCTTCTGGATGACCCCGGCCCGGTGGAATGGCTGGAGATCCATGCCGAGAACTACATGGGCGACGGCGGCCGCCCGCAAGCACAACTGCGTCATCTGGCGGAGCGTTTCCCGATCTCGGTTCACGGCGTGGGCCTGTCGATTGGCGGCGAAAGCCCGTTGGACCACGACCACCTGACCCGCCTGAAGCAGCTTTGCGACCGCCTGCAACCGGCCAGCTTTTCCGAGCATCTGGCATGGTCCAGCCATGAGGGCATCTGGTTCAACGACCTCCTCCCCCTGCCCTACACGGATGAAACCCTGACCCGCGTGGCGGGCCATGTCAGCCAGACGCAAGACAGACTGGGCCGCAGGATGCTGCTGGAGAATCCCTCCAGCTACATGGCCTTTCCGGAAAGTGACTGGCCCGAGGTGGAGTTCTTGCGCGAAATCTGCCGCAGGACGGGCTGTGGCTTGCTGCTGGATGTGAACAACGTGCAGGTGTCGGGCGTGAACATAGGGTATGATCCGGCGGCCTATTTGGCATCCTATCCTATTGATCTGGTAGAAGAAATCCACCTTGGCGGACACCGGGCCGAGGTGGATGCAGCAGGCCAACCCTTGCTGATCGACGACCACGGCGCCCCTGTTGCCGATCCGGTCTGGCAGCTTTATGCCCAAGTCCTGCGTCACGGCCGCCGTCCCACCCTGATCGAATGGGACAATGATGTGCCCGACTGGCCAACCCTCACCGGAGAGGCCACCCGCGCCGCCCGTCTGATGGCGGCGTCATGACGCATGCCCGCCTTGCCGCCGCTTTGCTTGAGGCGGACGCCGTGCCGCAGCCTCGCTTTGCCATCCATCGGAACAACGTAACGCATAGCCTGATCAAAGCGCTGGAAGAGGGTTTTCCAGTGACCCGCCGCTTGGTTGGAAGCGATTTCTTCACCGCAATGGCCCGCGTCTTCGTTCGGCAGCATCCACCCCGCAACCCGTTGCTGATGCTCTATGGCATTGATTTCCCGGCCTTCCTGCGGACCTTCGCGCCTGCGCAATCCCTGCCCTATCTGTCCGACCTCGCAGCACTGGAGCAGGCCTTGCGCGAAAGCTACCATGCCGCCGATGCCACCCCAATTCCCCCCGATGCCTTCGCCGCGCTGACCGAGACGCATCGCGTGACCCTGGCCCCCGCGCTGCGCCTGATCCGGTCAGACTGGCCGATCTGGTCGATCTGGACCACCGGCGGCGAGGCGCCCTTGCCCCCGACCGAAAGCACAGATGTTGTTGTCCTGCGCCCCGGTTTCGACGCCATCCCGCATCCTCTGCCCGCTGGCGGTGGCCGGTTCCTCGGCGCCCTGCTGGATGGGCAAAGCTTGGGGCGGGCCCTGTCAGCCGCCCCGGAAAACCTTGACCTTACCGCTATCCTGACCCTGCTATTGCACGGCAATGGCCTGGTTTCCGTCATCTGATCGGCGAAAAAGCCATGTTTTCAAGGTTCCACTTGATTTTCGTTTAACCTTTGGCATCATAACTTTGTGACGACCAATTTCTGACCGCCTCCCTCGTGAAGGCCAAGAAACACCTGGCCGCACGGCCCGGGGCAATATCGCCACGGGAGGGGTAGAATGGGAGAAGCGGCATGCCGACGGGCACCGTGAAGTGGTTTAACGCGACCAAGGGTTATGGCTTCATTGCGCCGGATGACGGCGGCAAGGACGTCTTCGTGCATATCTCGGCGGTGGAACGCGCCGGTCTGAAAGGGTTGAACGAGAACCAGAAGATCGGCTTCGAACTGCAGTCCGGCCGCGATGGCAAGCAGTCGGCCGGCGATCTGCGGATTCTTTAAGCCGTTGTTTTAGCTTCGGTTTCGGCGTCCCAACCGATATACCAAGTGGCCCCGTCCTGAATGATGGGGCGCTTCATCACGGTCGGCTGGGCAGCAATCTGCGCCTCGGGCTGGCTTTCGCGCAGGAAGGGCGAGAAGCTGCGGTAGGTCGTGGACTGCTTGTTTACGGCCTTGTCGTCGAACTCGGTGAGGATGGCGTCGATCTCGGCCTCGGTCAGCGGCGCGGCCCGCACGTCGCGGAAGGTCACATCCTTGCCCGCCCGCTCCAGCGCTTTCAGCGCCTTTTTCGTCACATCACAGGTGGAAAGTCCGTAAAGGATCATCGCTTGGTTCCTTGGAATCCGCTGTCGGTTTTGCGTCGGTTATCCGTATGGCATCCGTCTGGCATCTGTACCGACGCGCGGGCCGATCACCTAACGCTTTGTTAAGGGCTGTCAAGGTGGCAACACTTTGTTAACCAGGCTTTGCCAGGGTGGGGCATGTCGCATTACACCCGTCCGAAACAGCCCGGCGCCACCGTGTTCTTCACGGTGGTTCTGGTTGACCGCAGGTCGGATCTGCTGACGCGAGAGGTGGCGGTCTTGCGCGAGGCCGTGCGGGTCACCCGCGCCAAACGGCCCTTCGCGATCGATGCCTGGGTGGTGCTTCCGGACCATATGCATTGTGTGTGGACCTTGCCCGAAGGGGACGCGGATTTCTCGGGGCGGTGGCGCGAGATCAAGGGGCAGTTTTCCATGGCGCTGCGTAGGTCGGGGCGTGCCCCGACTCTGCCACCGGTCAATCCCTATGGCGCGGTTGGGGGGCGATTGCGGGAGGGGAGAGCCGGGGAGGATAGAGTCGGGGAGGATAGAGTCGGGGCACGCCCCGACCTACGCTTGCTGGCTAGTATCGTTTCAGAACTTGCCCATCTTCTTCCGTAATCAATAACTGGTCCCCGTTAAACGAAAGCACGAACTGTTCAAGCGCTACACCAACAGATTTCTTTCCCCTCTCTGGGGACTCCGCGTTCCATGTTACGTTCCCCGAAACATGACAGGTGTCTCCGACGCATGAAGCCGATATGGTGCTTCCGTCAACTGAGTAGGAGCGTTTCGGCCAACGTAAGGCAAATGCTTTCTTGTCGCCCATAACATCGGCTTTCGACCTGATCTTGCCAAAATATTGCAGGCTATCGGGATAAAAAGCAGAAATTGAATCCAGTGCTACGTAGTTTTCGGCAGACCAAACCTGATTATAATTGATGATGAAAGCAGCCGCCCTTTGCTCCATTGACTCACCGCCGGCCGCAGCCCTCTCCGTTTCACTGCGAAGATAAAAACCAAATTTCAGCCGATCTTCATCAGTGATAATATAGATCTGGTCCGGCGGCGTCCCTAACATGTCCACAATGAGTTCATTTGGCACATCAAATTTACCAAGAATCTCCAACATGACCGCAATAGTCAGCTGACCTGATCGAAGATCGTTATTCTCTGAGCTGATTTGATGAACACCCAGCTTTCCGTCAACTACACGGGCTTTGCCAGATAGAAATATCAAAGAACATGCCGAATAGCACTCGGCACCAGCAGGCACCAAAGTATTGGTGCCCATTTCATGAGCGTGTCGCGCAACAAGGAGTGCTTCATTAACCAATCCGCCAATGCTCGAGAGCATAAGCAGGTTCGGAGGGCCAAAGTCAGAAACTGCTCGCTCGAAGTTGAGCGCTGTTCCATCATCGACTTCTCCGGAAAGCATGAACACGTGTGGACTATTGGAGTCTACATACCAGGGAGCGTACTTGCTTATAACCTCTGCTCTTGTGAAACTTGGCGACATCCAGAACGACGAAAGAAGGAATAAGGTGAACAATAATCTTCGCAAAAGAGCGGAGCCAGATAAAGTGACCATTCCCTCACCCCCACACCTCACAAAACTCCCGCCATTCCCCCTTGCTCATCCCACTCCCTTCCTGATCGACAACCTCCCCGGCCAGACGCCGTTTCAGCACCGCGACCGCCTTGCCGCTCAAATTCACGCCTCCCATCCGGTAGTCCTCGAAGGCGGCGTAGGCCAAGGGCACCCAATCCTTCACCAGACGGCAAATCTCGTCGGCGTAGACGCGGATTTCCATTTGGGCGTGGGGGTCGGCGCGCAGGCGGAGGAAGTGGAAGAGGTTGTGCAGGTCGATCTTCCAGTACCATTGCGTGTAGATGTTCATCGGCAGGTTCATCCG
>CANBRQ010000053.1 GCA_947371955.1 Paracoccaceae bacterium | reverse complement strand
CAGCCGAGGTGGACGAGCGCTACATCCAGAAGCAACTGGGCCACGCTTCGGCCGAAATGACCCGACGGTATCAGCGTCGCAGAGATCGCTTCCGGGTCAATTTGACCAAGGCTGCGGGGCTGTAAAGCGGCCACGGGCATCCTGAGGTGCGAAGGTTCAGCACCTCAGGATGCGCTAGGCTGATGTGTTATCCCCGGTCAAGCGCCGCGAAGAAGGCCTCCACCGCCGCCTCCAGCCTTGCGCGTTCGATGACGGAAAAGTCGGTGTCGAGCCGGAACTCCACCTTCCCCGGCGAGGCCGTGCAGCGCAGCTCACCTTCGGGCCGGGTCAGGCGCAGGCTGGTCTTGCCCCGGCTGACGGGCCTGCCGCGTGCCGGATTTCCCCGTGGGGAAATCGGCGGTGCCACCGGCGCTTCAAGCGCTTGCTGAAGCAGGGCGGTTTCCTCCTCGGCATTGCGGTCTGGCAGACTGCGCAGCGCCTGCACCATCAGGGACACGCTGCCGGGATCAACCTCGATCCGCTGCGCAAGCGCCAGACCAAAGCTCCGCGACAGCGCCTCGGGGTGTTCAAGATGCTTCTCCAGATGGCTCATCAGATAGGCAAAGCGTCGGATGTAGCTGCGCTTCTGCGGGTTGGCCGAGGCGTAAAGCATGTTCACCGCTTGATCGAGGTCCTCGCAGCCGCCCACCCGATCCTCGGCATAAGCCCGCGCCAGCCGCGCCATCTCGGCCCAGGAGATGTCCTTGCGCACAAGGTTTTCATCCACCATGCGGCGGTAAAGCCCGTCGAGCGTTTCGCCCGCGGGCATCAGCGTCGCCGGGATGGCCTCAAACCGCGCGTTGCCGGTCTGGTCGCGCAGCGCCTTGAAGGCCGACAGCCGCCGCCAGCCTTGGATCAGTTCATACCCACCCTGCCCGTCCGGCTCCACCAGAATCGGGTTGGACAGGCCCACGGCAAGGATCGACGCCTTGAGGTCATCCAGCTGCGGGTCCATCCGGCGCGAGCGGTCGCGCAGCAGCTTGCCGACATGGATGGCGTCCAGCGGGATCAGGTCGGTGATCAGACCCAGCTTTTTCAGCCGCACGAATTCATGGGCGAGCGAGTCATTCTCGGCCCTGATCTCGGCCTCGACCTCGGCCCGGCGCCGGTTGGCTTCGGCACTTTCGCCGATGGCAGTGGCCATCGGGCCGCGACGCTGCGGCAATCCAACCGACTTCACCTCAAGGTCCGGCGGCAGGTCGGCCGCAAGATCGGGCCCGCCTTCGGGCAGGTCAATGTCGAACATCCGGCGTTTCTTCGTCATGCCGCATCCTCCATCTTGGCCCAAGCGGCGAGCAAATGGGTCTTGAACTCTTCATAGGCGGTGTCGAAGGTCTGACGCGCCCTTCGCCAGGTTTCCCGCGTCATGTCGCGGTAGTCGATTTCGTAGATCGAAGACAGGAAGCGCCCGGATTGTTCGACGGCGCGGGTGTGTTCGATCGGGTGTTCGGTCATTCTGTCCCCAAAAACCTTGCCAAATGCATCCCGCATCGCACGGTGCAGATCGTTGCCGGGTTCATAGCGGGTCAGCAGGAAGCGCACGTCGAGGAACTCTTTCGGCAGCTTCGATTTCCCCGCCGGGAAATCAGCGCCGAAGTCCTTCAGGTCGGCCAGCGCCTCGGCCAACTGGCCGATGAAAGACGTGGTGCTGTCATATTCCCAGTAGCCGGGACCGGATGGTATATAGAGCACATCCGCCGCGAAGACCGCGTTCATCGACTGATAGCCGATGGCGGGCGGGCAGTCGAAGATCACAAGATCATAGGTATCGGCGGGCAGGGCATCCAGCCAGCGCGAGACGGCGGCGAAGAAGCTCCAGTCCGGGGACAGGTGGCGGTACTGGGCCGAGGCGAATTCGACGAAGGCCGCGTTGGCACAGGACGGCACCAGATCAATCGTCGGCCACGAGGTCGGACGGATGAAATCGTTGATGCGGAACTCTCCAAGCCCGGTGTCCGAGATGGAAGCGGGCAGGCGGCGGGGAGCGACCTGCCGCCCCGTTTCGGCCCCGGCAGAGCGGGCATTCATCCGCTCCGTCTCGCGGATCAGATCGCGGGCCATGATGCCCCAGACGGTATGCTCCTCGGACACATCCGACAGGCCCATCGAATGGGACAGCGTGGCTTGCGGGTCAAAGTCCACCGCCAGAACCCGGTAGCCGTCCAGCGCCGCCGCATGGGCGAAGTGCAGCGCCACCGTGGACTTGCCGGCACCGCCTTTGAAGTTCGCCACCGCCGCCCGGATCGCCCGCTTGCCCTTGGGCCGTTCGGGCAGCAGGCTTTGGCGGTTGATCTTCATCTTGCGGCGCAGCTCGTTGATCTCTTCCAGCGAGAACCAGCGCTGGCGGCCATCGGCCTCGATTTCCCCGCCGGGAAGTCCGGGCTCGCTGACAAGCCGGCCGCGGAAGGTGTTCTGGTTCACCCGGAAGATCAGCTCTGACACCTCCCACGACGAAAACCGCCGCAGCACCTTTTCATTGGAGGGGGAGAAGGTCTGCTTCCTGATCCATCCCTGCATCTTCAGTGAACTGTCCTGCAGCGCCTGCAGATCTTTGTAGCCGTACATCGATTTCCTCAACGCTAAATCTGATCTAAACGGGGATTACGCCGGATTTGACATTTTCGCAAACAAGAAGTGTAGTGGAGGCTGATTTCCCGGCGGGGAAACCACCGCGGTCGAAAAATTCAAGCGCCACAAGGCCCGCGGGAGGCGGAGATGATTCGCGGCGTCCCGATGGGCACCGGGCAAAACGTCCATATCTTGGGGGGACATCATCGCTAGATTACCACAACTTGCGGGGACATTTTGAACGCATGGGGTGACAGACAGGATGTCCCCCAATACCATGAACCTGATCTTTTCCTTTGAGAAAAGCATCCCGCCCATCGATCCTTTGCCAGTGGTCTTGACAGAATCGAAACACTCAACGTAAATCACCTCATGGGTCGGAAAAGCGTTGGGTCACAAAGAAACCACACCGCCCCTTGCAGACGAGGGACAGGCAAATGCGGATCGTAAAGGCAGTGGGCCCCCAGGCCGGGGCAATCAAATATGATATCCTCACCGCACTGGGTGTACATGCCTGTGCGCAGGGCAAAGACCTTCAGCGGTTGGCCCTGCGATTGATCACCCTGATCGTCGCGCGCTACAACTGGACGATCGACAGTTTGACGGTGGGTCAGCGCGAAATTGCCGCCCTTTGGTCGATTGACGAACGGTCGGTCAAGCGCGAGATGGCCAAGCTGCGCGCCTTGGGCTGGCTGGAGGTCAAGCGTCCGGCAGCGCGGGGCAGGGTGGCGGAATATGGTCTGGGGCTGGCGGCCATCATGGCCGCGACGCGGGCCGACTGGAACCGGGTTGGCCCGGACTTCGCCAGCCGTCTGTCAGGCCCCGAGATTCAGGCACCGCCCGCCAGCAACGTCATCGCTTTTCCGGCACTGGCGGCAGGGCAGGGGGTTTGGGCGCAGGTTCAGACCCTGCTGCACGGCCGCGATCCGCATCTGTACCGCAGTTGGTTTGCAGCCATCACGGCGGAGGCGCCGCAGGACGGTATCCTGCGTCTGACCGCGCCAAGCCGGTTTCACGCAACCTATCTGTCGACGAACCACGCGGTCACGCTGCTGAGACTGGCGTCCGGGTGCGACCCCAGCATTCACCGCGTTGAAATCCTTGGGCCGAACCCGTCAGAGGCATGACCGGTAAAGCCCGAGGCAGATCAGGCGTTGAGACCCAGACAATCGAGCCACCCGTTGTGGGTGTTGTCATCCAGAAACGGTTGGGATGCGGTTTTGGCGACGGCCCGCTCCAGCACGGCTTTCGCCGCAGGGTGCTGCAGAACGATCGCAGAGCCCGACGCACGAGGAGCGTCGGGCAGTTTTACAGTCTCGACAGCGGAAGACGACATGTTCATTCTCCAACCAGCCGCGCAAAAACGCTATTGCCCGTTCGTGTCAAACTATCCGACTCGCAAGGTCACATCCATCATTCCTGCGCATCGAAGCCGCACTCTGAAGACACACAAGTGGCGCTTTCGCGCTATTGGAGCGGATTGTGTGTCGAAGGTATATTATTTGCGGGCGCAGAGTATTTTTCGCGCAAAGGCCGCTGACTAACGCGCGGGTCGCTGGAACACGGCGGAATCCGGCCGCGTGTCGATATGACGCATCCGCACCACTGCAAAGCAAGCCCTCGACTCAGGCTTTGCATGAAGGGAAGTATCCTGCCGAACCGGGGACTTACGACAGGCTGAAGGAATTGGCGTATGACGTCCCCTCAAGATCTGCCTTTAGATGCAATAACCCAAAAGCAAATTATCCAAAGAGCGCAGCCCTCCAAAGATAGACTGAGTTCATGCGCTACGCGCTTTCTGAGGGTGCCGCGCCGTGTTAGGCAGTGGCATCACTGAAGAAGGCTGTCGGGGCAGGCATGGCGACGATCCGGTCGAATGTTCAATTCAATCAAGACACGATCAGCTTCAGCCTTATTCTGGGGGGAGTGATCCACTATAGTTTTCTCAACGACCAGAATGTGGTCTGGAATGGCACGACCTACCGCGACAACTACAATCTTGTCGGCTTTGACACGACCTCGACACCGGTGTTTGCGGCACAGCTTTTGGGCCAATCCATCTATGTCAACGGTGCGGGCGCCGTCATCGGTGGTGTCGTGTCGACGTTTGCTTTTTCGGCCTGGGGCGCGGGACATTGGACCCCGACCTGGTCGATGGAGGGAATGAATGTCGATGCCGCCTTTGTCTATCAGGCGGCGCTAACCCCGGACCTGACCGACGACGCCGAGATCGTCAAGACGATGGTTTCGGGCGATGACACCTTCATTCTGTCGGCCTTTGCCGATCTGGCGCGCGGCGGTTATGGGGATGACAGCCTGCAGGGCCTTGCAGGCAACGATACGCTGTACGGCGATCATGGCGCGGACACCTTGGACGGCGGGACGGGTGCGGACAGCCTGATTGGCGGGGCAGGGGCCGACGTCTATATCGTCGACGACCTTGGCGACGTTGTGGTTGAAGAGACGGCCGGCGGGACGGACACGGTGCGGACTGCGCTGAGCTATACCTTGGCGGCGAATGTCGAGAACCTGACGCTGACCGGAACAGACGCGGTCAGCGGTACGGGCAATGCGCTGGACAACCTGCTGATGGGCAATGCTGCGGCCAATCTGCTGAACGGCGGGGCGGGCAATGACACGCTGAGCGGCGGCGAAGGCCCCGACATGCTGATGGGCGGCGATGGCGTGGATCTGGCGTCGTATGACGGGGCCCTGACCTGTGTGACGGTCAGCCTTGCCGTGTCAGGCGCGCAGACCACCGGCGGCGGCGGGACAGACACGCTGGCCTCGATCGAGGGGCTGATCGGTACGGCCTTCAATGACAGCCTGACGGGCGATGCAGGTGCCAATATCCTGAACGGCGGCGATGGCAATGACACGCTGAGCGGCGGTGACGGCAATGACACGCTGACAGGCGGCGCGGGGGTGGACACAGCCTCTTACGCCGATGCGGCGGGCGGGGTCACGGTCAGTCTGATGCTGACGGGCGTGCAGGATACGGTGAACGCGGGGAAGGATACGCTGGCGACGGTCGAGAACCTGACCGGCTCGGCCTATGCCGACAGTCTGACCGGGTCGGCGGGGGCGAACCGGATTGACGGCGGCGCAGGGAACGACACGATTGCCGGCGGTGCCGGGGCCGATACGCTGCTGGGCGGCGAGGGGGATGACCTGTTCCTTATCGGCAGCACTGTGGATTACGCGACGGGAGAGGTGATCACCGGCGGCACGGGTCTGGATGAGTTGCGGTTTACCGCCACCGTAGCAGGCACGCTGGTGCTGGGGCCGGGCCTTGATGTGGAGCGGGTGACGCTGGCAAGCGGCAGTGTGGCGTTGGGGATCAATGCCTCGGCGGTGCTGATCGGGCTGACCTTGGTTGGCAATGACGGGGCCAATGTCCTGACGGGGACGGGTTTGGCCGACAGGCTGGACGGCGGTGCCGGGAATGACACGCTGACCGGAGGGCTTGGGGCGGATCAGTTCCTCATCGGCGCGGGGGTCGACGCGGTGACCGATCTGAGCGGCGGCGATGGTCTGACGGTGTCCTTGGGCGCGACCGTCAACGCTGTGGTGACGACCTTCTGGACAGCGACCAGCGGTACCAGCAACGCAGGGGTGGCAAACCTGACCTCGGCGGGACTGGCGGTGGATCTGTCTGCGGTCAGCCAAGGGACGGCGGGCTTCAGGGTGACGAACACCGGCGCTGCGGCGACCTTCACCGGCTCTGCCTTCGCCGATACGCTGATCGGTGGCGCGGGTGCGGATCACCTGCTGGGCGGCGCTGGCAATGACAGTCTGGACGGTGGCGCGGGCAATGACATCCTGACCGGAGGCGACGGGAGCGACACGTTCAGGATCACCTCGGGCACGGATACGGTGCTTGACCTTGGGACGGGGGATAATCTCGTCGTCTTGGCCGGGGCCAAGGCGAATGCCGCGCTGGGGGCGGCCTGGACAGCGACGGCAGGCAGCACCAATGCCGGAGCGGTCAACCTGACGACCAACGGTCTGGCGGTGATCCTATCGGCGGCGGGCGGGCCGCTGGGGTATCTGGTGACCAACACGGGCGGGGCGACCACGCTGACCGGCTCTGCTTACGCCGACACGCTGATGGGTGGCGCGGGGGCTGACAGTCTTCTGGGTGGGTCTGGCAATGACAGTCTGAACGGCGGGCTGGGCAATGATGTGCTGACCGGCGGCAGCGGAAGTGACACGTTCACCGTGGGCGCAGGCATTGACACGATTCTGGACCTGAGTGCGGGCGACGTGCTGACCGTGGCCCTGGGTGCTGTGGCCAATGCGACGCTGACCACGGCTTGGGCGGCAACGGCGGCCACAACAAACGCCGGAACCTTGAATCTGACCACTGCGGGGATGGCGGTCAACCTGTCGGCCATGACTTTGGGCACAGGGGGTGTGTCGATCACCAATGTCGGCGCGGGGACCACCCTGTCGGGCACGACCTTTGCCGACACGCTGATCGGCGGTTCCGGCAATGACATGCTGGTGGGTGGGGCTGGCAACGACAGCCTGACCGGCGGTGCGGGTGCGGATACCTTCGCGGTCAATGCGGGAACCGACAGCATCGGTGACCTCGGCTCTTCCGACGTTCTGCTGGTCAGCGCCGGGGCCAAGGCCCTGGCCACGGTTGCAGCGGACTGGACGGCGAACAGCGGCAGCGTGAATGGCGGGACGGTCGTGCTGACCACGCCGGGTTATACCGTGGATCTGGGTTTGGCCGCCGGGCCTTTGGGCTACGCGGTGACGAACACCGGCAGCGCCACGACGATTGTGGGATCGAAGTTCGCCGATACGCTGCTGGGCGGCAGCGGGCAGGACAGCTTGCTGGGCGGGGCAGGGGACGACAGATTGACCGGCGGCGCGGGCGATGACGTTTTGACCGGCGGGGCAGGGGGCGACACCTTCGTGTTCAACATGCTGACCGGTGTCGATCATGTGACCGACTTCACCTCGGGCAGCGACCGGCTTGCCTTGGTCAAATCGGTGATGAGTGACCTTGGGCCGGTGGGGGCGTTGAACGCCCAAGCCTTCTGGACGGGTGCCGCAGCACATGACGCCACGGACCGGGTGATCTACAACGCCGCCACTGGCGACGTGTTCTACGATCCCGACGGCACCGGCGCCAAGGCGGCGGTCGAAATCGCGGTTCTGGATGGTCATCCGGCCCTTGCGTACACGGACCTGTTCGTCTGGCCATGACCCAGGTGTGAGGCTTGGCGCCTTTCGCCTGACTGTGATCCGGGGTGCACGACCCGCCATGGGTTGTCAGTCATCGTCTTTGCAGGGGCTGCCGCACGTTTTCAACCTTGGCCCGGCCTCGCAGCGGGCCACGCGACCTTCGCCTGTTTGCGGACGGGCTGGAAGGCGCTGTTGCTTGGCCGTGGCACGTGGTCAAGGAAAGCCGCCGGGTGAGCCGGGCAGACGGCTTTGACGCATCCTGCATGGTGGCCTGTGATTCTCGGCGGCGATCCGGCGTAAAAGCGCCGATATTGGACAGCCAAAGCATCAGTCGGCGGAATTCCCCGCGCTCCTTATTGCTGAAACGTCTGCTTGTGACGCTGCGGAACCACCCATGGTTGTCTTGACTTGCGTCTGTCTGTCTGCGATGGATCCGAAAGTTCCCAAAAGGATACTGAATATCTATTTGGGATAGCTGGTATATCTTATGCCGCTGCTAATGATCTAAAGTGTCACTACGCACAGTCCGAGGATGCTGCTAACCTCTGATTATGCTGTTAACGAGCGAATTCCCGCATGTTCGAGCGGGATGACTTGTAAATAGAACATCACAAAGCTCGAAATAACGCACGGCTTTCGCCGGCGTGTTTTTGTGCAATTTACAGCATAGCTTGTGCATAGGAAAAACAATGGAAGACTCAAAGAAACCGCGCGTTCTGGTTATTGATGACCATCGCATGGTTGCAGAGATGCTGGCAGAGCTTTTGTCGGCGAATACGGCGATCGAGGTAAGTCACGTCTATGACGTGGCGGCAGCCATGAAGTCGGTCAAAACGACGGGTGCGTATGATCTTGTGCTGCTGGATTACCACCTTCCGGATGCGGACGGCCTGAGTGCGTTTTACGAAATCCATTCTGAATGCCCCAACACGCGCGTCGTGCTGATGTCTGGCACAATTCCAAAATCGGTGTTCAAAGAGGTGATGGCGGCGGGCGCGGCAGGGTTCCTGCCAAAGAGCTTCCCGGTAAAATCGCTCAATCAGGCGATCGCGATGATCCTGTCCGGGGTGGACTTCATTCCCGCTGATATGAACGATTTGATCCAGCCGGAAGTCAAAGAGAAATCCAACCTGCTGGACGGCATGAACCCGATCGAGATTTCGGTGCTGAGGGGCCTTGTCGACGGGCTGACCAACAAGACGATCGGCAATCAGATTGGCCGGACCGAAGTCACCATCAAGATGTATGTTCGCAAGATATGCAAGCGGCTGAATGCGGTCAACCGGACGCAGGCCGCAATGATGGCCAAAGATGTATCCTTCGATTAGGACCTGGCAAACCGCTGGCACTGAAACGCCTGACGCATGATCAAAGCACGGGACACCCGGGGCCCAAGCTTTGATCATGCGGCGGTTGAAGGGTGCACCTGCACGATGCCGTAGGTGGGGATCCAAAGTGGCAGGCCATTGTCGTCTAGCGGGATCGACCGAGAAGCCCGGGTCTGTGTCGGCCCAGTTATTAACGTTCCACTCAGACGCATCACAGAAGCGTGAGTTCGGACACATGTCAGTGTCCTATGGATCGGCAATGGCATCCAGCGTGTTGACTAGCCGCTACGCCAGATGACCCTGCGCGATGGGCCTCGGCCCCATCTGCGAGGTTGACCGAGGCGCACTGCGGCCGATGCATTCACACATGCGATCTTCGGGTTATGAACCGGACGTCACATCCGGGTTCAGCCCGCCCGCCGCACTTCGTCCTACTGGCCGATGACCGAAGCAACCGGTCGGGTCCCGCGCCGATAGAGCCCTACCGGCTGGCCCACGTAGACCTTGCCGAAGACCTGAACGCAGATCTGGCCGTTTGCGGCCTCTTTTACGAATTCACCCTGAACCAGCTGATAATCGCTGATTTGAACTGTCCTGATCATTCTCATAGTCTCGTTTGTGGGTCCAGCCTCGATGGCACTACGCAGAAACTGCGCTGTCGCTTGGCTGAAGCTTCCGTTTTCTGTTTTGCCATGTGCTGTTGTTGAACATGGCCTCGACCAGACCGCTCTCGAATCTCGTCAAAGACAGCGGCAGTCGCAAAGTGGCGTCGCAAAGAACCAGACGTTCGGACGATAAATCATCTGACACCGTTTCCGAACTCAGCAGGATGACGGGGCAATTCCCTGCGGCGCGGCGGAGTAAAAGGAGCGCGTCGATGGCAACATCAATCCCGCCGAAGTCATCGATCTGCACGAGGACATAAGACCAGGTCTCACTCTTTGATTCAAGATCCTGAACTGCTTCACCGATGCAGTCGTACGAGTCTGTGACCTGGCCGTAGTGCTGCAGCCAATTCCGAATGTCCGCGAAAGATCTCGCCCGGCCAACAAGCAGAATGGGGCGCGTGTCAGCGCCAACGAAACCGGCGGGGTGTTTTGCGCTCAACCGGACCGCCTTGGTGTTCAGCGCGTCACACTGCGCCGATCCGATCCAGGGCAGTGCTGCCTCCGTCGGTGAAGGCGTAAAGCTAAGACCGGAGTGAACCGCAACGTGTGACCGAACGTAATCACCGGCGCGCTTGTAGATTCCGGAGATTTGAGTAAGTGGCCACATTCCCTGCATCAACAATTCCCCTGCTCATCCTGTTAGGGGTAGTCCCAGCGCTGCGACCAAGCAAACACTCATAGGTTGATATGAGGTGCGCAAAAGAGATTTTGGAAACCACGAAAGCACAATCGTGCACAGCTCCGTCAATTAAGGCGATCCGGGCCGATACCTATCCGGTCACTACGTGATCTAAAGTATCTGTTACGCTTGCGGCTTTAGCTGAATGGAAGCACGGGGAGCACCTGTGCTGCCCGTTGGACACCCCGTTCAGCGACTCCAGATCCGGTTGATGCAAACCGGGTTCAGATGGTGCCGGATGTGAAAATCGGGCCAGAATGCTCTGGCCCGACAGCGGTGGCACATCCGGATGGGTTCCGGACGCAGCGTCACATGGCGCTGAACAGGATCTCGACCCGGTGGTCAGACGATGTGTCGTTGGTTCCGTCCTTGCCGGAGACTTGTTCGGTGCTGCCGACCCCAAGCAATTGCATCCGGACGGGCAGGGCGCCCCGTTTGACCAACTCTTCCGCGACGCGGCTGGCGCGTTCCTGATCAAGGTTGGCCTGGGTTTCGTCGGGCGAAATATGGCCAACGACGCGGACGGCGGTGTTGTCGTACTGCTTGAGATAGGCGGCAGCCTCATCCAGGACGACCGAGGACTCTTTCGTGGGTTCTGCGCTGCCCTGGTCGAAGAACACGAAGAATGCCGTAGGAACCGGTTTTCCACGGACGTCCTGCGTTTGCATACATCCGCCGATCAACACGGCGAGCGCGAGAGCAATTCCAGTTCTGAGCCAGTTCATTTCGTCCTCTTTCTGCGCGAGCACCGATGGGTCGTGCAGCTTAACTTTGCATGGCAGGTTCAGTGTGGCACTGCCTGCAGATTGCTTCCGTCAAGGTTGCTGGTGGCAACAACCTGACCGTTTACCGACACGGTTCTGACGCCGCCCGTCTCAACCACCTGGACACTGGTCTTGGTATCCCCAGCCCAAGAGTCAGACGCAGATGTTTTGGAGCCGTCAGCAGCGTAGGTTATGCTGGCCGAAGTCGAGGTCGAAGGCCGGCTGCTCTGCGTGTTCCAGCTTTGCGTACTGATCGGTGCCGGCGGCACGGGCGGGGGCGGAGGCAGGACTGTAACGGACGGCTCTGCCACGCAGGTCGGATGGCTCGGCAGGAAGGGCGGCTGGATCCAGCCGCAGTCAACTGGAACCGTGGCATAAAGACGCGGCGTGACAAGGTAGCCGGTGACTTCCGTCACGGTGCGACGGTTGGTCTCTTCGGGCAGGTTTGTCTCGATCAGCGGACGTGTCTTGCCAAAGGAGACCAGCGCGTCAAGTTGAGAGGAGCCAACGCCACGGCTGATCAGACGGGCAACAACGGTTTCGGCGCGGCGTTTGGCGAGCGCGAAGTTGTATCCCTCAGACCCAACAAGGTCGGTGTGGCCGAAGACCGAAAAGCGAACCTGCCGGTAGCGCAGCATCCAGGCGGCCTGCGCGTCCACGATGGCAGCCGCTTTCGGCGTCAGCACGTCTTTGTTGAAGTCGAAGTTCACGACCGGCGAAGCCGCTGCCGCCAGCTTTGTGTTCAGAATGGCAAATTCGGCCGCCTGATCGGCGCTCAGCGCGCGCATCGGGACGAAACCCTCGCAACCGGCGATCCTGTTGACGTGCGTCTCGATCAGTTGCTCGCAGGGAACACCGGCCGGGACGCTTTGCCCTGCAATCAGCGCTAGCGGGTCCGCTGCACCGACGACGGGAGCTTGTGAGGTACAGCCGGAGATAAGGCCCGCAACAAGCAGAGCGGCGAAAGTGGATTTGAAGGTCATGCTAGCTCCGAGTGCATATTTGTGTGCGGGTCAGCAGTGGCGGGGTCACTGAGCAAAGAAGCCACCACTGGGCGCGCTGGCGACAGAATCGGTGACGGGAGTCTGTGAGAACAGCGAGTCCCCGGCCGGGATGGTGGGTGTCAGCAGGAAATCCTGGATCAGGTAGGAACTTTGGTGGACCATATCACCGATCATCGTCTGCACAGCCTCATGCTGTGCCGCGACGTTGTAGTCGACCGCCAGATTCCAATGTTCCACAAACGCGTCAGCTGTCTGGCTGATCCCGTTGTCGAGCGCGAGGCTGCCGAAATCGTCCAGTTTCGCGCGCATGTCGCTGATGACCTGCAAGACATCGTCGCGGTTGGCAGATATCAGCGCGACCGTCGGCTGGGCATAGGCATTGTAGGACGTCAGCGTGGGAACCGGCTCTGCGGCATAGGCCACGGGGGTCATGGGCGGCGTCGCATCGGCAAGCACGATTTCGGCAACCACCGGGGTTGCCATCAGCATCAGGACAAGACCGGAGCCGAGAACTTGCTTCTTCATTTTTTCACCACCACAACGCAGCCCCGTTTTTCGATCAGCGCGATGAACGCCGGAGTCGCATTTTTTGGCACCACGGCGCTGCAAACACTCACCATCGCACCAACCGAGGATGCGACGTGGTGTTGCGTGGCGGCAACAGCCGGGCGGGCCGCTTCATTACCTTTGGCCGAGCTGACTTCTGTGCCCGGCTGGTCGACGTTGTAGCCAAGTTGCTTGAAGGCCGGCCCGAGGATCGGGTCTTGCATCATCACCACGATGGCCACACGCTTCAGCTCGCGGCCTTCGACTTCGGGCATCAGGTTGGCTGCACCCAAGAGGGTGTTGACCCAGTTGCGGCGCTGGCAGGAAATGTCATCAAACGACCGACCGCCGCCGATGCCGAAGCCCGGGATCGACGCGGACACACCGCCGGACACGCCCATGCAGGGCCCGCCCGCGAAACTTGGCAAACCCGGCGCATAGCCCATCGGCTTGCCCTTGTTTGAGAAGTCAAACACGTTGCCGCCGGACTGCGAATGGGCATCGTTGCCCACGCTGTTGGAGGCCGTGATGCCAGAGACATTTGCCCCCGAGTTCGAGTTGGTCGCGCTGCCGTCGAGTTGGTTCGAGGCCGTCGTTGTAGTGTCCTGCGCGAACGCGCAAACGCCAGACAACATCAGGATGAGCACACACAGAGCAGCGGCATGAATTGGTCTTAGTATGTTCAACCCGCCACCCTTTTCGCCGCTTCTTCATTCTCTAGGTAAGGTCGGTCAGGCCCAAAGGGCCTGACCGGGTCGTGTTTCCAGCAGATCAGTTCGTGAAGGTCGCGAAGAAGTTGCCGCTTTGCGACAGAGCCGACGAACCACCGGTGGCTGCGCCGCCGGTGAAGAAGCCGCCGGTCGAGGTGGTGACGGCGATCGTTCCGTTGCCAGCGTTCGAAACCGACAGGCCGATCGTCGGGTCCTGGCCGCCATGCAGGACCGAACCCACCGAGAACAGGGCGCCGTCGCCGGTTCCGGACAGGAGGCCATTGCCGCCGGCCGAGGTGCTGGCGTTGTTCAGGGCGATACCGGTGGTGCTGGTATCTGCATTGATGTGGGCAGTACCATAAGCCAGCGCGGTGTTGGTTTCGCCGACGGTCAGGGCGTTCGAACCGGCGAACAGGCCGGAAGTGCCGAGCAGTTGCAGGCCGTTCGCGGTGGACAGCGAACCGTTCAGCGAACCTTGCGACGAGGACGTCGAGGTGGCGCTGCCTTCAGCGGATTGACCATCGGTGCCAGCGACGGTGGTGTTGGCAGATGCCGCACCAGCGGTGCCGAGCGAGGCAATGGCTTCGCCGCGTGCGGTCACGGAACCTTGACCAACGAGCGAGCCCGAGGTCGCGATGTCACGATTGAACACGATCGACGAGGTGATGCCCGAAGCCGAGTTCACGCCGGACAACTCCGGGATGCCGGGGGTCTGGACGGTGCTCAGGCCCGATGCGGCGCTGCCGGTAACTTGGGTCTGTGCGGCGGCGCGCGACAGGGTGACGGAGCCCGAACCCAGGCCGTTCACCGACACTTGGCCGCCGATGATGAAGCCGCTTTGGTCGGGCGACAGGATCGAAACGGCGGCGTCATAGGTGGCGTTGCCGTTGCCTGTGGTGGCTGCACCGGCGACAGCGGTGGTTGCGAGCAGTGCTGCGAGCGCGAGCAGGCTCGTGGTATTCTTCATATTCATGGTTTCGCCTCGGTTGAGTTTATTGGACCTGGTATGTTGTAGAGACACCGTCTCGTGAAAAGGCGTAGTTCGCGCGGTGTTTCCCTGTCAAGCCGTAGTGGCTTTACAATATCCGATTTGGTTTTGTCCTGTTGCCAATACGCATGCTTCGTGCAGAAGATATCTGCAAAATACTGATAGTAAACACAAATACGACACATTATTTCTTGAAATAAGAAGAGTTGTTGGGCACTATCGTTGGTCGAAACGGGAAGAAAGAGCGAATCATTAAAATCGTTGGACGGCTGGTGCGTATCGAAAGACGCACCGAAAGGGCAAGTGAAGCCAGATTTTAACATTAGACACGAAAGCGCATCAAAAGATGCCAAAGAGTTGTCATAAGATAACCAAGGAAACCGTCCACCGAATCTTTGGATTGGCCGGCCAGCCCTTCCTCAGCCGCGCGAAAAGACGCGGACCGGGTCGGTGCTGGCAGCCCGGCAAGTTGGCCACAGGACCGCCAACAGCACGAGGCAGAAGGTGCCTGCCGCTATGGCCGGGGCCACCGACCAGACGGGCTGGAAGAGAAGTCCGATGCTGGCGCCGCCTGGCTCGCCCGAGATCTGCGCTGCGATGCGGGCGCTGTCCTCGAATTGCCGGGCGAGGGCCCCGGTCAGCTGATTCGCGATGGCAAAGCCTGCGGCGAGGCCGAGGGTTGTCGTGATCAGCGTGCCGATGATCTCGATGGCGAGGATGTCACCGCGCCGCATGCCCAGCACTTTCATCAGGGCAATCTCTGCCTCGCGCAGGCGGGTGGAGATGACGATGTTGGCGAAGAGCACCAGCCCGACCACGCCGGTCAATAGGGCCAGCAGGGGTGCGACGATGCCGTAGGCGGCGGATTTCAGGTTCAGGATCCAGACGTATTTCCAGATCTCGGCCTCGGGGTGGTAGCCCTGTGCCGACAGGTCCGCGATCTTGGGGATCACCGCGTCGATGGAGGTGAGGTAGAGGTGCAGCATGTCCTGCCATGGCCAGTCGAGCAGGGCTGTCATGTCCGCGCCCTCGGTCCAGGCGGTGTGGTCGGGGGTCAGGGGCAGTTGCAGCTTGCCGGTCCGGTCGCGTTTGATCGCGTCGATGGCGATCAGAAGGGAGTTCGGCAGGTAGATCTGGCGGTCGGCTTCGCCCTTCAGCAGGACGCCGGTGATGGTCAGGGTCAATGGCTCGGTCCCGGTGACGGTGCCAGAGGTGCCGAAGCGGGGGATTGCCGCTTGCATCTGCCGCCCGATGTAGCCGGCCCAGACCTTGTCGCCGGTGGCTGGGGGTGGACCGAAAGCCTCTATCAGGAAGTCGGTGGTGGCGATCATCTGCAGCTGGTGGCTGGTGTTGAAGCCGGTGCCCGCCGCGAAGGTGAACATGCCAAGTTCGGGATCATCCGGAAAGAGCCCCAGCGCGGGGTAGGGCCGGGAGGAGCCATCGGCGACGGTGACGGACACGGTCGTTGCGCGCCGCGGTTCCACCGCCGCGACATCGGGCTGTGCCGACAGGGCCGATTGGTCGGGGAAATGGTCGCCACCTTTGGCAAGGTCGGCCTTGCGGGGCTTCAGGGTGATGCGCGTCAGGCGGGTGCCGTCGGCCATCGTCTGTTCGACGAAGTGATCCAGACCGGTGACGAGCGAGGCGAAGACGGCCGACTGCGCGGTGCCCGCGATGACGGCGATCAGCATCAGCAGGGTGAACAAAGGCCTGCGTAGCAAATCGCGCGTGGCGTTGGCGATAAGGCGTGCGGGGCCAAGGCTGGGCCACCAGCCCGCCAAGGGTGCGCGGCGCGGGACGGGCGGGGGCCTTTGGCGGGCTTGTGCGATGGGCGCGCCAACTTCGGGCAGTTCAACAAGCCGTCCGGCCTCAAGGCTGAACTGACGGCCGAAGCCGAACAGGGCTTCGTCGTGGCTGACGATTACGACGGTGGCACCTTCGGTATGCAAGGCGCGCAGACGGTCGATCACCTGCGCCTTCGAGGCGGCGTCTAGGCTGGAGGTGGGTTCGTCGGCGAGGATGAGGGCGGGCTGGCCGATCATCGCCCGGGCCAAGGCTGCACGTTGGCGCTGACCGCCGGAGGCGGCGCTAGGGCGAAGACGGGTGACGCCTGCGGCAAGCTCCTCGGGGCGGAAGGCGAAGGCTTCGGCCTGTTTGGCTTTGGCTGCCGCCTGTCGCGTTGTCAGGTCGGTGAATTGCAGGGGCGAGGCGATGTTCTCGGCCAGGGTCAGGTGCGGCAGAAGCCGGCCCTCCTGAAACACCAGGCCAATGGCTGCGGTGCGCAGGGCATCGCGTTCGGAGGTTGTCAGACCCGCCACATCCCTGCCCGCCAGACGCATCGACCCGCTGAAGCCTGCGTCCAAAAGACCAAGGATGCGCAGCAGCGTTGTCTTGCCCGCGCCGCTGGGGCCCCGGATGACCATGAAGCTGTTGTAGGGGATCGTCAGATCGATCTCGGTCAGAACGCTTGCAGAACCGGCGAAGGCTTTGCTCAGGCCCCGGATTTCGACGAGGTTCGCCGTCTGATCCCCGGTCATGGCAGCGATGACACCGGCATCCAGACGGCGTCACCGGCGTCGAAGTTGGCCATGTTGGCGTTGAGGAAGGCGTCCAGTGCGGCAGAGGCGTCTTGCAGGCGCTTGGCGAAGCTGACCCGTTCGGCCGGGGTCAGGGCGTCAAGGTATTCAAGGTTGAACTCCAGAAGGCCGGAGCGGAACTTGACCCCAAGCTGGCGCGTCAGGGTTTGGGCGATGGTTTCATTAGGGTCGCCCTTTTCGCCAGCGATGGCCGAAAGCGATTCCGCCACCGACCGGTGCAGCGATTCAGAATCCACGCCTGTGACCGCCAGTACCGACATCAGGTTGATCAGGTCCAGCAGGGTTTCCTTGGAAATCTGGAAGCGTGGGTCCAAGAGATCGGGCGTTTCGATCATGTAGCCGGGCTGGACCAGAATCCCGTCATCGCCTTTGGCGATGTTGAAGGCCACGCCGGAGTCGCGCAGGCGCTCCAGCTTCTCGCCGTCAATCACGTCCAGCGGGATGGCGGGAGAGCCTTTGAAGTCATAGACCGTGTCGACAACGGCCTTTCCGGAGTCGAGTTCCTTCTTCATGCGTTCTTGCAGGACGGTCGAGAAGGCGTCGGCGATGGTGGCCGCGTCTACGCCGTTGTCCCATGGCACGAAGGTGCCAGAGGTTTCGCGGGCCAAAGCGCCCAGAATTTCGACCAGATGCTTGCCAGCCGTTGGCCCGGCTTGCACCGAAATGACCGGGATGCCCATTTCGAACAGGCCCCGGGCCACGCCTACCGCATCAACGCCCACCGGAATGCGGCCCTTTGGATCAAGGACGCCGGTGGTTGCCGGGTGGGCATCATCGTTCAGGACGGCCACGATGATCTTCTTGCCGGCATCGGCTGGCCAGTCATAGAGTTGGGCTGCATATTGCACGGCGTCCAGCACCGGTTCGGCGTCATCGCCACCGCCCGACATGGTGACGGATTGCTTGGCCAGCGCATCCGAGGCGTCTTTCAGGGGCACCGCAGGCACGGCCAACACGGGGACCGCATCGCCCGCGTCGCGGTAGAAGACAAAACCGATCCGCAGGGAATCCAGCGTATCCTGCGGCAGCTTGTCGATGGCATCGGACAGGCTGGTGGCCACGGCGCGGGCGAAACCCTCCATCGAGCCGGTCGAGTCAAAGGCGATGACGATCGTGGCCGTGGTCAGGGCATGTTTTACCGCAGCCATGTCGCCGTCCTTCAGAACCACCGCGTCGGATTTGCGGATGGCTGCCGGAAGCAGCACGTCGAAATAGCGTCGGTCCGTCCGCCCGAGGATCTTGCCATCGCCCGAGGCCAGTACGGGGTAGGGGCGCGAGCTTTTCTCGCGCTTCAGGGTGGCGTCGATGTTTTCGCGGAAGGTGGGGGGGTTGGCGGTGTCATCGCCGGTTTCCATATAGCGCAGCAAGGTGTCGCGGTTGTCCCATGCGGTGATTTCGGGCCGGCCACCAAGGAAGGCGAGGTCCGAGAAGGCCAGACCCTCGGCGGTGGGCCATTCGTAGATCTGCTCTTTCTTGACATAGCCGGTCAGGCCGGTTTCCGCCTCGGCCACGGTCAGGGCGGCAAGGTCTGTTACCTTCAGAAAGCCGTTCTCTTCGCAGATGACGTAGTAGGGCTTCATCAGTTCAAGGGTGAATACGGTGTCGCCGCTGCCCACCGCCGCTTGCGCCGTGATCCGGTCCGAACCGGCGACGACCTTGCGGACAAAGCCGTCAGGCGTGCGGGCCATCTGGTCAGCCGTGCAGGCCCAGACCGGGCTGGCGACGCAGTCCAGCGCGGCGAGAAGGCAAAGCGCGCTCAGCCTGATGTTGTGTCCGCGCAGTGTCATCATCTCTCCATGGCCATGGCGCTTGTCGGGGTCATCGCGTGTCGTTCGGGCATGGAACAGCCGACGATCCGGTCGATTGTCGCGTCCACGGCGGTGCGGGACAGGCTTCCGTCAATGATATGATCTGACAGGGGGCGCACCCGCTCGGCCTGCTTGGCGAGACAAGGGCGGACCATGCGCTGATAGTGGTCCAGAAACTGCGCCAGCCAGTCGGACATCTCAGCCGATGAGCCCCAATCGGTTGGCGTCAGCGCTGTGGTCAGCTTGCGCGCCAGCGCGACGTCAAGATCGACGTCGATCCAGATCGCGCAGGTGATTACGGCAGAATGGGCGGGCGGTTGGCGGCCCAAAGGGGTTTCGAACACGACCGGGCCCTGATCGGCCTGCGCCGCAAGGATGCCGTCGAGGGCGGGGTCATACATCTCGGTCCAGGGCGCGCCACGGGCCAACCAGTCCAGCGCGTGGTCGGCGTCGTGGTCGGTCAGGGTTTCGAAATCATCGAAGGGCAGGTAGGTGGCCCCCAGACGCTGAGCCAAACCTCGGGCGGCGCAGGTCTTGCCTGCGCCGGGAATGCCGCTGATGGCGATGACGGGATGCGGGCGGATCATGCGGTGCGTCTTGCGGTCAGGACGAACCATTCCGTGTCGATCACGGTCAGGGCAACGGTCACCGTCAGATCCGGGCTGAGGCGCTTGAGCATGGTCTGATAGACCATCGGGTCGCGGTAGAAGGCGGCGAAGACGAGGTTGGCATAGTCCATCGCCGTGCCACCGGTCATGCCGCGAAAGGCCGTGCGTTCCGCAATGACGATCTGGCCTGCGGGTGCCAGCGCCCGGATTGCTTCAGCCAGCAGGAGTTCCGCCTCGGCCCCGGGCCAGTCGTGCAGGACGGATTTGAACAGGATCACATCCGGTGCAAATCCGGCGAGGCTGCGCCACTCGCCTTTGCGCATGTCGTCGGCCACGAAGGACAATCCCTGTGCCGTGCCGCGCTGGCGACCCAAGGCGGACACGGCGGGAAGGTCGATCACGACGTGTCGCTTGGGATGCCATGCCTCGATCAGCGCGCGGGCAAAGACGCCGCTGTTGCCGCCCGGCTCCAGCACCTGCGCGTCGTTGGGCAGGGCGATCAGGGGCACCAGAAACGGCGCTTCGGTGCGGGTCAGGTTGGAGACGTAGGCCACCCAAGGGCGCGTCGCCTCCATCGCCGCTTCCGAGAGGTCGCGGGCGAGGTCGTAATTGAACAGCGAAAAGGTCTCAGATTGCGCCATGAAGGCTTCGGTGTCACCGAGGATCAGGTCACCGTACAAGGCCACATCCCGACAGGCCGAGCGCAGGAAGGACAAGCGGGCCAGAACGCCTTCGCGGTCTGCTGCCATCTCGGCGACGATGAAGGCGCGCAGGGCGGTTGACTTGCGGTCGGTGCCAATAAGCTGCGGTAGGAAAAGCCGGGCTTCGCCCAGCAAGCCGTCCGGAGCTGCAGACCCGGGCCAGCCACAGCGCAGCAGGCGGTCCAGCACCTGTACCGCCGGAATATGCATGGGCAGAATATCTGCCCATGCGGTCATGTCACAGCCTGTCACGCGGCTTCGGCAGGCAGCGGCATCGCGGTCTTGGTGCCCAGACGCGAGACGTTCTGCAGGGAATGCAGGTGAACGTAGCAAAGCTCCAACTCGTCCGTGGCGAACATCTCTTTCAAGGCCGCTTCCGGAATGGCCTTCAGACGGTCACGGTTGATCGTCATGAAGCCGCTGAGCGTGCCGGCCCGGCCATCGGCCGCGTTGTAGCGCGCCTGTGCCGGTTCCAGCAGGTTCAGGTCGTTCAGACGCTTGCAGAACAGGCGCGTGCGTTCGAACTGGGCCTGAAATTGCGACACGAAGGCCAGCATGTTCTGCAGGTACTGGGTCCGCTCGCCATCGGCGTCAAACAGGCGCTCGCCGCGGCCTTCGCGGTTGATGCCCGAATAGGTCTCGTCGATGCAGAGCGTGAAGTTGCCCTCGCTTTGCGAGAAGACGAAGGGATAGCGGCGCAGGAAAGCCGGAACATAGCCCTCGGTCCAGTTGCCGGCAGCGTCCACCGCCTGATTGGCGCCGTCCTGCAGCCCCAGCAGAACCGCCGGGAAGGTCGCGTCGCCTTCGCCTGCAAAGACGATCGGGTGGTTGGGCACCGCAGAGGTGAATTCAGCGGCCAAGAGCGGCACCGAATTCAAATCCCGCGCGAAGTCGAATTTGTCCGTGGCCTTCACCGAAACGTCGCGGTGCAGGTCGGACGACAAGGGGCTGACACGCTCGTAAATCAAAAGTTGTTTAGACACATGGATCTCCTATTTCATCTCTGGATGGGGTGGCTTGGTGTCGCGACAGTCAGGCATTGCGACCACAGCCCCAAGAGCAGACGTCTGCGATCTGAACGCCATGAACTGCCGAGGCTTAGAAATGCTCCGCCGGATTTGCTGAATCATATAGGACCCTGATCCAAAGATGGCGAATGTGCGTTAGCGCGTTAATTCGGCGACATCGCTATCTTTGGAGCGGCCTCCGTCACGGCGGCGGTGCAATACCTGCCCGAATAGACTCTGCCGTGGGCGCATTGGATTGAAGAGCCGCCCGAAGCGCGTCTGCGTTGGGCGTGCCGCTTGCCACGCTGGCCCGAATTGCCGCGACGTCAGGTTGCGAGAAGGTCACCTGTCCGCCGCCGGGTTGGCTGACCACGGTGTTCCGGTCCCGGACTTGCAAGCCGGAGGTCGTGCTGACTTGCGTCACGTGCAGGCCGTGATCCTGCTCTCGGTCAGAGTCTACCGCGATCACAGTCTGGGTTTCCATGAGGACGGGCGTTCCGACACCAAGCTGTTCCCGCGCCTTTACCTGCAGGGCGGAGCCAGTGACAGGATTTTGAGATGTTTGGACAAAGCCCGGAATATCCAGATCTGCGGCGCCGTTTTCCTGAACTGCGCCGGCCGCTTGCTGACCTGCAACCGACGCCGGATCGGACAGGGCGGTCCGGATCATGGTTGCCAGCGGCTGGGTCTGGCTTGGTCCGAGGGATTCGTCTTGGCCAAACACCCCGTTGCCATCGAGGTCGCGGAACAGCGCTGTGCTGATGATCGTCTTTCCGTCGGTGGAAAGGGCTATTGTCGCGAAAGCACCGTCCAGCTTGCCTTGCAGGACATAGCCGCCGAAAACGCGCAGGCTGACGGCGACATCGGAATAGCCCATGTTGACCAGCGTCGCTGCGGCTGCCTTGACAGAGGCGGGCAGTTCGTTTGCAAGCACGACAGACGGCATCAACCCAAACGCAACAAGGCTCGCCAAGGCTATGTTTCGCATCACGATGCTCGTTGCCCCCTATTTTGTCCGTCTGACACTCTGCTGTGTCTCATTGCCGTGATGGCGAAGGCAAGGGCGCAAAGGCTGCAGCGGTCTGATGTAAAATGGGCGAGGCGCGCGAAGGATATTTGTAGGAAATCGAAAGAGTATAAGGACACGCGGAAGCGCGATAGTCTTGCTCTGATGGACGCCTTATCATTCGGCTGACAGCCTGTCATCTGTTCCAATTGGTCTATTTGCTTTCAGGGTGGGGAGACATGATCATTCCGCACGCTCACGTTGGGCCATCCCGACCGACCGAGACCCGCTTGCCCCGACATTTTTCAAATGACAGCGCGCTCTGGGTTTCGGTGACGATGGAATTCCGCTGCAATCTGCGCTGCACGCATTGCATGATTGAAGGGACGATGTCGCAGCTGCGGCCGACGGATGGCGCACAGTTCGAAGCGGTGCTTCAGGCACAAAGGGACGAGGGCCGCTGGATCGGGATCGTGCTGACAGGGGCCGAAATCACGCTGCGCAGCGATCTGCCGGAAATCGTCCGTCGGGCCCGGGATGCCGGGTTTCAGCGGATCCGTGTGCAGACGCACGGCATGCAACTGCAGCGCCGCGCCTATCTGGACCGGTTGGTGGAGGCCGGCGTGAACGAGTTCTTCGTGTCGGTCACCGCTGCCAGCGAAGCCAGGCATGATGCCATCACCAAGGTTCCCGGGTCATGGCGCCGGATGCGGGCGGGGCTTGATCTGGTCGAGACGCATTACCCGGATGTTGCCGTCATCACGAACACGGTCATCACCGCGGAAAGTGTCGCGGATCTGCCGGGCGTGGTGGCGGCCTTCGCCGATCATCGCACTGTCGTGCAGCACGAGTTCTGGAATTTCTTCCCGATGGAGGAGACTGACCGGAATGCGCTGTGCGTTCCCTTTGCCGAGGTGATGCCGCCGTTGCGGGCCGCGATTGCTGCGGCCCATGCGGCGGGGCGGTTGGTCGAGGTAAAGAATGTGCCGGAATGTCTGTTTGGCGACGACCGGGGGGTTCTGATCAACAAGCAGCCGCAGCTGATCATCGACGATGATTTCTGGATCGGCTTTGACCGCAATGGCTTTCACACCTGCCCGCATCGCGATGTCTGTTCCTCGACTGAATGCCTTGGCCTGACCACCGCCTACGTCAGCCGGTTCGGGGATGAAGCCCAGATGCTTCGACCGTTTCCAC
>CANBRQ010000052.1 GCA_947371955.1 Paracoccaceae bacterium | reverse complement strand
TCCTTGAAGGTTTCAAAGTCACCAGACCGCTTGCCACGCTCCATGTCCCAGGAATTCGGCGGCGAAGAGACGTTCACGAACAACATGTGCTTGCCGCCCATGATCACTTCACGCTCGGGATTGCGGGGCGTGATCGTGAAGGTTTCCGGCGCGCGAGCCAGCATTTCCATCACGAAATCCTCGTCCATGCGGACGTTTGTGCCGTTGATGATGCAGCCGGCGCGGCGCATGTGCTCCAGCGCCTCGGGGTTAAGGAATTCGATACCAATATCGCGCAGGATCTTCATCGTGCCGCGGTGGATGGCTTGCACGCCATCGGCATCCAGCGGTTCGGTCGGGCGATCGGGGTTCACGGGAATGCGCCAAGGCATCTGGTCGATGATGGAAGATCCGGCGCGTTCCTTGTTGCCGGCCCTGCCCCCGGCCCTGCGGCGCTTGGTGGCCTCTTCGGTCATGACGCTATCCTCCATGAGCGGGGTTTTGGCCCCGTTGATCGTTCTCTTCAGGATGACGGAAACCGGGCTGCGGCGCGCACTCGGTTTCCGACGCGAAAGCGTCGTTTTTGGATTGGGCAGGGTTCAGGCGGCGTTGAGGGAGTCAATCCAGCCACCCAATTCGGCGATTGTGCCCAGAACCACATCGGCATGCGGGGTCAGGGTGGCGCGCAAGGCGGGGCCTGTCAACACGCCCACAGCCCGCATTCCGGCCCGGCGGGCGGCGTCAAGGTCATGCAGACTATCGCCGACCATGGCGATCTGCGCCGGCGGCACACGGATCGCCGCGGCAAAGGCCAGCAACTGCCCCGCTTCGGGCTTGCCACCATAGCCGGAATCACAGCCCGCAATGAACTCAAAAAGGTCGAGGACACCGGCGTTGCTCAGATGCGCCCGGGCCGGCACTTCGGTGTCGTTGGTGGCGAGGCCCAGTTTCAGGCCCCGGTGTTTCAGATCAGACAGAATCTGTGGCAAGGCCACGGCGGGCACCATAGGGGCGGTCGCCGCGAGATGATTCATCATCTCGATCAAGGCCTTGTGTGAGATACCCTCCAAGTGGGCATGGACCAGTTCGGCAATCTCGAACGTGGTCTGCGCTATCACCGGGCTATCGGGCGCAAAATCGAAGGTCCCCGGATTGAAGCCCAGCACTTGGGCAAGATCGCCGCGCGCATAGGGCCGCAACTCGGCCAGCAAGGACTTGGTCCAGGCACCCCAGCTTTGCCGGAAATCGAACAAGGTGCCGTCCTTGTCGAAGATCACCGCTTTTATCTGTGTCATGTCCAGTGCCAAACCTCTCCGCCGGGCAGGGCCGCGCGCGCTGCCTGCGGCACGGTATAGGCCAAACCGACCTCATCGCAAAAGGCCATCACAAGACGATCTTCGGTCATCAGGAAGTCCAGCACGGCGCCCAGAATCCTTGGGTCAGCCGCCTGCGCCATCAACTCCCCCGGCGACAGGCCGCTGAGGGTCAGAAAGCCGTTAATCCTTTCCGGATCACCCGCGACCCATGCGAGGGCCTGTGCCGCGATGGTTTCGGCGGACTCCCGCCCGATTTTGCTGTTATCCTTGGGGTTATGCACAGGGTTCCCTCTAATTTTCACGGAATTCTTATGCCCCCGGAAAGGAATTCTTAACCACTTGGGGCGAAGACTGTTCCACAAGTGTGCAACAGGTGGGCCAGGTTCCGAATGATCGGCAAGATCCTCATAGTTGATGATGTGTCGACAAATCGCATCGTCTTCAAGGTCAAATTGACCGCGGCCGGCTATCAGACCCTGATGGCGGTCGATGGTGAAAGCTGTGTCCGCATGGCGCTGGCCGAACAGCCTGACATCATCCTGCTGGACCTGTTTTTGCCTGACCGTTCCGGGATTGAGGTCCTGAAGTCGCTGAAGGCCCATCCGCAGACCGCCCGGATTCCCGTCGTGATGTTCTCGTCCGAGGCGGATGGCCCCATGCGTCTGGCGGCCCTGCGCGCCGGGTCGGAGGATTTCATGGCCCGCCCGATCGACGACCAGACGCTGATGGCGCGACTGCGCGGGCTTCTGCGCGCGCGGGAACATCTGGCCGGAATCTCTGCACCGGAGCGCGATCTGCAGATGCTGGGGCTGGCAGAACCTGCGCAACGCTTTGAAATGCCGGGGCATGTGGCGCTGGTGATGCCGAAGGGGGAAATGGCCCTTCGGCTGAAGCGCGGCCTTGCGGCGATGGGGCATGACCGGTTCCAGCTGATGGCGGCAGAGGATGTGCATTCGGATCAGACCGGTGGCGCGCCGGACGTCTACCTTATCCATGCCGATCTCAGCGGGCCGGGCGACGGCTTGCGGATGATGTCAGAGCTGCTCTCGCGCAGCACCACGCGGCATGCGGCTTTTTGCATTTATAATCCTGAGGTTGCGCTGGCGTTGGGGGCCACGGCCTTTGACCTTGGCGCCAGCGACGTGGTGGATCTTGCCACGCCGGTGGCCGAGATTGCCCTGCGCCTGCGCGCCCTGGTGAAACGCAAGCGAGAAGGGGACCGGATGCGGGCCTCGGTGCAGGATGGCTTGCGGATGGCGGTGTTCGATCCGTTGACCGGGCTGCACAACCGCCGCTATGGCACGGCCCAGTTGAACGCCATTGCCGACCGTGCCCGGGCCGAGGGCAGCGAATTCGCCGTGATGGTGGTGGACATCGACCGGTTCAAAACGGTGAACGACCGCTGGGGCCATGCCACCGGCGATGCCGTTCTGGTTGAGGTTGCCGCTCGTCTGGCCAACAGCCTGCGGGCGACGGACCTCTTGGCCCGTGTGGGTGGAGAGGAGTTTCTGATCGCCCTGCCCGCCACCGCCTTGTCAGACGCGCAAGTGGTGGCAGAGCGTCTCTGCCGCGTCATCGAAAATACGCCGGTCGTGACGCCCGACGGGCTGCGGGTGCCGGTGACGATCTCGATTGGCATGACGACTGGGGGGGCGGCGCCCTGTGACCCGGTTTTGGTAGCCGAACTGGTGGCGCAGGCGGACCGGGCGCTGATGCATTCAAAAAGTCACGGCCGCAATCAGGTGACGATCGTCCGCAAGGCCGCCTGAGAACATTGCTCCAAAGAAGGCCGCCCAGATTGGCGGCACAAACCCGTTGTGAAGATGGGACGGGACGTTCAACCTCAGGGTCGCCTCGAAAGCGGCCAGACCGCAGGTCTGGATGCAACAACTCGGCAAGGGACAGCCCTAACTCCTTGTCCTACCAAGAAAAACCGCCACAAGAGGCGGCCTTAGTTCTGTGGCGGCGGGGGCATGGCGTCGCGGCCATGCAGCAAGTGCCGCTCCATCCGGTCGGCGAAATCGAGGCGGTCTTGCTCTGACAGGCCAGTCAGAAAATCGTGCAGCGCATCGGAGCCCAGTTTCATCCGGGCGCTGAGGTGGTTTTGCTGCCCGGTCAGCGCGGCGTCCAGACTTGCCGGATCGAAGGGCTGCAACCGCAGCGCCGCGATGATCGCCATCGCATCCTGGGCAAACTCGGCCCGGGTGGCCTTGATGTCACCGGCCTTGGCGCCCATCGCGGCTTTCAGCGCATCGCGGTCCTGCGGTCGCAGCGCCTGATCAAAGGGGCCGAAGCCCAGGTCGTGGACCATGTCGCCCCGCCCCCCCGGCCCGCCATGCAGGAAAGCCCCAAGCGCCATTCCCGCCACGCCCAGATTGACCGCCAGCGAGGCGATCAGCGCCCAGCGCACACCGCGGCTGCTGACGGCGGGGCGACCCAGCGGGATATTCGGATTCTCGGTCATCTCAATTCTCCGTCCAGAGGGTGCCGGTCGCAGGCAAAAGGTCGATCTGGTCCGACACGGTGCTGTCTGCCGCCAAGCTAAACGTCAGCGATTGCATCAGATTGGGCTGTGCGACACCAAGGTAAAGCCCGGTCAGGGCGGCCAAAGACAGGCCCGCCACGGCACGGCCCCCGCCCAGCACATCGGCGAAGGCGGTGAACCAGCCAAAGAACCCTCCTGCAGAGACCTGCGGTTCCTCTTTTTGAACAAAGGGTTGCGGCCACGGCTGTGGTTTGGGCTGCAGACGAACCGCATCTCGCAAGATAAGCGATGAAAGCTCCGCCGAGGGCGTCACCCGCACCTCGGCCGCCTCAGCCAACAGGGCGTCCAGATCAAAGTCCTTGTCCATCACACACCTTCCTCCGCTTCGTCTTCATAGCCCAGTTCCGCTTTCCGCCCCGCCAGAACCGCCGCGAGCGAGCGTTTTCCCCGCGCCGTCAGGCTTTCCACCGCTTCCACACCCAAGTCCATGATCGCGCCGATCTCGGGGTTGGACAGTCCTTCGATATGGCGCAGGACCACCGCCTGACGCTGCCGTTCAGGCAGGCTCGCAAGGGCGGAGTTCAATGCCGCCATCCGGTCTGCCTCGATCATCGTGGCGACAGCCGAGGCACCGGCCGACGCCAACTCGGGCGCATCGTCAAGGCCGACGCCCGGCCGCCGGCCCCTTGCCCGACGCAGATCGGTGCACAGATTGGTCACCACGCGGTAAAGCCAGGTCGAAACCTGCGCCTCGCCGGTCCGCCAGTCTGGTGCCACTTTCCACAGCCGCAGCATGGCTTCTTGCGTGACATCCTCGGCCTCGGCCCGGTCAGACAGCAGCCGCGTCGCATAACCCAGCACGCGCGGCGTCAGACGAGAGGTCAAAAGACGTGCCGCCTCCGGATCTCCATTGGCATAGAGAACCAGAAGCGTTTCGTCCGGGACTTCGTCCAAAGTGTCGCGGGGCATGAGCATTCCAAGGGGATACAGTCAGTCGGGCTAGCGGGCAATCGGTTCAGAGGGTTGTCGGTGCGGCAGGCCGGATGTACCCGGCCTGCCGCACTTTGGGTCAGTTGCCGGCGCCGTTCTGGTCGCCGTTGCCGTGATGATGCTTGCCGTGATGGCCGCCCATCATGCCGTCCTGACCGTCCGGGCCACCCATACCGTCCGGCCCGCGCGGACCGTGCTGGGCCATGGCATCCGCCTCGGCCTGATCGATGGCACCGTCCTTGTTGGTGTCAGCGCGCTGGAAGGCATCCGGCGGCACCGGCATCGCGGCCATTTCCGCGGCCGAAAGCTTGCCGTCGCCGTCCGCATCAAGGTCCTTGACCATGCGGGTGGCCATGTCCTTGGCGGCCGCTTCCATGGCCTTCAGATGCATTGCGGCGAGTTCGTCGACCGACAGCTTGCCGTCCTTGTCGGTGTCAATGCCGGCGACCATGGCCGCGCGGGCGGCGGCGAATTCCTCGGGCGTGACCTTGCCGTCCTTATTTGCATCGGCCCCGGCGAAATCGAAGGGCGGAGGCATCATTTCCATATGACCCATGTGGCCGCCCATGCCCGGCATGTTCATGCCTCCCTTGTCCGCCACGGCTGCTGTGCCCATCAGGGCCACGGCCAAAGCGACCAGACCAAGGCCAACCTTCTTGTGAGAAACGTTCATCTTCTTCTCCTACCCTAGACCGGCACTGCGCTGGTCTTGATGCAGGTGATACGGAGCCCGTCCGGCTTTCCGTCGCCGATTTGGGCAGCAAAGCGCGACAAAGCAGCACTCCCCTGCCTATGGCCCTCAACTTCCGGCCCTCGGTGCGCTAGATGTTAGCGATAGAAGGAATACGCGATGACTGAGATGATGGCGCCAGCCTTGCTGGTCGAAGACGAGGAAACCGGCGAACGGCCGTTTTGGCCCGCGCTGCGGCGCGGCTTCATGTGCCGCTGCCCGAAATGCGGCGCGGGGCCGCTGTTGAAGAATTACCTGACCGTGCGCGATCATTGCCCGGTGTGCGGTGAGGCATTCTATCACCATAGGGCCGATGATGGTCCGGCCTATCTGACGATCCTGATCGTCGGGCACCTGATGGCGCCGATGATCTACTGGGTCTTCGTGACCTTTCGGCCAGAGCCTATGGTGATGGCCACCTTCTTCACGCTTGGCACCGCCATTCTGGCCTTGGCCCTGCTGCCCCGCCTGAAAGGGGCCATCGTGGCCCTGCAATGGGCCAAGCGGATGCATGGCTTTACCGAAAACCCTTCCTCGGACCCGGCGATGCCTGATCATGCCTGACGTTCCGATCCGCGCTGCGGCAAGCGTGGTCCTTGTGCGGCACAGGGACGCAAGCCCCTCGGTCCTGATGGGGCAACGCGGGGCGGGTGCGGTGTTCATGCCGGCAAAGTATGTCTTTCCGGGTGGGCGGGCGGATCATGGCGATGAGGCGGATATAGCAAGCCTGTCAGAGACTTGCGTGACGCGGCTGGCGCGGCTGCTGCCATCCGATGCGCCCGAGGCCTCTGCCCTGATCGGCTGCGCGCACCGCGAATTGCGCGAGGAAACCGGGCTGACGCTGACGCCAACCGCCCGCCTGCGCTTCATCTTCCGGGCGATCACGCCGCCCGGCAGCCCGCGCCGCTTCGATGCGCGCTTCTTTCTTGGCGATGCGGCGGATATCATGGGCGCACCGGACGATTTTGCCAAAGCCGAGGATGAACTGTCGCATCTGCATTGGGTGCCTTTGGCCGAGACACGCCGCCTTGATCTGCCCTTCATCACCGAGATTGTTCTGGCCGAAGTGCGCGCCCTGCTGGCCGGCCATGATCAACCGGGCGTTCCGTTCTTCGACAATTCGGGCAGCGTGCCGACGTTCAGAAGGCTGGTTTGACGCAGGCTAGTCCCGCCCTTCATGCCGCACCGGCCAGATCGGATGCGGCACAGGGTCCTTCGCGCGGATCAGATAGCGGCCGATGATCTCGGCATAGCTTGTGTAGACATAGCCGTCGTTGCGGCGCTGGTAATGCGCCTTGCGCGCTTCATAAATCCCGGGAATCTTGTACCACGGCACGGCGGGGTGCATGTGGTGCACGACGTGGAAATTGTTGTTCAGAAACAACAAGGACAGCGGACCGCGGTCCTCGATGATGACGGTGCGGGCGCGAAAGGCCTCGTGGGCGCGGTGTTCCAGAAAGGTGCGAATCTTCAGAAGTGCCACGCCCAGATAGACTGCCACCAGATAGCCCCACAGCGGCATCCCGGCCCAAATCAGCCAAAGAACGACAGGAGCCAAGCCGATCAGGTTCAGGACCCAGGCCATCCGCACCTCGGCATCGCCACGACGGATCAGCAGGATTTCCTGAAACAGAAAAGCATAGGTGCTGATGAACGGGCCTACCAGAACGCGGCCCAGCAGAGTGTTGTTGATGCGAAGCAGGGTCTGCACGGGCTTTGACATCTGCGCCCAGACCTCGGGGATGAAGAAGTTCGATTCGGGGTCGTCATAGGGGTCAGTCAGGGCCGGGTCGTAGTGGTGCTGCAAGTGGGTGGTCCGGAACCTGCGGTAAGGGACGAAGACCGCGAGCGCAGGGAAAACCAGCGCCTCGTTCAGAAGCGGGTTGCGGAACGGGTGATCATGCAGCGCCTCGTGCTGAAGCGAGGAGAATTGGGCGATCGCCAAGCCGGTCAGGATGAGGGATAGGATCGCACTTTGCCCCCAAACCAAGGTGCCAATCCCCCAGACGGCATAGGTCGCGGTCAGCAGGGCTAGGGTCGGCCACTCGATTTCTTCTGTCTTTGCAGGCATTTGCATCTCCGTACCGCGAAGAAGGATAGCACTTGCATCCGGTGGCGGGAATTCGGACAATGCGCAAGAAATCATCACCATTGGTGTGAGAAGTCACCAAATGCCAGATATGATCGACAAGCGCGACCGGGCTTCGCTGTTCCGCCAACGCCTCTCTGTCGCTATGGCGCAGGCCGGGGCGACCCAAGCCAGCTTGGCGCGCGAGGCGGGGCTGGACCGCTCCACCATCTCGGCCCTGCTGGCGCCGGGCACGCGGTTGCCAAATGCGCAGGCGGCCGCCGATTGCGCGCGGGCTTTGCGGGTGTCGACCGACTGGCTTCTGGGCCTGACCGACCGCCCCTCGCCCCCCGACCAGCTGGCGGATGAGGCGGTGACGTTGGTCCCGGCACCCCGCGCCCTGTTCGATGACACGATCTTTGGTTGGCACAGGGCGGCGGCGGGCGCGAAAATCCGCCATGTGCCCGCCACCCTGCCCGATCTGTTGAAGACCCGCGAGGTGGCCGAATGGGAATATCGTGCCGCCTTGGGCGAGGATGCCCCCCGCGCTTTGGAAGCGTTCGAGGCGCAGAAAGACTGGCTCGCCAGCGCTCATTCCGACTTCGAAATCGCCATTCCGCTGCATGAACTCGCCAATTTCGCCGCCGGCACCGGCTATTGGGCCGACTTGCCCAAGGCCCTGCGCCGTGCCCAGATCGACGAATTCATCCACCTGACCGAGACGCTTTACCCGGCGCTGCGGCTATACGTCTTCGATGCGCACCGGGTGTTTTCGGCACCCGTAACCGTCTTCGGCTCGGACCGGGCGGTGGTTTATCTGGGCCGGCAGTACCTGGTGTTTTCCGACCCTGCCAAGGTGGCCGAGGTCTCGCGCCATTTCGACTGGCTGGTGCGCGAGGCGCGGTTTTCGGCCCGCGAGACGGCCAGCCATCTACGCGGGTTGGAGGTCTAAAGCCTAGTAAACGCTCAGCTTTGCAAGGTCATAGCCGTTGAATTGCAGAATATCGCGGGCGGCCTTCAGACGGTCGGCGGGGATATTGGCGTCCCGGTTCAGGATCAAGCCATAGCGGCCCGAAGGTGCGCCGATCACCATCGTGCGGTTGTCGATGTCGGTCCAAAGCACCCAGAATGGTCCGACCCCGGGCAGGTCAAAGCGGCCCGGAACCTTTGCAACCATGCCACCTTGACCGTTTTTCACACCAGTCGGCAGGCAAAGCGCATAGCGCGTGACGGCACCGATCTGCATTTCGCCTCCGGCGCAGGCGTTGCCAAAGCCTGCAACCTGTACCCAGTTCCCCTCGATCCGCGAGGCATCAAAGGCCGCCATCGAATAGACCTGACGCGACGTGTCGCGGTAGACCGCTTCAGCCACTGGTTTCGGAGCACAGGCCGCCAGAAGCAGGGCCAACAGTGCCAGCCGTTTCATTGCAGACACAGGGTGACCTCGCTTCCATCGGCTTGCAAAACGGCGTTGCAGCCCATCAGCGGCATGATGGGCGAGCAGGTGCCCGATTGCGCAAGGCATTGCCCCTGACAATCGCCCTTGCGGTGGCAGGATTTGCCGGAATCCCGCGTGGTATGGACGCAGACATGGCCTGAGGAGTCTGCCAGGGCCGACCACTGGCCCTTGGATTTCTCGCACAAAGCCTGCTCCGGTGAGACGGTCGGGGCAGGCTCGGTCGCGGCCACAGGGGCAGCAGGTGCCGAAGATTGCGGCGCAGGTTTGGCGTCCGCCGGCGCGACCGGCGCAGGGTTAACGTCCACTGCCGCGGCCGGCGCAAGTTTCTCCGGCGGTTTGGAGGCGGCACGTGTTGCCGCCTCGACCGGCGCTGCGTCAAGTTTGGTCACCGCAATGGACTCCGGCGCAAGCGGAGCGGCATCGCCACCCGGCGCGGGCGCCTGCAGTTGGCAGGCGGCTAGCATCAGAACCGCAGCAAGACGGACAAGCAGGCGCATCGGACCTCTCTGGGTTGCTGAGACGACAGAGTCCAATTCCGCAGCCGGTGGCAAGGGAATTGATCAGTAAGGCTGCGGATGGGCGCGGTGGGTGGCGGCAATCTCGGCCAGAACCTGCGGTGACAGGGTGATCTGCGTCAGGTTGCTGGCCAGTTGCGCCGTGCTGGTGGCGCCCACGATCGGAATCGTGTGGAAGGGGCGGGTCAGTGTGAAGGCTATCGCCATCTGGCACGGGTCAAGGCCATGGCGGGCGGCGATGTCCAGATATTCCTGCGTCACCATGAAGGTGCGGGGTGTCACCCGCCCGCTCAGGATCGGGTTCAGCGACCGGCGCGAACCGGGTGGCGTCACATCGCCCTGATACTTGCCCGACAAGATGCCACACGCCAGCGGAGAGAAGGCCAGCAGCGGCATATCCTCCATCACCGAAAGCTCGGCCCAGTCGGTGTCGAATTGGCGGCACATCAGCGAGTATTCGTTCTGCACCGAGGCCATGCGCGGCAGGCCATGCTTGTCTGCCAAGGAAAGCCATTTGGCAGCACCCCAGACCGTTTCATTGGAAAGTGCAATGGCGCGGATCTTGCCCTCGGCAATCAGTTTGGCGGATTCCTGAAGCAGTTCAAGCATTAGCGCCTCGACCTTCACGGGGTCGTTGGGCCGGGGATCAAAGCCCCAATTGTCGCGAAAGTGATAGTGCTTCCGGGCGGGCCAGTGAATTTGGTAGAGGTCGATCCAGTCAGTCTGCAGGCGCTTCAGGCTGCCTTCCACCGCTTGCCGCATCAGCGCCGCCGTAGGCCAAGCCCCGTCGCGCACGGCAGGCTGACCGCCGCCGGCGATCTTGGTCGCCAGAACCACCCGGTCGCGTCCGCCACGCGCGGCAAACCATGTGCCGATGATCTCTTCCGTCCGGCCCGCAGTTTCGCGGCTCACCGGGTTGACGGGATACATCTCGGCACTGTCCCAGAAATTCACTCCCGCATCCAAGGCGAGGTCCATCTGTGCATGGCCCTCGCTTTCCGTGTTCTGGGTGCCCCATGTCATCGTGCCAAGGCAGATTTCCGAAACCTTGATCCCCGTCCGTCCCAAATCAACTTGCCGCATCGCATCCTCCGGATTTTGGGGAACCGTAGGGCCATTGGATGACAAAGAAAAGTCATCGGGATTGAGAACATTAAGGGAACATTTTAGACTGACCCCATGGCCCTGCCGATTCTTCATATACCAGACGGGCGCAAGCCCTGGCCCGTGCAGGCTTTGCCCGGCGGCTTGGGGCTGGGTTTGGCACGGGGCCGGGTGCATGAACTCTGCGGACCGGCGCGCTGGACCTTGGCCGCGATGATCCTGGGGCAAAGCGAGGGCCCGGTTCTGTGGATCGGCCCGGGCTGGGTGCCCGAGCGGATTTATCCGGCAGGGCTGGAGGAATGGGCCGATCCGGGGCGGATCGTCTTTGCCCGCGCGCGGCGGCCCGAGGATATCCTGTGGTCTATGGAAGAGGTTTTGCGATCTGGCGCCATCCCCTTGGTCCTGACCGACCTGCCCGCCCCCCCTGCCCTGACCCCGATCCGCCGCCTGCATCTGGCCGCCGAAACCGGAGCAGAGGCCGCGCGCCATGCGGGCCGTCTGCCGCCGCTGGGTCTGGTGATGACGCCGGACAAGGGCGGCGCGCAGGGGGTGGAAAGCCGCTGGCACATGGCCGCCGCCCCCAGCAACTCCACCCTGATCGAACGGCGGAGTGCCTGGGTTCTGCAGCGATTGCGCGCTCGTCTGGCCCCCGAAGCCGCCTTCCACCTGCGGCGCGAGGCGCCCGATGACATGGGCCACGCCCGTCTGGTGGGAGAGCCTTGGTCAGGTGACACCGGATCGTGACTTGTAAAGCGCGCTAACGTGCTAAGCTATTTATCAGTAAGCTATTTATCAGGAGGACCGCATGCGCCTGATCCTGTTCCTTGCCCTGCTGCTGACAGCCAGTTCTGCGCTGGCCGCACCCGAACTGTATCGCCTGCAGCCCGACCTCTCCTCCGTCGGGTTCGAGACCGACTTCGGGCCGGACAGGATCACGGGCACATTTCCCATAGCGCATGCCGATCTGACGCTGGATTTCGCTAAGGTTGGTGCCTCCAAAGTGGCCGTGATCTTGAACGCAGCCGGGGCGCAAGCCAGCTTTCCCTTTGCCGCCCAAGCGCTGAAGGGGCCGAAAGTCCTTGATACGGCGGAGTTTCCCGAAATCTCCTTCATCTCGACCGGGGTGAAGGCCGAAGCGGAAGGTGCCACCGTGTCCGGCAACATCACAATTCGCGGCGTGACCAAACCCGCCAGCTTTCATGCCGAGATCTACCGCCAGCAAGGCACCGAGGCGGGCGACCTCAGCCACATGACCATCCGCCTGACAGGTGCCGTGATGCGAAGTGACTTTGGCGCGGTGGGTTGGCATGACATGGTGGGCGATCAGGTGCGGCTGGACATTCTGGCGCGGATCGAAAGGGCGAACTGAGTGCTGAACGACGCCACAAGGTTCGGGCTGGTCAGCCGGGTCATTCACTGGGCGATGGCGGCGCTGATCCTTGGCCTTCTGATCCTTGGCACCAAGCTCAACACCATGCAGCCGGGGCTGGCGAATCTGTGGCTCTATGGCTTGCACAAGACAATGGGGCTGACCGCCTTTGCGCTGGTTCTGCTGCGCCTGATCTGGCACCGCATCAGCCCTCCCCCAGCGCCCCTTGGCCCGCCCAAAGCCTGGGAGACGCGGGTGGCCAAGGCTGTGCATCACCTGACCTATGCGCTTTTGGTGCTGATCCCGCTGGCAGGCTGGGCCTATGCCTCGGCCACCGGCTTGGACATAATGTTCGCCGACCGCTGGGTCATTCCGCCCATCGCCCCGGTGTCCGAGGCCTGGGAGAACGGTTCAAAGCTTGCCCATTCCGTTTTGACCAAGCTGCTGATGGGGCTGCTGGTCCTGCATGTGACGGGGGCCTTGCGCAGGGCGGTCAAAGGGGACGGCACATTGTCGCGGATGATCTGGAAAGCACAGCAAGACTGATCCCGATCAGGCAATCGCCTTGAGAAACGCGGCACACCTTGGTCGAACGTGGATCAGGAGTGCATCATGCAAATCAGCTTCTCGGGGCAGACCGCCCTTGTGACGGGTGCCGGTTCTGGCATCGGGGCGGCGATCGCCGTCAGCCTTGCCGAGGCGGGAGCCCGGGTGATCGTGGCCGACCTCAACTTGTCCCATGCGGAAGCCGTTGCCGCGCAGATCACTGGTGCCGGTGGGTTGGCCCATGCGGCGGGCGGCGATGTGTCCGATCCGGAGGTCGTGAAATCGCTGGTGGCTTTCGCGGTTGAAAAGGGCGGTGCCTTGACCCTTCTGGTCAACAACGCCGGTATTGGCGGGCCGCAGGCTCTGCTGGGCGACTATCCGGTCGATGGCTGGAAACAGGTCATCGACATCAACCTGAACGCGGTCTTCTTTGGCATGCGTTTTGGTATCCCCGAGATGCTGAAGGCCGGTGGCGGTGCCATCGTCAACATGGCCTCGATTCTGGGGTCTGTCGGCTTTGCCAGTTCCTCGGCCTATGTGGCGGCCAAGCATGCCGTGGTTGGGATGACGCAGACGGCGGCGCTGGAGTATTCGGCCAAAGGCATCCGCACCAATGCGGTGGGGCCAGGCTTCATCGACACGCCGCTCTTGACCGCCCTGCCCGCCGCAGCCAAGGCCGGTCTGGCCGCCCTGCACCCGATTGGCCGCCTTGGCACGTCGCAAGAGGTCGGCAATTTGGTGCTGTTCCTTCTGTCGGACAAGGCCAGCTTCATTTCCGGCAGCTATCACCTTGTTGATGGCGGATATACGGCGCAATAGTCCTTGGGACTGGCCCTTCGCTCTGGCCCGCGTTAAATGAGCGCGGACTGGAACGAAAGGGCGCACCATGGCACGGATTCTGATCACCTCCGCCATTCCCTATATCAATGGGATCAAGCATTTGGGCAATCTGGTGGGCAGCCAGCTGCCCGCCGACCTGTTCGCCCGCTTCTGCCGGGCGCGCGGCGATGAGGTCATGTTCATCTGCGCCACCGACGAACACGGCACCCCCGCCGAACTGGCCGCCGCCAAGGCCGGCAAGCCGGTCGAGGACTACTGCGCCGAGATGCATGAAGTTCAGAAGGAACTGGCGGCCGGCTTCCGTCTGTCCTTCGACCATTTCGGTCGCAGTTCCAGCCAGCGCAATCACCGGCTCACCCAGCATTTTGCGGGCGTTCTGGCCAACAATGGCCTGATCCGCGAAGTCTCGGAAAAGCAGGTCTATTCGATTGACGACAAGCGCTTCCTGCCCGACCGCTACATCGAAGGCACCTGCCCGAACTGCGGCTATACCTCGGCCCGAGGTGACCAGTGCGACAACTGCACCAAGCAGCTTGACCCGACCGACCTGATCAATCCCCACTCGACCGTCTCAGGCTCCACCAATCTTGAGGTCCGGGAAACCAAGCACCTCTATCTGATGCAGCGCACCCTGCGCGACAAGCTGGAGGCGTGGATCGACAGCAAGACCGATTGGCCGATCTTGACCACCTCGATCGCCAAGAAATGGCTGAACGACGGCGATGGCTTGCAGGATCGCGGCATCACGCGCGACCTTTACTGGGGCATTCCGGTGAAGCACGGCGATCAGCCGTGGCCCGGTATGGAAGGCAAGGTCTTCTACGTCTGGTTCGACGCGCCCATCGAATACATCGCTGGCACCGCCGAATGGGCCGACGCGCATGGGCTCGACAATGCGGCATGGGAACGCTGGTGGCGCACGGACAAGGGTGCCTCGGATGTCACCTATTACCAGTTCATGGGTAAGGACAACGTGCCCTTCCACACCCTGTCTTTCCCCGCCACGATCCTTGGGAGCGGAGAGCCTTGGAAGCTGGTCGACTACCTCAAGTCCTTCAATTACCTGAATTATGACGGCGGTCAGTTCAGCACCTCTCGCGGTCGTGGCGTGTTCATGGATCAGGCTTTGTCGATCCTGCCCTCGGACTACTGGCGCTGGTGGCTCTTGTCCCACGCCCCCGAAAGCTCGGATGCCGAGTTCACCTGGGAGAATTTCCAAGCCTCGGTCAACAAGGACTTGGCCGACGTGCTGGGCAACCTCGTCAGCCGGGTCACCAAATTCGCCCGCGCGAAGTTTGGCGAGACGATCCCGGCAGGCGGCAGTTTTGGCGCGCAGGAAACCGCGCTGATCGCCGATCTGGGCACCAGGATCAAGGATTACGAAGGCTACATGGCCGCGATGGAGGTCCGCAAAGCGGCGGCCGAACTGCGCGGCATCTGGGTTGTGGGCAACGAATACCTGCAATCCGCCGCCCCTTGGACGGTGGTGAAGACAGACCCAGAGCAGGCGCAGGCCATGATCCGGCTGGCGATCAACCTGATCCGCATCTATGCGATCCTGTCGCAGCCTTTCATCCCGGACGCCTCGGCCACGATGATGTCAGCGCTGAACTCAACCGATTGGACCTGGCCCAACAACATATCGGAGGCGATCCGCGCGCTTCCGGTCGACCATGGCTTTGCGGTGCCCGAAAACCTGTTCCGCAAGATCACCGACGAGGAACGGGCCGAGTGGCAGGTGAAGTTCTCCGGCATCCGGACCTGACAAGGCAACACCGGGGTTTTTCGACGAAAAATCCTGGTTCAGGCCGGGCCCTAGAACAGCCCCATCAGCTTTAGGCTGACCAGTGCGAGGATGACCGCCAGCAACATCCGCAACGCGCCCTCGGGCAGTTTCGGGGCCAGCATGCTGCCAATGATGATGCCCGGGATCGACCCGATCAGCAGCGTGCCCAGCAGCGGAAAATCAACGTCGCCCATGTACCAATGCCCAAGGCCCGAGATCAGCGTCAAAGGCACGGCATGCGCAATGTCAGAGCCTACGATCCGCAGGGTCTGCAGGCGCGGATACAGCACCAGCAAGGCCGTGACGCCAATCGCCCCCGCCCCGACCGAGGTTGTGGTGACCAGCACACCCAGCACCACGCCCGTCAGCACGGTCAGACCGGCAACCATCCCCTCACTCGTGGTTTTGACCCGGCGCCCGAGGAACGCAACGATCTGCGCCCGGAACAACAGTGTGGCCGAGGTGACAAGCAGAACCGCCCCCAACAAGAAGGCCAGAACACCACCCTTGCTGCTTTGCGCGCCAAGCGCCTGCATCACGGCGAAGGTCGCCAAGGTCGCCGGAACCGAACCGGCGGCCAAACGCCCGGCGATGCGCCAGTCGACCGACCTGTTGCGGCCGTGCACTGCCGTGCCCACGGACTTCGTCGCCGCCGCGTAGAGCAGGTCCGTACCAACCGCTGTGGCCGGGTGGATACCGAACAGCAACACAAGAAGCGGCGTCATCAAGGACCCGCCACCGACCCCGGTCAGGCCAACGATCACCCCAATCGCCAGACCTGAAAGGGAAAACAGAAAATTCATGTTGCTAAAGTCCATTATTGTCGAATCCCTATGCTTCAAAATCGAGAAATCACGACCAGTCCATTTCTGTCAACGTTAAACAACAAAACCCGATAGGATTAGGTGATATTCTAAGACATCCCGGCTCTGACCTGTTTGCCGGTCGTGCGGCGGAATCTTTGGCCTGATGCAGAGGCTTTCGGCATCTGATACTCTGCCCCAAAGGAGCCAGGATGAACGACGCTGACAAATTCGTATCCAAAGGTGCTGCCCATGTCAGCGTGACGGCGGGGGTCAGGCCCTTGACCGTCAGCTTTGTCCTGCTGCCAAAGTTCACCATGCTGGCGTTTTCAGCGGCCATCGAGCCCCTTCGGATGGCCAACCAGTTGACCGGACAGGTGCTGTTCCGCTGGCACGTGCTGTCGGATGACGGACTGCCCGTGGCGTGCTCAAACGGAGTGCCGGTGGTGGCCGAGGGGCGTTGGGCCGATGCCCAGCCGGAAGGGATTATCTTTGTCGTCTCGGGGGTTGAGGCCGAGGGCAAGGCGAACGCGGCCTTGGGGGATTGGCTTCGGGCGCTGTGGCGGCGTGGGCGGATTGTCGGCGGGCTTTGCACCGGGGCCTATGCGCTGGCAGCGGCGGGCATCCTGAAGGGGCGGCATTTCACCCTGCACTGGGACAATATCCCGGCTTTCGCCGAATTGCACCCAGACCTGCCCCCCTCGCGGCAGGTCTTCTGTATCGACGACCGCGTGATGACCTGCGCGGGCGGCGTCGCCGCAGCAGACCTGATGCTGAAGCTGATCGCCGACCGGCACGGCGCCCCTTTGGCGCAGGAGGTGATGAACATGTGCCTTCTGACCCAGCGGCGCGACGGGCAGGATCAGCAGACGGCGTCGCTGGCGGCCCGGCTTGGGACACGGCATGAGAAATTGCTCCAGGCAGCGGCTTTTCTGGAGGCGCGGATCGAGGAAGAGTTCGACCTTGACGCCTGTGCCGCGCATCTGGCCCTGTCGCGGCGGCAGATTGAGCGGCTCTTCGCGGCGCATCTGGGGATCACGCCGGTGCGCTACATGAACGACCTGCGGCTGGCGCGGGGGCGTGCGCTCTTGGCGGAAACCGACATGAAGGTCACCGAGGTGGCGGTGGCCTGCGGGTTCGCATCGGCCTCGCATTTCTCAAAGAGCTTCCGGAAGAAATACGGGCTATCTCCTTACAGGTTCTCGCATTTTGGTGCCGCAGCTTAATTGAGCGCTGACGCGCATTGCTTTTTTCTCGCCTCTGGCGTGCCGCCAACCGGCTCGGCGCGCGCGCCGCGGGGAGTATTTGGGCAAAGAGCAAATGGGGGCTTTGGCTTGCCTGGGGGTGGGGGGGCTTGTATGCAGGCCTTCAGCGAAAGGTTGTGCCATGCCCCTGTTTTTCTCGACCACGGATGCCGATTTCGAAGCTCAGTTTGCGGCCCTACTGGGGATGAAGCGCGAAGAGGCGGAGGATGTCGATCAGGCTGTGGCGGCGATCATCGCGGATGTGCGACAGCGCGGCGATGCGGCGGTGCTGGAGTTGACGGCGCGATTTGATCGGCTGGAATTGACGGCGGGGAAGCTGGCTTTTTCGGCCGAGGAGATGGCGGCGGAATGTGCCAAGGTTTCGGCTGAGGACAGGGCGGCGCTGGAACTGGCGGCGGAGCGGATCCGGGCTTACCATACGCGGCAGATGCCCGAGGATGCGTCCTGGGTTGATGCCTCGGGTGCCATGCTGGGGTGGCGCTGGACACCTGTTTCGGCGGCGGGGCTTTATGTGCCGGGGGGGCTGGCGTCCTATCCGTCCTCGGTGCTGATGAATGCGATTCCGGCCAAGGTGGCGGGGGTGGAGCGGTTGGTGATCGCCTGCCCGACGCCGGGCGGCGTGGTTAACCCCTTGGTCTTGCTGGCAGCTTCGATTGCGGGTGTTGATGTCGTCTACCGGATTGGCGGGGCGCAGGCGATTGCGGCTTTGGCTTACGGGACCGAGACGATCGCGCCTGTCGACAAGATCACCGGGCCGGGAAATGCCTATGTCGCAGCGGCCAAGCGGCGGGTGTTTGGCCGGGTCGGGATCGACATGATCGCCGGACCTTCGGAGATTCTGGTGATTGCAGATCGTGACAACAACCCGGATTGGGTGGCTTTGGACCTGCTGTCACAGGCCGAACATGACGAAAGCGCGCAGGCCATTCTGGTGACGGATGATGCGGGGTTTGGTCTCGCGGTATCGGCGGCGGTGGATAAGCGTTTGGAAACGTTGCAAAGACGAGCGATTGCCGGGGCCTCGTGGCGGCAGAATGGGGCTGTGATCACAGTGCGATCCCTGGAGGAAGCGGCGGCGCTGTCGAACCGTATCGCACCGGAGCATCTGGAGCTTTGCGTGGCCGATCCGGAGGGGCTGTCGCAGGCCATTACCCATGCGGGGGCGATCTTCCTTGGGGCATGGACTCCAGAAGCGATTGGCGACTACGTTGGTGGGCCGAACCATGTGCTGCCCACAGCACGCTCGGCGCGGTTTTCCAGCGGGTTGTCGGTCATGGACTTTCTGAAACGCACCACTTTGGCCCGGATGACTCCGGAAGCCTTGGCTGCCATAGGGCCTGCGGCGGAGCGACTTGCCATCTCGGAAAGCCTTGAAGCGCATGGACTTTCTGTTCGCGCCCGGTTGGATGCGCTGAATGGGGGGCGGGGATGACGAACCACCTGTTTGCCATTGATATCGACGACAAGGGGCTGGCTGCCCCCACGCCAGAGGTGGATCAGGAGCGCAAGGTTGCGGTCTACGACCTGTTGGAGGAGAACAGCTTTTCCATCCCGCGCGCGGCGGAGTTTCCCGGGCCGTACAGGCTGGCCTTGGGCATCCGCGAGGGGCGGCTGGTTTTCGGGATTTCTGATATATCTGAACGGCTTGTGGCGGAATTTCACCTTTCGATGGGGCCGTTCCGGCAGGTTGTGAAGGACTATTTCCAGATCTGCGAGAGCTATTTCGAGGCGGTGAAACGCCTGCCCCCTTCCCAGATTGAAGCCATCGATATGGCCAGGCGCGGCATTCACAACGAAGGGGCGCGGGTGCTGCAGGAAAGGTTGGCCGGCAAGGCGGTGGTGGACGGGGCCACGGCGCGCAGGTTGTTTACCCTCATCTGCGTGATGCACTGGGGCTGACCGGCATGGGTACCTTCCCCTCGGCCGTCCTGTTTTGCTGTGATCACAACGCGGTCCGGTCGCCCATGGCGGAAGGGATCATGAAAAAGTATTACGGGCAAAAGGTTTACGTGCAATCGGCCGGGGTCAAGAATGACATGGAGATTGACGGGTTCTCGATTGCCGTCTGTTCCGAGATTGGCGTGGAACTGCACCGCCACCGCTCGCGCAGCTTTGAGGATATGCAGCAATGGGGCGATGATCTGGGGCAATATGACCTGATCATCGCCCTGTCGCCGGCCAGTCAGCGCATGGTTCTGGACCTGACGCCGCATTATCACCTGTCGGTGGAGTATTGGCCGATTTTGGACCCGACGGGTCTGGGTGAAAGCCGGGAGGCGAAGCTTTCGGCCTACAGACAGGCGCGGGACCAGATCCGCGACCGGGTGATAAGCCGGTTCGGGATGCCGGAGCAGAACTAGGCCAAGCCCTTGGGAACGCTGCGTTAACGGGGCGGTTTTCCGGGAAAACCGCTGTCTTGAACGCGTCTTCTTTGCGTCTTCCTTCTGTCTCTACGCGCGCAGAGACGAGGGGTTGTTAACCATGTTTTCGGCCCAGGCGCGAATCAGGCCTCTGTCGTCAGCAGGGCGGGCAGGTTGTCCTCGATCCAGCCGGCGAGGTTCAGGACGCGGGTGGCAACCTCTCGTCCCAGGGGGGTCAGGGAATAGTCGACATGGGGGGGCACGACGTCATGGGCGACGCGGCGCACCAGATGGTCGGATTCCAGCACCTGCAGGGTTTGCGCCAGCATCCGTTCGGATATGCCACCGACGTGGCGTCTGACTTGGGCAAAGCGCAGGGTGCCGTCGGCCAGCGCAATCAGCACCAGCGTACCCCATCGAGAGGTGACGTGTTGCAGGATCTGCCGGGAGGGGCAGTCTGCCGCGAGGACGTTGCCCTTGCCTATGATCCGTGCAGCCACGGACAGATCGTTGTGCGCCATTGCGGGATACTTACCTGAATGTATGTACTTCTGTTTCGTAAGTATCAGAGTAGGTTCCCCCTCGTCAACATCAGGAGACCCTAAAATGACCTATGCCATTACCGGAGCCACCGGCCATCTTGGCCGCCTTGCCATCGAAGCGCTGAAAGCCCGGGGCGGCAGCGCGGTTGCATTGGTGCGCGACCCCGCGAAGGCCGCTGATCTGGGCGTGGAGACCCGCGCCTTTGACTATACCAAGCCGGAAACTTATGGTGCGCTGAAGGGTGTGACCACGTTGGTGCTGATTTCCTCGAACGATTTCAATGACCGGGTGGGCCAGCACAAGGCAGTGATTGATGCGGCCAAGGCAGCGGGTGTCGGGCATATCGTCTATACGTCGATACTGAAGGGCGACGCCTCGCCCATGGTTTTGGCAGAAGATCACAAGGGGACGGAGGCTTATCTGAAGGCGTCGGGCATCGCACACACTGTGCTGCGCAATGGCTGGTATACCGAGAACTACACCGGCTCGCTGGGTGGCGCTGTGGCGCATGGCGCGATGGTGGGGTCTGTGGGGACCGGCAAGGTCTCGGCAGCGGCGCGCAAGGACTATGCCGAGGCGATTGCGGCTGTGCTGGTGGACCCGTCCAAACTGGGTGAGATCTATGAACTGGCTGGGGATGAGGCGTTTACGCTGGCGGATATGGCGGCGGTTGTGTCGGAGAAGTCCGGAAAGGTGATTCCTTATGTGTCCTTGCCTGTGGCGGACTATGCCAAGGTTCTGGAAGGATTTGGCCTGCCCGCCGGCTTTGCGTTCGTGCTGGCGGACAGCGATGATCAGGCCTCGCGAGGGGCGCTGTTTGATGACAGCCACAGGCTTTCAAAGCTGATTGGTCGGGCGACGACGCCGATGGCCGAGACGGTTGTGGAAGCTTTAGCGGCCGTGTGAGAGGTCGTAGCCATTGGCCTCGGCGGGTGACCAGCCTGCCGGGGCGTTTTGGGGTTTGAAGACCTCGACCAGCAGGGGGTGGCAGGCGGCTTGGTCGGAGGAATGTTCGGCGGAGCAGTCGCCGCCGGGGCAGGCGGAGAGGGCGCCGATCAGGTCGATGTTGGCGAAGAGTTCAAGGTAGTCACCGGGGCGGACGGGGCTGGCTTTCATGAAGTACTGGCCCGTGTCACGGGTGAAGCCGGTGCACATGAAGACGTTCAGGACGTCGTGGATGGCGAACTCGGCGACGTGCAGCGGGATGCCCATGCGGTCGGCGAAAGCGCGGGTCAGGTTGGAGTGGCAGCAGTGGTGGTACTGGCCGCCAGAGAGCAGGTTGTGGGTGTAGGGGTCGCAGCGGGTGCCGATCACGTCATGGACCGCGCCGCCGAAAGCATCGAAGCCGTACCAGTCCAGCGAATCATCGGTGATCAGGGCCATGGGCCGCAGGTAGGGCAGGCAGGACCACATCTGGTCGCCGGACGACAGGTGGGTGCCGTGCAGGGCGCGGGTCTTGCCGGAGAAGAAGCGCTCGGACGTGTCGGCGGCAGACCAGAGGTTCAGGTCGCCGACTTGGGGGCCGTCGACCGAGGTGATGCGGAAGAAGCAGCCTGCGGGGACGTCGAAGGTGCGCGCCTCGCGGGCGGGGACGAGGGTTTCAGAGAGCCGGGTCCAGCCCTGTCGGGCGGCGAGGTAGGGCGTCAGGTCGGGGCGCGGCAAGCCCTCGACCGGGTAGCAGATGACCGGGGCCACGGATTTGCGGGTGGCGGCGTCAGGGGGGGCCGTGTGGCTGGGGGTCTCGGGTTTCATGGGCGGCGTTAACCTTTTGGTAACCTTTTGCCGGAGGATGAACGAAGTCTGGCCAAGACCACAAGCGGTCAGGCCAAGTTTATCGCCAAATCGCGCCGTCTGAACCCTTCGGTCAGAGCCGATGGATCAAACGGCGGTGGCCCATTCCTGCGGACGCGCCGCAGGGGCAAACTCGGGGCGCGGCCTTGCGTCAGACAGACGGTGCACCGAGGCGTTGTTCTGAATCAAGGCCTTGCGGGCGTTGGAATATTCCGCCGGCATGCGCAACACGCCATAGGTGCGGCCATCCTCGGCGTTCTGATAGGTCTCGCCCAGACGGTCGACCTTGTAACCCATCTGCCGCAGAGCGCGCATCAGGTGGAGGGAGGAGAGGCAGATCATCTCTTCGGCCCCATGCTTGCGGACCGTGTCGACAAGGCCGTCGACGATCAGGCGCAGACACTCGGCCCGTTCGGCTTGGGTGGCGATGTCCGAGGCGATCACCAGACGGGCGCATTCCCAGACCCGTGGCGAGGCGATGTCGACCGACATGATATGCGGCGGGATGTGCTTGAGTTTGCCGGAATAGGCGTCGCGCAGCATGTAGGTGTGTTCGCCCCAGGTGGCGGTGGTGGCCATGGCGCGCGCGCCGCCGATCACCCGGCCCTGATGCCAGACCACGGAGTAATGCGCCATTGGCGTATCATATTGGTCCATCTCGACCGTGTCATTGTGGGGCACATCCCATTTCAACTCGTCAACGAACACCTGTTTGCGCAAAGCAAGGAACTGATAAAACGCCAAACCATGGCGGTGCAGGTCGGAAAAGTCGAAATTAGCGCAGTCCATGTGAATCCCCCAATAGGCCATGCAGAAGTGCAGTAGGTCCAGTTTTAGACCGCCTTGGGTTGTGCGAAACAGATGAAACAACACCTTCGGTAGAAAAAAGCCGAAGCTGTGCTCCGGATTGCCCGGTGGCTTGTCGCCATGTTCCGTTTGGTGATGTGAAAAGGCTTTTTTGAACATCAGCACCGCCAAAAAGCGGTTTCAGATCAGGCGGCGGCTGGCGGCGATGGAAGAGGCTTGCGCCAAGGTCTTGGCCCCCAATTTCCGTTTGGCATTGTTGAGCCGCGCCTTGACGGCACTTTCCGAAATGGTCAACTCCCCGGCGATCTGTTTGAGACGCAGGCCCGAGGCCTGCATGCGCAAAGCCTCAACCTCGGCGGCGGTCAGGTTACGCTCTTCGACATTGCCGCTGTGCAATTGCTTGACGATGCCGTGCAGCACGGACAGGTCAGGGTCGACGAAATCACGGTCATCGCGGAAGAACAGGCCATAGCTGCGGCGGCCGCGATCCGCCGGCGTCATAACAGAAATCACCGCACCGTAATTCAGACCAAAGGCAATGGCCTTGGCGCGAATCTGGTGGGGATCTGGCAGCGTGATATCTGACATCCGCGATGCGCCCAGATTGCCATAGACCCATTTCATCACCGGATCGTGCACCACAAGCCCACGGGTCGTATAGAATTCCACCCAGTTTTCCGGCAGTTCATTCAACTGCTCTTCCGGAAACGAAAAGCCGACCCGCAACGCCACATAGAAGCCCGCGGGTGACAAGTGGACAATCTGATCTCTCATCGTCTGTAAGGCTGCCATCTACTTTTAAACAGGTTGCCGTCCCGCGCTGTCAGTCATAACTTCCATGTGTTAACCAATGACCGGTCCGAGTGCATTTCGCAACAGCTAGCATCCTAGGGTCAGGACCCATTGATCTGCTTGAGGCTGCCGTCGCCGCGTGATTCAAGGCTCCCAAGCTGAGGGGAGATCATGAGCAATTTATTCTGGCTGACGGACGAGCAGGTGGAGCGGCTGAGACC
>CANBRQ010000051.1 GCA_947371955.1 Paracoccaceae bacterium | reverse complement strand
CGCCACCCGGTGGTGCTGTTCGTGCTCGGTCCAAGCTATCTCTTCATCCTGCACAACCGCCTGCCCTTTGGCCTGATGAAATCCGGTTGGCGCTACTGGACTTCAGCCATGGGGACAAACGCTCTGATCGTGCTGGTGGTCAGCCTGATCCTGTGGCTGGGCGGACTGATGCCCTTCCTGCTGATCTACATCCCCACATCCGTCATCGGGGCGACGATCGGCGTCTGGCTGTTCTACGTCCAGCACCAGTTCGAAGAGACGCATTGGGCCAAGGAACCGGATTGGCAGCTGCACGATGCGGCCCTTGAAGGCTCCTCGCACTACCAGCTGCCGCAACCGCTGCAGTGGATGACGGGCAACATTGGCATCCACCACGTGCATCACCTCTACAGCCGCATCCCCTTCTACCGCCTGACCGAGGTGCTGCGTGATCAGCCCGAACTTGCGCAGGCGCAACGCATGACGATCCGCCAAAGCCTCGCCGGCGTGAGGCTGAAACTCTGGGATGAAAAGACCCAGCGTCTGATGAGCTTCCGGGAAATGCGCAGCCTCTACGGCATCGCCTGACCCTTTCATATTGGCCGAAATATCCCACGGGGGTGCGGGGGTGTGAAACCCCCGCTTCCAACGGCGGATGCGGGGGCACCGGGCCCCCGCATTTCGGTCACTTCAAGACGCCATTCGCCTTTGCGGTGAAGGTGGCGATATAGTCCATCAGGCCCGGCGACAGCGCGTCATAGGGCGGCAGACCCAGCTCGTTCAGCCTTGCGCGGATGCCGTCCATCTTGGACGGATCGGTGCCACCCTCGATGACCGAAGATACGAAAGCCGCGAAGGTCGGCGCAGCCCAGCCGTCACCGCCGAGTTCGGTATGGATGAAGGTCAACCCGGTGAAGGGGTGGTTCGGCCGGACGACCGGGCCATGCATATGCACCCCGCACGCCGTGCAGGCATGGCGCTGGATCAGCGCGTTCGGATCGACCACCTTGAGCTTGTCGCCGTTCTTGGTAACCTTGGTATTGTCCGAGGTCACAACCGCAACCTGACTGAACGTCGCCCCGGCGGGCTTCCAGCACTTGGTGCAGCCGCAGACGTGGTTGTGCAGGCAATCGCTGCCGATCTCGACCTCGACGGCATCGGTTGCGCAATGACAGGTCAGCGTGGCACCTGCGAAACCGGCGGTGCCGGGCTTGACGCCGTGGTCGACGGCGGGGTGAATGGAAATTGTGGCCAAATCTTCCTCCCAAGTGTGATCGGGCCGCTCTCAGGCGGTCCCGAGCGGCAGGATGCCCCGGAACCCCCGAGTCGTTCTAGCCCGATCTGCGGCTTTTCCAGCGCTGTGGCACCTGCTAGCCTGCCGCCATGCTGATCCCGAATACCCTCGCGCGCCGCTTGTTCCTCGACCGTCACGCGCTGGGTGAGGCGCCTTCCGGCCCGGCCTCGGGCGCGGCGCTGGCCGCCCTGATCGACCGCATTGGTTTCGTGCAGGTCGACAGCATAAACACGGTGGAACGCGCCCATCACATGATCCTGTGGGCGCGCCGCCAAAGCTACAAACCCGAGGCGCTGCATCGGCTGATCGAGAAGGACCGGCTGCTGTGGGAACACTGGACGCATGACGCCTCGATCCTGCCGGTACATCTGCACGGCCACTGGCACCACCGCTTTGCCAGCGACGCGGTGCGGCTGGCCAAGAACTGGCCCAAATGGTTCCGCCCCGGTTATGAGGCGCAGTTCGACACGATCTTGCGCCGCATTGAAGAGGAAGGCCCGCTGACCACCTCGGACGTCGGAGAAGGCGAAGAGCGCGGCAAAGGCGGCTGGTGGGACTGGCACCCGTCCAAAACAGCGCTGGAGTGGTTGTGGCGCACCGGACATCTGGCGATCACTCGGCGCGAGAGCTTCCGCAAGGTCTATGACCTATCGCACCGCGTCATCCCTGAACCGCACCGCGCGCCGTTGGGCGACAGGGCAGCGATGGTCGATTGGTCCTGCAACGCCGCGCTGGACCGTCTGGGCTTTGCCGATGTCAGCGAATTGCGAGCTTTCTGGCATCTGATCACCCCCGAAGAGGCAAAGGCCTGGGTCGCCTCGGCACTTCAGCGGGGCGAAGTGATCCCGGTCGAGGTCGAGGGCGCTGACGGCGCTCCCAAACGCAGCCTCGCCCGCCCTGATGTTCTGCAGGCGGCCGCCGATGCGCCAGAGCCGCCGAACCGGGTGCGCATCCTTTCGCCCTTTGACCCAGCCTTGCGCGACCGTGACCGAGCCGAGTTCCTGTTCGGCTTCCGCTACCGGATCGAGGTCTTCGTACCAGAACCGCAACGCAAATACGGTTACTACGTCTTCCCGGTTCTGGAAGGCGCTCGTCTGATTGGCCGCATCGACGCAAAGGCCCATCGCGACGACAGCACCCTGCGCATCCGCGCCTTCTGGCCGGAGGATGGCGCGGCCAAGGGCAAAGGTCGGCTTGACCGGCTGGAGGCGGAACTGGAACGTCTTGCCCGGTTCGCCGGATGCGACCGGGTGATCTTCAGCGACGGCTGGCAGCGCGAGACTCCGGGGTGAATATAAGTTGTTGGGCCAGTGTGATTGGCTCAGAACTGGTTCTCGTGCGGGGCGATCCGCAGTTGCGCATCGGTCGTGGCAAACTCTGCCGCGCAACTGCCTTGGTCATGAACTTGTTTCAAGCGATTCATCAGCACGGCCGGCCCGCCCATGATGCCGCCACAGCTATACTCATCCAGCCCTTTCATGGCGCAGACTGCACCCAGTAGCCGGAACTCTGTCACCAAGGGGCAATTCACCACAGCATCCAGTTTTGCCCGCTCTGCCGTAGATAGGGCCGGCATGTCCTGACTGCGGTTATTGTGGTCGTGGTCGACCACCGCCCAGTATTTGGCACGGATGGTGGCGACAATCGTTCCATAGCTATAGCTGGAATAGACGACGGCTTTGTCGAAATAGGGCTGCGCCTCGGCGATCGGGTCCCGGTCAACCTGCTGGAAGGCGAGGTCAGCGAGGGTCGATTGCGCAAGGTCCAGCCACGCCGTCGAGCTGTCCGGAGCACCGTGCAGCAGGGTTTTCAGCGCAGCCGTAGCATCATCTCGTTCAAACGGCATATCGCGGCGATGGGCCTTTTCGATCAGGAATGCGATGAGTCAAGGACCACGTCCGGGTTGTACGGGTCGCGCTCCACGATAATGCGCTGACGGTCAATAGCCCCCGGCAGGGCCTTTTTGTACTCCGGCAGGTCTGCGACAACTTGATCGCCCGTATTCTCGCTGCGCGCAACGTCCAGCGCCCAGGCTTCCGGCGGTGACAGGGGCCGCTGGGCCGAGGTCGCTTTCAGCAGATGCTGGCGGGCGACAGGGTCACAGTGGTCCTTGGTGGCTTCCTGCAGCCGGGCATAGTCGAGCACCGGGTTATCCGTCTGGCCAGCGCAGTTTGCGCCGCAGTACGTTGCGGGCCATCCCAGAAGTTGGCGAAATACACCGCGTCGATCGCGCAAATCTGGGGCGTGTAGGCCGGGATCGTGTGCACCATCGGGGCGTAGCGGTCGCAGAGCAGATTGACTTGATCCGGTTTGCCGCCCCATTGCGGCGACACGAACAGCATGGCGCGCATCAGGCTGCCCCGGTTCGGATGGCGTATCATGATACGCTCCAACTCGACCGGCACCATGTCTTGCGCGCCCGCCGTTTGCAGCAGCCGTAACATCCCGTCAGAGGCCGGGATGAGGTCAGGGTCAGCCGCAGCCGCTTGTTGCGTCAGATTGAGACCCTGTGCGTGCAAGTCCTGTGCTGCCGCGCGGGCGGCAGGAAAGACTGTGCTTTGTCCGCCACGCAAATCCCAACCATAGGCGTAAAGGTGAAAGCCGCGCGCGACCATCGCGTAGGGCGAGTCGGGCTCTGCCGTCAGCCATGCCTTTGTAAAATCATCGACGTTGGGGTGAGACTCCAGAAAGACCGCCTAAAGGGCCCGCTCGGCCTCAGGCTCTGCCGGTGTGGCCTTGTCTTCCGCCTCCGCCGAGACGCCGGGCGGCTTTGACCCCAGCCGTGTCCCCGGCCCAGACCATGTCGCGCAGATTGTCGAGGGGAGTTGCAAGCGTTGGACTTGCGATGAGGCAGATCAGAGCCGTTACAAGAAAACGCATGACGATATCCTGAGGTTTTCAACCGCCTCAGCATATGAAGAAATGCGGCGAAGTTAGGACTTGTCAAAACCCCTGCAAGCAGAACTGCACGAGGGGCGACGCTGGGTCCGCCAGGTCGTCGATCACGTCGAAATGGTGCTTTCCGGGGGCGACGGTCCAGGGGCAGCCCCAAGCCTCGGACAGGGTGCGGGCGTGCCAGAGGAAAGCCGGACGCTCGCCGCCGCCGACCCAGACGTGGGCGGAACACCCCTCTCGCAGCGCCAGCCGTGCGGGGCTTTCTTGTGCCGCCGCATCATCGTCAATCTGCAGATCGCCGTTCATGGCGGTTTGGCGCAAAGGCTCCAACTCTGACAGCAGTGAGATCGGCACCACGCGGCGCACTTGTGGCAGGTCCAGATCGGCGCAACCCATGCGGGCCGACAGATGCCCGCCGGCAGAATGCCCGGTGACCACGACCGGCCCCGCCACCAGACCCGAGGCCGCCGTAACCGCCTGCGCCACCTCTTGTGTCATCTCCGATATCCGGGCCTGAGGTGCCAGAGTGTAAGACGGGATCGCGCAGGCCCAGCCTCGCGCCAAGGCCCCTGACGCCAGATGGGACCACATGTCCCGGTTAAAGCTTCGCCAATAGCCGCCATGTACAAAAACCAGCAGTCCGTCGGCCGTACCCTCAGGGCGGAACAGGTCGAAACGGTGCCGCTCACCCGGGCCATAGGTCAGGCCAAGTTCGGCCCGGGCACCCAAGCTTTCGCGGAACGCCTGGGCCGCGGCTTTCCATCTTGGCGGGAAAGCCTCCGCGCCTGCGATGAAGGCTCCGTTCTGATAAGCGCGGTCGGGGTCGAGTGTGGGGATCATTTTCTTCACATGTTAAGGAGGCGCCGAGCGCTTGCCCGGTGAGGCTAGACTTTTCCACATCCCTACGGCATTGCAACACAAACGAGACAAGGAGGCCCACTTATGCTCGATTCCGTAACCGATCTGCGCACTCTTCTCAAAGACCCTTCGCTGGTTCCCAACAAGGCTTACATCGCCGGGGAATGGGTGGATGCGTCGGATGGCGCGACGTTCGCCGTGACCAACCCGGCCCGGGGCGATGTCATTGCTCTTGTCCCGAACCTGACCCGCGCCGATGCCGCCCGCGCGATTGCCATGGCCGACAAGGTGCGCCACGAATGGGCCGCCCGCACCGGCAAGGAACGCGCCGCCATTCTGCGCAAGTGGTTTGACCTTTGCATGGCGAATCTTGATGACCTTGGCATCATCCTGACCGCCGAACAGGGCAAGCCGGTGGCAGAAGCCAAGGGCGAAGTCGCTTACGGCGCCAGCTATATCGAATGGTTTGGCGAAGAGGCCAAGCGCATCTATGGCGAGACGATCCCCGGCCACCAGCGTGACAAGCGCATCACGGTGATCAAGCAGCCGATTGGGGTGGCAGCTTCCATCACGCCGTGGAACTTTCCCAACGCGATGATTGCCCGCAAGGTCGCCCCCGCTTTGGCGGCTGGCTGCGGCTTCGTCTCGCGCCCAGCGGCAGAAACCCCGCTGTCGGCGATTGCCTTGGCGGTTCTGGCGGAACGCGCTGGCGTGCCGGCTGGGCTGTTCTCGGTCATCACCTCGAAGCGGTCGTCCGACATTGGCAAGGAGTTCTGCGAGAACCCGGCGATCCGGAAGCTGACCTTCACCGGTTCCACTGAAGTTGGCCGCATTCTGCTGCGCCAAGCCGCTGAGCAAGTCTTGAAATGCTCGATGGAACTGGGCGGCAATGCGCCGTTCATCGTGTTTGATGATGCCGATCTCGACAAGGCGGTTGAGGGGGCGATGATCTCCAAGTTCCGCAACAACGGCCAGACCTGCGTTTGTGCGAACCGGATTTATGTCCAGGCTGGGGTTTATGACGCATTCGCCGAGAAGTTGGCGGCTGCGGTGGGCAAGCTGGCGATTGGCGATGGTTTGACGGCTGGCACCACCACTGGCCCGCTGATCAACGAAGCGGCCGTAGAAAAGGTTGAAGAGCATATCGCCGACGTCCTTGCCAATGGCGGCAAGATCGTCACCGGCGGCAAGCGTCACGCCTTGGGTGGCACCTTCTTTGAACCGACCGTTGTGACTGGCGTTCTGCCGAGTGCCAAGGTCGCGACCGAGGAAACCTTTGGCCCGCTTGCACCGCTGTTCAAGTTCGACACGGAAGAGGAAATCATCCGCCGTTCGAATGACACGATCTTCGGCCTGGCCTCATACTTCTATTCCCGCGACATCGGCCGGATAACCCGGGTGCAGGAACAATTGGAATACGGCATGGTCGGCGTGAACACTGGCCTGATCTCGACCGAAGTCGCCCCCTTCGGGGGTGTCAAGCAGTCCGGCCTTGGCCGCGAAGGCAGTCATCATGGGATTGAGGACTATATGGAGCTGAAGTACATCTGCCTTTCGGTCTGATCTATATGTAAATCATACGCTTATACAGTCGTAACGCGTCTTCTTGGAACACCTGTTGGAACGGCACTATGACCGATGGGTGTTCCGGTTTGCGTTCGCAATCAGGCCCAAAAGTGGGTTTATTGACCCGATCATTGAACAGGGTGTCAAATAAGGTTTAGGGATCCGCCCTGGCAAGCGCGACCCTCTGAGCCAGAAGCTTGCAGGCTGGCTGTAACATTCGCTGCTGTTATTGGTATGTTGGGGTTTCGGCGTTGCAATAAAATGAGGGGCTCCCACCCCTAGGAACCCCTCATCCACCCCACGCGCTCCCAGCACCGCACGTGTTCTATGAAAGGTTCAGGACATGATGCCCATGGATAGAAGGTAGCAAGAATCAGGCGGGCTGGCAAAGGCCAAGAAGGAAAAACTTGACCCTTAACCATGCTCACCGGATCAGCCGAAAACGGCTTCTTTTCCGAAATGTTTCGTCAGAATGTAATACAGCACGGCGCGGTACTTATGACGCTCCGACCGACCATAAGTGTCAAGCGCGGCAGACAGCGCCTCGTCCAGTGCGGGACTGTCGGACAGACCCAGCTTCTTGATCAGGAAGTTCCGCTTGACAGTTTCAAGCTCGGCCGCCGAACTGCCTGCGACCGTGGACGCGTCAGCATCGTAAATCGCCGGGCCACAGGCGATGGTGACCTTCGTCAGCAGCGCGAGGTCTGGGTTGATCTTGCATTTCGTTGTCAGGTCTTCGGCATATTTCGCAATCAAGTCGTCACGCTTGCTCATCTCAATCACCCTGTTTGAACACGTCACCACGGCCACCGCGCTGGTGGCGCAGGAACACTAGAACGGACACGAAAAGGCACAAAGGATTTATTTGGTGCATCCGGTTTTCTCGGCGGAAAGCGAAAGGCCCGCCGGATTAGGGCGGACCTCGGCTGGATTGGCAGAGCGCGATATCAGTAGCGGTAGTGTTCGCTCTTGAACGGACCTTCAACCTTGACGCCGATATAGGCGGCCTGATCTGCCTTCAGTTCGGTCAGCTTGACGCCGATCTTCTTCAGGTGCAGGCGGGCGACCTTTTCGTCGAGCGCTTTCGGCAGGATATAGACGCCGGGAGCATAGTCCTTGCCCTTGGTGTAAAGTTCCAGCTGGGCCAGAACCTGGTTGGTGAAGGACGCCGACATCACGAACGACGGGTGGCCGGTGGCGTTGCCAAGGTTCAACAATCGACCTTCCGACAGCAGGATGATCCGGTGCCCATTGGGCATCTCGATCATATCGACCTGTTCTTTGATGTTCGTCCACTTGTGGTTGCGCAGCGCCGCGACTTGGATCTCGTTGTCGAAGTGGCCGATGTTGCCGACGATGGCCATATCCTTCATCTCTCGGATATGCTCGATGCGGATGACGTCCTTGTTGCCGGTGGTGGTGATGAAGATATCGGCGGAGGCCACTTCGTCTTCCAGCAGCGTCACTTCATAGCCGTCCATCGCGGCTTGCAGGGCGCAGATCGGGTCGACTTCGGTGACCTTCACACGGGCGCCCGCGCCACGCAGCGAGGCCGCCGAGCCCTTGCCCACGTCGCCATAGCCGCAGACGACGGCAACCTTGCCGGCCATCATCGTATCGGTCGCGCGGCGGATGCCGTCGACCAGCGATTCCTTGCAGCCGTACTTGTTGTCGAACTTCGATTTGGTGACCGAATCGTTCACGTTGATCGCCGGGAAGGGCAGCTGGCCCTTCTTGTGCAGTTCATAAAGACGATGCACGCCCGTGGTGGTTTCTTCCGACACGCCCTGAATGGCGGCGCGCTGCGCCGTGAACCAGCCGGGCGAAGCCGCCAGACGCTTGCGGATCTGGTTGTACAGGCAGACTTCTTCGTCAGACGTGGGGACCATGATCAGGTCCGTCTCACCGGCTTCAACGCGAGCGCCGAGCAGGATGTAGAGCGTGGCATCCCCGCCGTCGTCGAGGATCATGTTGCAAGTGCCGCCTTCACCGCCGAACTGGAAGATTTTGTCGGTGTAATCCCAGTACTCTTCCAGCGATTCACCCTTGATGGCGAACACCGGCGTGCCCGAGGCGGCAATGGCCGCAGCCGCGTGATCCTGAGTCGAGAAGATGTTGCACGAGGCCCAGCGCACATCGGCGCCCAGCGCCTTCAGCGTTTCGATCAGCACGCCGGTCTGGATCGTCATATGCAGCGAGCCGGAGATGCGGGCCCCTTTCAACGGCTGCGTCGGGCCGAACTCTTCGCGGCAGGCCATCAGGCCGGGCATTTCGGTTTCCGCAATGGTCAGCTCCTTGCGGCCAAACTCTGCGAGAGCGATATCTTTAACAACGTAATCCGCAGCCATGTTGTGAACTCCTTGAAACTGTGATCGCAGGCCAGATAGCATCTACAAGGCAATTCGACAACTCTCGGAAAAGAAATGAAACAGGTTCGCGCGTGGCAACGCATGCTTTCCGGGCGCCGGCTTGATCTGCTGGACCCGTCTGCAGTGGATATCGAGATAGAGGACATCGCGCATGGTCTGGCCTTCGTGGCACGCTGGAACGGTCAGACGTGCGGGGACTGGCCATACTCGGTGGCCGAACACTCGCTGCTGGTCGAAGAAATCTACCGGCGACATGGCGGAGATCAGCCGCGCTGGCAACTGGCGGCCCTGCTGCACGACGCGCCGGAATACGTGCTTGGCGACATGATCAGCCCTGTCAAGGCGGCGGTGGGGCCGGGCTATGGTGACCTGGATGCGCGGCTGACGGCGGCGGTGCACATCCGCTTTGGCTTGCCTGCCGCTTTGCCTGTGGCGGTAAAGAAGGCGATCAAGGCGGCAGACAAGATCTCGGCCTGGTTGGAGGCGGTGCAGATTGCGGGGTTTCTGGAAAGCGAGGCCGACAAATTCTTTGGCCGTCCGGGGGATGAAATTCTACGCGGTCTGGAAATAAGACTACGTCCGCCCGCTGTGGTGCGGGCGGACTATATCGCGCGGCACAAGGCCTTGTTGGAACTGGTGTAACAGTTAGCGGCCACGCTTCTGGCCCCTGTGCTGCGGCATCGGGTCAAGACGCATCGCGATCATCAGGGCGTCTGCAAGCAGGGATAACATTTCGTTCTCCTTTTCGGCGTTTCGATGCTATGGATATAGGCGAAAACGGCCCGGAACCCGAGTCAAAGAAACTTTCAAACTGTTAGTTCTTCTATCATGTCACTCGACTGGCGCAGCTTTCCCTCGCTTACCTCTTTGCGGGCCTTCGAGGCCGCAGCACGGCTTCAAAGCTTCTCCCTTGCGGCACGGGAGTTGAACGTGACCCATGCCGCCATAGCCCAGCAGGTGCGCGGGCTGGAAGAGCATCTGGGCCGCGAGCTGATCTTCCGCGCCGGGCGCGGCATGGCTCTTACAGCCGAGGGCGTCAAGCTGGCGCAAGCTTTGTCAGACGGGTTCCGGGGCATCGCGCAGGCGCTGCACGATGTGAAGGGTGCGGGGCCCGGCGCGCCGTTGCGGGTGACGTTGACCCCAGCCTTCGCAGCGCAGTGGCTCATGCCAAGGTTGGGCGCGTTTTGGAAGAATCACCCAGAGGTTGAAATATCACTCAACCCAGAAAAACGGATCATCGATCTGCGCCGCGAAGGGATTGATCTGGGCCTGCGCTTTGGCAACGGCAAATGGCCCGGACTGGATGCCGAGTTCCTGACGGCGGCGCACTACGTGATTGTCGCGGCCCCGGCGCTGTTGGACGGCAAGCGTAATCTGTCGACAGCCGAGCTTTCAGCGATGCCTTGGGTGATCGAGCAGGATTGGCCGGAAGCGCTGACCTGGCTGAAGGGGTTCGGCCTGAAACCCGATGCGATGAACATAGCCTATATCCCGACCGAAGAACTCGCCCTTTCTGCTGCGCGTCAAGGCTACGGCCTGCATGTCGAGGCAGAGGCTCTGGTCGAGCAGGATGTCGAGACTGGTGCGCTTGTCATCGTTGGGCGAGTCGAGGATGACAGCCTGGCCTATTACATGGTCACGCGGCCTGGACCAAAGCGGCCCGAGTTGAAAACATTCATGAAATGGTTAAAGGCCGCCCTGTAGGACGGCCTTTGAACGGTAGAAGTGCTGATGATCAGACGGCCAGATCTTCGGGTTGCTGACCCGCAGCCAAGGCAGCAATGAACCAGCGCGGCTTGCGGCCACGGCCCGACCAAGTGTCCGATTTATCGGCCGGGTTGGCGTATTTCGCGCTTGCCGGAGCACGGCGGCGCACAACCGGCGCGCCGGTCAGTTCTTCGAGATCAAAGCCCTTGGCACGGGCGAACTCTTGCAGTTCGGCAAGGGCTTCTTTCTTCTTGCGATCTTCAAAGCTTGAAATCGCCTTTGCCACCTGGGATTGAAGATCCTTCAACTCTTTAAGCGACAGGCTGTTCAGATTGTCCACGGGCTTATTCCTTCTTGGTTCCCGCAAAATAAATAGAATTATCGCGCGGAGAACGCAAGCCGGGTATTTCTATTTGGGACTTCTCTTGGCCAGAATACGCTGAAGTGTTCGACGATGCATCGAAAGTCTGCGCGCAGTTTCTGAAACATTGCGGTCACACATCTCATAGACGCGCTGAATATGCTCCCAACGGACGCGGTCAGCAGACATAAGGTTCTCTGGCAGTGTCGGAAGCGCCTCATCCTTGGCAAGAAGGGCATTCATCACGTCATTGGCGTCAGCAGGCTTCGAAAGATAGTCGATCGCGCCGATTTTGACCGCGGCAACAGCCGTGGCAATCGCGCCATATCCGGTCAGCACAACAACCCGGCAATCGGGCCGATTGGCATGCAAAGCTTCGACCACGTCCAACCCATTGCCGTCGCCCAGCCGCAAATCAACCACCGCATAGGCCGGGGGCCGGGCATTGGCGATGGCCTTGCCGGCCTCGACACTTTCGGCGGTTTCGGTCTGGAAGCCGCGCTTGTCCATCGCCTTGGCGAGGCGCTTCACGAAAGCCTCATCATCGTCGACCAGAAGCAATGACCGGTCCGGCCCAATTTCGGGTGCTATTTCTTCGGCCAAACTTGTCCCTCCCGCGTCGCTGATAAATCGGCGGCTAGAGAAACACGCTAGCCTAGCTTGCCTTCAGGAAACAAGCAGTCCTGTCCGCGATTTCCTGCGCGGTGGCGTCTCTTTGAAAGAAATCGGCGAATCCGGTCTTGGGCAACATAAGATACGTCATCGTCGTGTGGTCCACTGTATAGCCGGCATCGCGCTTTTCGGGCAGTTGGTAGTAGACCTTGTAAGCCTTTGCAGCCGCAGCAATCTGCGCCTCGGTCCCGGTAAGCGCTGTCAGATGGGTGAAGTTGCTGGCGTAATCGGCCAGAACCGGCGGCGTATCCCGGGCCGGATCGACCGAGATGAACACGGCAGTCACGTCCAGCTTCTGCTTGGCCAGAAGACCCGCCGCCTCATCATTGCGGGCATTGTCGAGCGGGCAGACATCCGGGCAAGAGCCATAGCCGAAATAGACCAGCGCAGGCTTGGACAGCACCTGCGCATCCGTCACGGCGGCCCCGGTGGTATCGACCAGCGAGAAAGGCCCGCCAATCTGGCCCCCTGCCACAGCGGCCCCCCGGCAATCGGCAAAAGCATCGCCGCCGGTTCCACGCACGGCTTTCACGATCAGCGGAGAGGCGACAAGGCCTGCAAGCACGATCACTCCGATACCGACATATATTCTGGACATGGGGGCCCCCGTTGCGGTCCGGCATTGCTCCGACCTTTGCGCCTCAATAACAATGCGGGGCGGAATGGGCGAGGGTGGATGTCGATGGCTAACGCAGATGTGCATCCGGGGTTTCGCTATGTCCATGGCGATTGGGTAAGGCTGCGCACCCTGACGGTGCTGCGCTGGGTGTCCATTGTAGGGCAAGTGACCGCCCTGTTGGCCGCACCCTACTATTTCGACCTGGTCCTGCCCGTGGGCCCCTGTGCCCTGGCAGTCGGCGCGTCCGTCGCGTTGAACATCGCGGTGTCGCTGATCTTCCCGATCAACAAGCGGCTGGCCGACCACGAGGCCATGCTGATGCTGCTCTTCGATCTGGCGCAGATGGTCTATCTGATCGGCGTAACCGGCGGCCTGTCGAACCCGTTCGCCTTGCTGGTAATCGTGCCCGTCACCATCTCCGCCTCGGCGCTGGAGTTGAAGTCGACGGTATTTCTGGGTGGCCTGACCATCCAGTTGGTGACCGCCATCGCCTTCATCTACAAACCCCTGCGCTTTTCCAGCGGGGCCATGCTGAGCCTGCCCGTGCAATTCGAGATCGGCTATTGGCTGGCCATCGTCACGGGCACTGTCTTCCTTGCCATATATTCGCGGCGGATTGCCGTGGAAATGCGGGCCATGTCGGATGCGCTTTTGGCCGCACAAATGGCTTTGGCGCGAGAACAGAAGCTGACCGACCTTGGTGGCGTCGTGGCGGCTGCGGCGCATGAATTGGGCACCCCGTTGGCCACCATCAAAATGGTCGCCGCCGAATTGATCGATGAACTTGAAGGGCAAAGCGATCTGCAAGACGACGCAAAGCTGATCCGGGCACAAGCAGACCGCTGCCGCGACATCCTGCGCTCGATGGGGCAGGCCGGCAAGGATGACCTGCACATGCGGCAGGCCCCGCTGATCACCGTGGTGCGCGAGGCGGCAGAGCCTCACGTCAAACGCGGCAAGACCGTGATCTTCAATGACCAGATCGGCACGCCGCTTCAGCCTGCGATTCTGCGGCGACCCGAATTGATCCACGGTCTGCGCAACCTTATTCAGAATGCGGTGGATTTTGCCGGATCACAGGTCTGGGTCGATATGGAGTGGACCGGCCATCAAATCCGTATCCGCATTGTAGATGACGGCGCGGGCTTTCCGCCGCATCTGATCAACCGGATCGGCGATCCCTTCGTGCGGCAACGCCGGGAGCCACAGCAGGAAGGGCTGCGCCCGGAATATGAAGGAATGGGATTGGGTCTTTTCATCGCCAAAACCCTCTTGGAACGCTCGGGCGCCGTGCTGACCTTTGCCAATGCGACCGATCCGTTCCTGACCTCCAGTGAACGCCCGGATCGCTGCGGCGCGGTGGTGGAAGTTGTCTGGCCGGAAGCCGATCTTCTGGCCCCGGATGATCTGGTGCGCGGAGAGAACCAGCGCAATCGGCTATGACTATTCGGGTAAAGGGGCCAAATCTCGGTAAAAAGCTTAACCGTTCATTAACCTGCTCCGCCTTAGGTTGTTTGAGAAGCAGCAGGGGTTGTGGAATGCAGATCAACTGGATGTATGAGCTTGATCTGATCTTGATGGCTTTGGGCGCAGCGACGCTTGCGGTTGTGGCGATGATGCTGGTGGAACGGCGTCACAGCCGTCAGCCGGTTACCGTGTTTACCGAGGATACCTCTGCCACGGTCTATCTTTTTGACGGCGAGGTGCTGATCGACAGCACGCCCTCGGCCCGCGCCCTGCTAGCAGCCAGTCAGGTGCAGGGCACGGCCTGGGCGAAGCTGATGACCTACCTTACCCCGCATTTTGCCGATCTTGAGGCCAAGCTGCTGCGCTTGCCCTTCGAAGGCGCGCTGACGCTGGCCTCGGCCCCTGCCCGTGGCAACCCTCTGTTGCTGCAGGCAGAACAGCGGGGCGGGCTGACCCGCTTGGTTTTGGCGGACCCCAGCCGGGATGACCATTCCGGCGGTCAGGACCTGATGGCCCAACGCGCCATTCAAGAGGAGCTTGACCTCTTGCGCGACACCGTGGCCCGCGCGCCGGTGCTGATGTGGCGGGAAAGATCGAATGGCGACATCATCTGGGCCAACGCCGCCTATATGCTGCGCGCCACCGATGTACTGGACATCGGGCAAGACCTGACCTGGCCGCTGCCACGCCTGTTCGAACGTCAGGCCAGCGCGCAGGGCATCATCGGGCAACGGCAAAAGTTGACCCCGCGGGATGGCAAGGTGGCATGGTACGAACTGACCGGGTTCGCAGATGGGTCCGAGAGGCTGATCTTTGCGACGGCCGCCGACTCGGTGGTGCATGCGGAAACGGCGCTGCGGGATTTCATGCTGACTCTGACCAAGACCTTCGCCCACCTTCATGTTGGTCTGGCGATCTTTGACAAGCAGCGCCAGTTGGTTCTGTTCAACCCCGCCCTGATGGACCTGACCGGGTTACCGGCCGATTTCCTGTCAATGCGGCCCTCGCTTTTGTCGGTGCTGGACGGCATGCGCGACCGCAACATGATTCCCGAGCCGAAGGACTATCGCGACTGGCGCCGGCAACTGATGGAGATGGAGCGCGCCGCCGCCTCGGGCCTCTATGAAGAAACCTGGAGCCTGCCGGGCGGCCAGACCTACCGCGTCATAGGCCGCCCGCATCCGAATGGGGCCCTTGCCCTCATGATCGACGACATCTCCGGTGAGATGCTGCGGACACGGCGCTTCCGGGCGGATCTGGAACTCAGCCAGTCCGTGATTGACGAGGTGGACGAGGCGATTGCCGTCTTCTCGCCTGCCGGGCATCTGGTGATGTCGAATGCGGCCTATGCAAAGCTCTGGGGCGGTGATCCGGCAGCCAATCTGGCAGAGGAAACCCTCCGCTCGTTGTCAGGGCGCTGGCGGATGCAATGCTCCCCCAGCCAGGTCTGGGCCGATCTGGAGGATTTCGCCTCCAACCCCGGCGACCGCGCGCAATGGAAAGCAGAAGTGCGGCTGCTGGATGGCCGCCTGATCGACTGCCGCTTTGCACCGCTTTCAGGCGGTGCCACGATGACAGCCTTCCGTCTGCGCGACACAGGGGCGGGACCGAAGGCGGTTTTTACCGGCTCTGCGCTCAAGCGGGCGTAACGGGCGATTCCAACCGGCGGGAAGCTCGGCTAAGGTCGGGCCATGCATGCGCCCCTGATCATTGACCTTGCCACCGAAGACGACACCGCCCGCCTCGGGCGGGCCCTGGCCGGGCGGCTGCGGGCCGGGGACACGGTCCTGCTTGATGGCCCGATCGGCGCGGGAAAGTCCCACACCGCCCGGGCGCTGATCCGGGCAAGGCTGGGGACGGAGGAGGATGTCCCCTCGCCCACCTTCACGCTGGTGCAAACCTATCCGGGCGATCCTTACATCTGGCACGCTGACCTCTACCGCCTGACCCATCCGGACGAGGTCGTGGAGCTGGGGCTGGGGGATGCCTTCGCCACCGCCATTTGCCTGATTGAATGGCCGGACCGCTTGGGCAGCCTTCTGCCCGCCAACCCCATTCGGCTGAAACTGGAAAGTTGGGGCGAAGGACGCCGGGCGACCCTGCTATCTGGCAACCGGCCGGGTTTCGACGCGGCCCTGACTGCCGATTTGCGCACCCTGTCTGCGCAAGACTTCCTTGAAGCGGCAGGCTGGGACAAGGCGCACCATGCGCCGTTGGCCGGCGACGCCTCGGCCCGGCGCTATGAACGGCTCACGCAAAATGGCCAAACCGCCATCCTGATGGATGCCCCGCCGGGCCAAGCCGACTCGGTCGCGGATTTCGTCAGGATTGACCGGCACCTTCTGACCTTGGGCCTGTCGGCACCGCAAATCCTGGCGCAAGACATCCCCAATGGCCTCCTGCTGCTGGAGGATTTCGGCGACAATCTTTACCCCGCAATGCTCGCCACGCAGCCTGCTATGGAGCGCACGCTGTATCAGGCCGCAACCGACGTCCTCTTGCATCTGCAAGCGCTTCCACCTGCCGCAGACCTGGCCAACCTGACCGCAGACGCCTGGGCCGAAGCTGCCGCATTTGCCATCGACTGGTATCGCAACGGCCTGCTCGGCGACACTGTCGGGCGCGCGGATTTCGTGACGACTTTGGCCGATACCCTGAAACGCCATGCGGACGGCCCTCGGGCAATGATCCTGCGCGACTATCACGCCGAAAACCTGCTCTGGCTGCCAGACCGTCGGGGCCTTTCAAAGGTCGGCCTGCTGGATTTCCAACTCGCCCAACTGGGTCAGCCGGGCTACGACCTCGTCTCATTGCTGCAAGACGCCCGGCGGGACGTGCCCTTGGCCATCGAGACCGCGATGGTCCGACACTTTGCCGAAGCGAGGCACGCCGATCTGGCAACATTCAGTGTCGCCTATGCCGCTTTGGGTGCGCAGCGGGCCCTGCGCATCCTTGGCATCTTCGCCCGGCTCTGCCTCAAGGACAGCAAACCGCGCTATACCGGCCTGATCCCCCGGGTTTGGGGCCAGTTGCAGCGCAACCTTTCCCATCCGGCGCTGTCGGACCTGCAAGCAATCTGCGCGCGCCTCCTGCCCGCCCCCTCCCCCGAGGCCCTGCAAAAACTGGAGGCTCAATGCGGCGCTTTCCGGTGATGCTGTTCGCGGCAGGCTTCGGGACCCGCATGGGGGCCCTGACCAAAGACCGCCCCAAACCGCTGATCCCGGTGGGAGGAAAGGCTCTGCTGGATCATGCGCTTGACCTATGCACCGCCGATCTGGTGACACGGAAGGTCGTGAACCTGCATTACCTCGGCGATCTGATCGCCCGCCACCTCGCCGGCCGCGATGTGACCCTTAGCCCCGAGGACCCGATCCTTGAAACCGGCGGTGGGCTGCGGGCTGCCCTGCCGCTGCTTGCTGGTGACCCCGTCATGGTGCTGAACACCGACGCGGTCTGGACTGGCCAAAACCCCCTCGCCGAACTGGCCCGGGCATGGGACGACACAAGGATGGATGCGCTGCTGCTGGTGTCCGCGGTGCGGAACGCCACCGGCCACAAAGGCACCGGCGATTTCCTGATGGATGCCGAGGGCCGCCTGGCCCGGGCAAAAGGCGCGCCGGGTGTGGTCTATCTTGGCGCGCAGATCGTGCGCACCGACCGCTTGGCCGCCGTGCCGCAGCAAGTGTTTTCGCTGAACCTCCTTTGGGACCAGATGATCGCGGAGGGCCGCGCCTTCGGGCTGTTCCACCAAGGCGGCTGGTGTGACGTTGGTCAGCCCGAGTCGATCGCCCTTGCCGAGGCGCTGCTCCATGACTGACAAGGTCTTCTCCCTGCCACCCGGCGTCGATTTCGCAACTGAACTTGTGCGCGGCCTGAAAGTCCGTCTGGAAGGTCAGCCGACCGAGGCGATGGCCAAGGTCACGCTGTACCTCAACAGCCAGCGGATGCGCCGCCGGGTGACAGAGGTATTCGTGCAAGGTCAGGCCAGCTTCCTACCCCGGATGTTCGTGCTGTCGGATCTGGCCAGCCACCCGATCCTTGCCGACCTGGCCCCCCCCAACAGTCCGCTGCGCCGCCAACTGGATCTTGCGCGCCTGATCGACGGCCTGCTGCAGGCGCAGCCTGACCTCGCCCCGCGCGTAGCCCTGTTCGACCTTGCCCAAAGCCTTGGCCTGCTGCTGGACGAGATGCAGGACGAGGGGGTTTCCGCCGAATCAGTCTCTGATCTCGACGTCTCTGGCCATTCCGCGCACTGGGCGCGGACGCAGGCTTTCTTGCGCATCGTGGCCCCCATCATGGAAGTGCAGGATGGCCCCGCCCGACACCGCATCGCGTCGCAACGTCTGGCCGAGGTCTGGCGCCGTGATCCGCCACAAGGGCCTGTGATCATCGCAGGTTCCACAGGGTCGCGCGGGCCGGTGGCCTTGCTGATGCAGGCTGTTGCGGGCCTGCCGCAGGGTGCACTGGTGCTGCCCGGATACGACCCTGACATGCCCGAAACGGTCTGGTCGCAGATGGACGATGCCCTGACCGCCGAGGATCACCCGCAATACCGCTTCCGCCGCCTGATGGACCTGCTTCAGATCGGCCCGTGCGATGTCAAGCCGTGGGTTGCAGCCACGCCCTACGACAGCGCGCGCAACAAGCTGATCTCACTCTCGCTGCGCCCAGCCCCGGTCACCGATCAATGGCTGATCGAGGGGCAGAGCCTGCCCGATCTGATCAAAGCGACCCGCGACATGACGCTGATCAAGGCCGCCAATCCGCGGGCCGAGGCTTTGACTCTGGCGCTTCTGTTGCGGCGGGCGGTCTCACGGGGGCAAAAGGCCGCATTGGTGACGCCGGACCGAAACCTTGCCCGAAGGGTAGAAGCGCAACTGGACCGCTGGGGCATCATCCCAGACGATTCCGCGGGGATCCCGCTGGCGCTGTCGGCCCCCGGCCGCCTGCTGCGCCATATCGCCAGGGCGTTCGAGGCACCGGTGACTGCTGACGTCCTGATGACCCTGCTGAAGCATCCCTTGGCAGGAAGTGGTGGCACCCGGGGCACCCATCTTCTGCTGACCCGCGATCTGGAACTGGACCTACGCCGCAAGGGCCCCGCCTTCCCCGACGCCCACACGCTTCTGGCCTGGTCTTCCGCCCGGAAAGAGCCGGAAGCGGCTCCTTGGGGGCAGGCGCTGGCGCAGGTGCTGTCCCTGCTCGCCGCGCCTCCGGTCGACACGCTGGCCGCCCATATCGACCGCCACCGCGCCGCAACAGAGGCTTTGGCGCGCGGCACCGCAACCGACGGTGCCGGAGAGCTTTGGGCCAAGGAACCCGGCATCGCAGCCGCCAAGCTGATGAACCTGCTGGCTGCGGAATCCGACCATCAGGGCGCGCTGTCCGCCGCCGATTACCGTATGCTCTTTGAAGGACTGATCGCCAAGGAAGAGGTGCGCAGCCCCGTCACCGGCCACCCATTGGTCGCCTTCCACGGCCCGCGAGAGGCGCGCGAGATAGAGGCTGACCTGGTCATCCTCGCCGGTCTGAACGAGGGCACCTGGCCTGCCGCTGCGGATCCGGACCCTTGGCTGAACCGCAAGATGCGCAAGGATGCGGCTCTGTTATTGCCAGAACGGCAGATTGGCTTGTCTGCCCATGACTATCAGCAGGCGGTTGCAGCGCCAAAAGTCATCCTCTCGCGCGCACTCCGCGATGCCGAGGCCGAGACGGTGCCTTCGCGCTGGCTCAACCGCCTCAGCAATCTGATGGCCGGCCTGCCGAACAAGGGCGGCGACCTGGCGCTGCGGCAGATGGAAGCGCGGGGCGAGGTCTGGCTGGCCAAAGCTGCAGCCCTAGACCGGCCCGGGGGGGTCGTCAGCGAAAGCCTGTTGCCCGCCAAACGTCCGCGCCCAAGCCCGCCCGTTGCCGCGCGGCCGAACGAACTGGCGCTGACCCGGATCAGGACGTTGATCCGCGACCCCTATGCGATTTACGCGCGGTACATTCTGCGGCTGAAACCATTGGACCCCTTGCGCCCGCAACCCGACGCAAGGGATCGCGGCACCGCCCTGCACCGCATTCTGGAGCGGTTTGTTCGCGAAAGGCCCGATTTAGAGACACAAGAACATGCACGCGCCCGCCTTCTGTCCATCGGAGCCGATGTGCTGGCCGAGGAAACGCCCTTCCCCTCCGCCCGCACCCTTTGGCTGGCTCGTCTGGAACGGGCGGCGGATCATTTCCTGTATCAAGACCAGAAACACGGCGGCCACGCCCTGCAGGTCGAGGCGAAGGGCCGCGCCAAGGTCGAGGGCACCGATTTCACCCTGTCCGGCACGCCCGACCGGATCGACATTCTGCCCGATGGCCGCCTGCATCTGATCGACTACAAGACCGGCACCCCGCCAACCAAGGCGCAGCAGACCATCTTCGACCTGCAACTACACCTTGCCGCCGCGATGGCCGAACGCGGCGGCTTCACCCCGCATCCGATCGAGGTGGCGCTGATCAGCTACATAGGTCTTGGCGCTGGCGAGAAGGTCGAGGAAACGCCCCTGACGCCCGCGGAAGTCAACGCCATCTGGGTGCGATTTGTGGCTCTGATACAGGCGTATTCTGATCCCAAGACCGGCTACACCTCGCGCCGCGCCGTGTTCGACACGCGGTATCCGGGCGACTATGACCACCTTGCCCGCTTTGGCGAATGGGACATGACGGATCGCGCTATAACCATAAAGGTGGGCCAAGATGACCCCGCGTGAGGCGATTTCCGCACAGGTGAAAGCCGCCGATCCCGCTGCTTCGACCTGGCTGTCGGCCAATGCCGGATCAGGCAAGACCCGCGTGCTGACCGACCGCGTGGCACGCCTGCTTTTGGCCGATGTAGAGCCACAGCGCATCCTGTGCCTGACCTACACCAAGGCCGCCGCCACCGAGATGCAGAACCGCCTGTTCCAGCGTCTTGGCGAATGGGCGATGATGCCTGACACCAAGCTGACCGCTGCCCTGTCCGAACTGGGCGAGGTCGTCGCGCTGGATGCCGCCCACCTGTCCCGCGCCCGCCGCCTGTTCGCCCGCGCCATTGAAACGCCGGGCGGTCTGCGCATCCAGACCATCCACAGCTTCTGCGCCAGCCTGCTGCGCCGCTTTCCGCTGGAGGCGGGTGTGTCACCCAACTTCGTCGAACTCGACGAACATGCCGCCCGACTGCTGCGGCAGGACATTCTGGAGGATATGGCGGACAAGACCGCCGCCGAGGCCGTCCATCAGGCCGCATTGGTCTTCAAGGGTGAGGATTTTACCTCCCTGATGGAAGAAGTGGCCCGGCATCCCGACGGGTTTTCAGGCTCTGTTCCAGCGCTTTTTGACCTTCCTGCCGGGGAAAGTGTCGCAAGACTGTTGGCTGATGTCCTCCTTGGCGATGAGGCAGATATTCTGGCCACCCTGCTCCCGACGCTTGCCGCCGGTGGAGCGAATGACAACAAGGCCGCGGACAAGCTGCGCGCTGTTGACCTGGCGCACCCCGATCTGGCGACACTGGAGCGGCTGGAATCTGTCTTCCTGTTTGCAACCGGCCAGCGCGCCGGGCAGGCCAAGATCGGCGATTTCCCCACCAAGCCGACGCGAGGCAAGATTGCCACGCTGATGCCCCGGCTCGACAATCTGATGGCCCGTGTGGAAGTGGCCCGCGCCCGCCGACATACCCTGCAGGCCGCCGAGAAGACCGAGGCAATCTATCGTTTTGCCCGCGCCTTTCTGCCGGTCTACCAGCACCGCAAGGCCGCGCAGGGCCTTCTGGACTTCGATGACCTGATCGCCCGCGCAAAGGCCTTGCTGTCAGACCCCTCCGTGGCGGCCTGGGTCCTGTTCCGGCTGGATGGCGGCATCGACCACGTGCTGGTAGACGAGGCGCAGGATACTTCGCCTACACAATGGGATGTGATCGGCCTGCTGACTGCAGAATTCACGGCGGGTGAAGGCACGCGGCCCGGCGGACGTACGCTGTTCGTAGTGGGCGACAAGAAGCAGTCGATCTATTCGTTCCAAGGCGCCGATGTCGCTGCCTTCGACTTCAAACATGCCGAGTTTCAAGGCCGTTTCACCGCCGCCCGCCAAGTCTTTCAGACCCTGCCCCTAGAGTATTCATTCCGCTCGTCCCCAGCGATCCTGAACATTGTGGACGCAGCACTTGGCGGCCTGTCGACGGAGGCTTTGGGTGCAACCGTCAGCCACCGCGCCTGCTTTCCGGACCTGCCCGGGCGGGTCGATCTTTGGCCGCTGATCGAAGCCGAGGAGGACAAGGAGGATATCCATTTCGAAGACCCCGTCGACCTGATCCGCGCGACGCATCCTGTCGCGCAGCTCGCGGACCGGATTTCTGCCGAAATAGAGACGCTTTTGACCACTGGCGCGCAAATCACCACCCGAAAGGGCGTGCGAGCGGTTCACGCCGGTGATGTCCTGATCCTTGTCCAGACCCGGGGCCCCTTGTTTGCCGAGATCATCCGCGCCTGCAAGGCTCGGGGGCTGCCCATTGCCGGGGCGGACCGATTGAAGTTGGGCGAGGAGATGGCGGTCAAGGACCTCGTGGCCCTGCTATCGTTCCTTGCTACGCCGGAGGATGACCTGTCGCTGGCTGCCCTTCTGCGCTCGCCGCTGATCGGGATCAGCGAGGCAGAGCTTTACGATCTTGCCCATGGCCGACCCGGCTATCTGTGGGAAAAGCTGCGCAATTTGGACCACCGCGCGGTGCAGATCCTGACTGACCTGCGCAATCAGGTCGACTATCTGCGCCCCTATGACCTTCTGGAACGCACCTTGGTCCGCCACGATGGTCGCCGTCGCCTGATCGCCCGGCTTGGAGAGGAGGCCGAGGATGCAATTGATGAATTGCTCAATCAGGCATTGGCCTATGAAAGCACCGCAGTCCCCAGTCTGACCGGGTTCCTGTCGTGGCTGGAGGCGGATTCGGTGCAGGTCAAGCGGCAGGCCGATGGCGCGGGCGACAAGATCCGGGTAATGACGGTGCATGGCGCCAAGGGGCTTGAGGCGGAGATCGTCATCTTGCCCGACACCGCCGACCGCAACCCGCAAGAGCGCGACTCCCTCTATGCCGATGCCGGGGGCAACGTGTTGTGGAAGACGCCAAAGGATGAAAGCCCGCCCGCGATTGCTGCTCTGCGCGCGCAAAAACAGGGGCACGAGGCCGAGGAGAACCTGCGCCTTCTGTATGTGGCCCTGACACGGGCAAGGTGCTGGCTGATCGTGGCGGGTGCGGGCAAGGCCAACAAGGAAGGTGCCTGGCACAAGATCGTGACCGAGGGGATGGGCAGGCTGGAGACCCAACCCACATCAAACGGGGTGCGTCATGAATGGGGCACATGGCCCGCGAATGCCGTGGCCGCTGACACGGCTCCAGCCCCAGAAGACCCGCCCGAAGACTGGATGTTCCTGCAGACCGAGCGGCCTGCGAAAACCAACCTGTCGCTGTCCCCCTCCGACCTCGGCGGTGCCAAGGCTTTACCCGGTATGGGCGAGGAGACCGAGGCCGCAAAGGCCCGTGGCACCGCCCTGCATCTGCTGTTGCAGCACTTGCCGGATCATGCCGAAGCCAGTTGGGACGCCATCGCCAGACATCTGACCGGAGACCTCGCCCCCGATCTATTGCCGCAAGTCCGCGCCCTGCTGACCGATCCGCTGCTTAAAGCATTGTTCGGCGCCAACTCTCTTCCCGAGGTGCCGCTGACCGTGCCTTGGGGTGGGCTGCGCCTGCTTGGGACGATTGACCGGCTGATCCCGGGGCCGCGCGTGCTTGCGGTGGATTTCAAAAGCAACCGGACGGTGCCAATGACCGCCGCGCAGGTGCCCGAGGGTATTCTGCGTCAGATGGGCGCTTACCTCCACATGCTGGAAAGCCTGTATGTCGACCGCCCGATCGACCTTGCCATCCTGTGGACTGAAACCGCCACCCTGATGCCCCTGCCCCCCGATATGCTGAGGGCGGCGCTGGGTCGCGCCACGATAAGTGGTGTCGATCAGGCACCAGCCCTTGACGTCAGTCCCCCTCGCCCATAGGTTCAAAGGCCGAAATCCCTAGGAGACATATCATGGGCACGAATACCGTTGCCGTGACCGATTCCACCTTCGACAAGGAAGTCCGCCAATCCACCGTGCCGGTGGTTGTCGATTTCTGGGCG
>CANBRQ010000050.1 GCA_947371955.1 Paracoccaceae bacterium | reverse complement strand
GCGGGACAGGGCAGTACAGGGGTTTTTTCCTGGGCGCTGCGCTTGGGTTTGACCGCGCCGGGATGAGTATTTGGGAAGGAGCAAATGCAAGACGTGGCCTGCCTGCAATTTGGGCGATGGGCGGGGCATTGACCGGAGGGGCCTTCACTGTGGTCAAAAAAGTTTCCTGACAGTTGAACCTTGTGGCAGTCAGTGCTAGCGTTCGGGAAACGGATAGGAGACTCACCATGTGTGGCATCGTTGGACTTTTCCTGAAGGACGCCAGCCTGGAGCCGCATTTGGGTGCCATGCTGACCGAAATGCTGATCACCATGACCGACCGCGGTCCGGATTCGGCGGGGATCGCGATTTACTCGGGCGCGGGCGAGGGGCGGGCAAAGATCACGGTGCAGTCGGCGCATCCCGGTCGCGAATTCGCCAAGCTGGACGCGGACTTGAAGGATGCCATCGGCCAGCCGGTGCTGATGCTGGTCAAGGATACCCATGCGGTGCTGGAAGTGCCGCTCGACCAGCTGGAGGCGGCGCGCTCGGCCTTGAGCCATCTGCGCCCGACCGTGAAGGTCATGAGTGCCGGCGAAAGCATCGAGATTTTCAAGGAAGTGGGCTTGCCCAAGGACGTGGCGGCGCGTTTTGGCCTGTCAAAGATGCACGGCACCCATGGCATCGGCCACACCCGCATGGCCACCGAATCGGCGGTGACGACGATGGGGGCGCATCCGTTTTCGACCGGGTCGGACCAATGCCTAGTGCACAACGGCTCTCTGTCCAACCACAATGGCGTGCGGCGGGAGTTGAAGCGGCTGGGCATGACCTTTGAGACCGAGAACGATACCGAGGTTGGGGCCGCCTTCATCAGCCACAAGATCCAGAGCGGCGACACCTTGGGTCATGCCTTGGAAGCCACGCTGACCGATCTGGATGGGTTCTTCACCTTCGTTGTCGGTACCAAGAACGGCTTCGGCGTCGTCCGCGATCCGATCGCCTGCAAGCCTGCCGTGATGGCGGAAACCGATCAATACGTGGCCTTCGGCAGCGAATACCGCGCCTTGGTCAACCTGCCCGGCATCGAAGGCGCCCGCGTCTGGGAGCCGGAGCCCGCCACTGTTTACTTCTGGGAGCGTTGAAGTGCAGACTTTCGATCTGAGCAAGGAAGGCCTGCGCGCCTTGAATTCGTCCCTTCAGGCCTTGAAGGGTCAGACCAACATGACCGCCTGGGAGATCATCAATCCCAAGGGTGCCCATGCGATTGCTGCCGGGGTGGATGCGCCGGTGGAGATCACGGTGCGCGGGTCCACCGGGTATTACTGCGCGGGGATGAACAAGCAGGCGACCATCCGCATCAAGGGCTCGGCCGGGCCGGGCGTGGCCGAGAACATGATGTCGGGCACCGTCATCATCGACGGCGATGCCAGCCAATATGCCGGGGCGACCGGCAATGGCGGCTTGCTTGTGATCAAGGGCAATGCCTCGTCGCGCTGCGGGATTTCCATGAAGGGCATCCAGATCGTTGTGCATGGCAGCATCGGGCACATGTCCTGTTTCATGGCGCAGTCGGGCTCGATCGTTGTCTTGGGTGATGCTGGCGATGCCTTGGGCGACTCGCTGTATGAGGCGAAGATCTTCGTGCGCGGCAAGGTGAAGAGTCTTGGGGCGGACTGCATCGAGAAAGAGATGCGTCCAGAGCATCTGGAACACCTTGAAGACCTGCTGCGCCGGGGCGAGGCGGACCACAAGGCCAAGCCGGAGGAATTCCGCCGCTATGGCTCGGCCCGCAAGCTCTATAATTTCAATATCGACAACGCCGCGGCGTACTGAGGCACCATGAGCGATTTACCCCACACCCCGCCGAAAATGTCGTGGACCTTTTCCAACGACGTGAACGCTGAAATCCGCCGTGCTGCTGCGACCGGCATCTATGACATCCGGGGCGGCGGTTCCAAGCGCCGGTTGCCGCATTTCGATGACCTGCTGTTTCTTGGTGCGTCCATTTCCCGCTATCCGCTGGAAGGCTACCGCGAGAAATGCGCCACGGATGTTTGGCTCGGAACCCGGTTTGCCAAGAACCCGATCCATCTGGACATCCCGATCACCATCGCAGGCATGTCCTTCGGCGCACTCTCGGGTCCGGCCAAAGAGGCCTTGGGCCGGGGTGCGAGTGCCGCCGGCACCTCGACCACCACGGGCGACGGTGGGATGACGGAAGAAGAGCGCGGCCATTCCAAAACGCTGGTCTATCAATACCTTCCCAGCCGCTATGGCATGAACCCCGATGACCTGCGCCGTGCGGATGCGATTGAGGTTGTGGTGGGGCAGGGTGCCAAGCCCGGTGGCGGCGGCATGCTGCTCGGTCAGAAGATTTCCGACCGCGTCGCTGCCATGCGCAACCTGCCCAAGGGCATCGACCAACGCTCGGCCTGCCGGCACCCCGATTGGACCGGCCCGGACGATCTGGAAATCAAGCTGCTGGAAATCCGCGAGATCACCGATTGGGAGAAGCCGATCTATGTGAAGATCGGCGGCGCGAGACCCTATTACGACACCGCCTTGGCCGTGAAGGCTGGCGCGGATGTGGTCGTGCTGGACGGCATGCAGGGCGGCACGGCGGCGACGCAGGACGTCTTCATCGAAAACGTCGGCATGCCGATCCTCGCCTGCATCCCGCAGGCGGTGAAGGCGCTGCAGGACCTTGGCATGCACCGCAAGGTGCAGTTGATCGTGTCGGGCGGCATCCGCACCGGCGCTGACGTGGCCAAGGCCATGGCCTTGGGCGCCGATGCGGTGGCCATCGGCACGGCGGCGCTGATCGCCTTGGGCGACAATGACCCGGCTTTGGAAGCCGAATACAACAAGCTCGGCACCACAGCTGGCGCTTACGACGACTGGCATGAAGGCCGTGACCCCGCAGGCATCACCACCCAGAACCCCGAGCTTTCGGGCCGCTTCGACCCGGTCCTCGGTGGCCGTCGCCTGAAGAACTACCTCAAGGTGATGACGCTGGAGGCCCAGACGATTGCCCGCGCTTGCGGCAAGAACAACCTGCACAACCTTGAACCCGAGGATCTTTGCGCGTTGACCCTTGAAGCCTCGGCCATGTCGGGTGTTCCCTTGGCAGGCACGAATTGGGTTCCAGGCCGCAACGGGTCGTTCTGAAGGCCGTCGGCGTCACGATAAGAAACGAACAGGGAGACTTTCAATGACTGATCCAACCAAGGATCTGGCCGCTTGGGCCAAAGAACGCGGTGTGAAGTATTTCATGATCTCCTACACCGATCTGTTCGGTGGTCAGCGCGCCAAGCTGGTGCCGACGCAGGCGATCAACGACATGGTGGTGGAAGGGGCAGGCTTTGCCGGCTTCGCCACCTGGCTTGACCTGACCCCGGCCCACCCGGACCTGATGGCGGTGCCCGATCCGTCCTCGGCCATCCAACTGCCGTGGAAGAAAGAGGTTGCCTGGGTCGCCGCCCGCGCCACGATGGAAAACAAACTGGTCGATCAGGCCCCCCGCAACGTGCTGGAGCGTCTTGTCGGTGAAGCCGCCAAAGAAGGCCTACGCGTCAAGACCGGGGTCGAGCCCGAGTTTTTCATCCTGAACGCCGAAGGCACTCAGATCTCGGACCCCTACGACACCGCCGAGAAGCCCTGCTATGATCAGCAAGCCGTCATGCGCCGCTATGACGTAATCGCCGAGGCCTGCGATTATATGCTGGAACTGGGCTGGGAGGCCTATCAGAACGACCACGAAGACGCCGTCGGCCAATTCGAGATGAACTGGAAATACGACGACGCTCTGCAGACCGCCGACAAGCACAGCTTCTTCAAGTTCATGATGAAGTCTGTGGCTGAAAAGCACGGCTTCCGCGCCACCTTCATGCCCAAGCCCTTCAAGGGGCTGACGGGTTCGGGTTGCCACGCCCATATCTCGGTCTGGTCGCTGGACGGCAAAACCAACGCCTTCTCGGACCCGTCCAAGGAACTGAGCCTGTCGGACCGTGGCCGCACGTTCCTCGGCGGCATCATGAAGCACGCCTCTGCCTTGGCCGCGATCTGCAATCCCACGGTGAACAGCTACAAGCGCATCAACGCGCCGCGCACCTCGTCCGGTGCCACCTGGGCGCCGAACACCGTGACCTGGACCGGCAACAACCGCACCCACATGGTGCGCGTCCCCGGCCCCGGCCGCTTCGAGTTGCGCCTGCCCGATGGCGCGGCCAACCCCTACCTGCTGCAAGCCGTGATCATCGCCGCAGGCCTCGACGGCGTGCGCACCAACGCCGACCCCGGCCCGCGCTATGACATCGACATGTATCAAGAGGGTCATTTGGTGAAGGACGCGCCGAAGCTGCCCCTGAACCTGCTGGATGCGCTGCGCGACTACGACAAGGACACGACCCTGAAAGCCATGATGGGAGCGGAATTCTCGACCGCGTTCATCAAGCTCAAAACGAAAGAGTGGAACAGCTACGCCTCCCACTTCTCGGCCTGGGAAAACGAAAACACGCTGGATATCTGAGGCTTGCCGCCCCAGTGAACCGACCAAGCCCCGCCCATCCTGGCGGGGCTTGCCGTTTTAGGCGGCCTTTCAGTACATCGACTTGTGGTAGTCCATCTCAAGACCGGCATCCAGCTTGGCCATCTCTTGCGGGTCCTTCGGCGCTCCGGTGGTCTGGTCCAGGATCATCTTCACCAGCGAGGGCATATCGTGGCGATCCTGCCGTTCCGCAGGGTCCCAGAGTTTGGAACGCCGGAAGGCCTTGGCGCAGTGCAGGAAAACCTCCTCGACCGTCACGACGATGGCGACTGTGGGGATACGCTCGTTCACGGTCAACCGGGCCAGCAGGTCTGGGTCGCGGGTGATCCTGGCCTTGCCGTTGACCCGCATCGTGTCGTCAAACCCCGGAACCATGAACAAAAGACCCACGACCGGATTGGCAAGAATATTGCTGAGCGTGTCCAGCCGGTTGTTGCCGGGCCGATCCGGGATCAGCAGCGTGCGTTCATCCAGAACCTTGACGAAGCCTCTGGGATCACCACGCGGACTGACATCCGCCTGCCCTTTGGGGGACTGCGTTCCGATGCAGAGGAAGGGCGATCTGGAAACGAACTCAATGGCATAGGCGTCGAGGATGCTTTGGCTTTTCTGGATCGCGAGGGCATGGGTCGGAGGGAACAGTGCCCGCAGGGCCTCCTCGTCCTTTACCACGAAGTCGGGGTTCGAGGGGGTGTCGGCCATCTTTGCGTTCTCTCTTCAATGCATAACCGGCGGCCCGTCGCGCCGTAGGGTGGGGTTATAACCCCACCCTACATCACTGCGCCCATAGCCCAAGGCACGAATTCCGCCCCGCCGAATCCCAGTTCCTCGGACTTGGTTTTCTCACCCGACGCGACACGCAGGAACAGTTCGAAAATCTCGCGGCCCTTCTCCTCAAGGCTGATCCCATCGGTGATGATGTCGCCGCAGTTGATGTCCATGTCTTCGGACATCCGCGCATACATTTCCGAGTTGGTCGCAAGCTTGATGCAGGGCGTGGGCTTGTAGCCCGAGACCGAGCCGCGACCGGTGGTGAAGGCGATCAGGTTGGAGCCGGAGGCGATCTGGCCGGTGACCGAGGCCGGGTCATAACCGGGGCTGTCCATATAGACAAAGCCGCGCTCGGTCACCGGTTCGGCGAATTTGTAGACTTGGGTCAATGGGGCCGTGCCGCCCTTGGCCACCGCGCCCAACGACTTCTCCAAAATGGTGGTCAACCCACCCTTCTTGTTGCCCGGCGAGGGGTTATTGTCCATCTCACCGCCCAGACGCGCGGTGTAGTCTTCCCACCACTTGATCCGCTCGACGATCTTCTCGCCGACCTCTTGGCTCACCGCGCGTCGTGTCAGCAGGTGTTCGGCCCCATAAATCTCGGGCGTCTCGGACAGGATCGTGGTGCCGCCATGCGCCACCAGAAGGTCCGAGGCATGGCCCAAGGCTGGGTTCGCGGTGATGCCGGAATAGCCATCCGAGCCACCGCATTGCATGCCAACCATCAGATGTTCCAGCCCGGCGGGCTCGCGCCGGTGTTCGTTGGCCTTGACCGCCATTTCCTTCAGGGCCGCCACGCCGCGTTCGACGGACCGGCGGGTGCCGCCCATGTCCTGGATCGTCATGTGCCGGAAGTTGCCATCGCTACGCAGCCGATCTGCGCCCACCAGACTGGCGACCTGAAGCACCTCGCAGCCGAGGCCAGCCACCAGAATGCCGCCGAAGTTCGGGTTCCGCGCATAGCCTTGCAGGGTGCGGAACAGGGTCTCGTAGCCTTCATCCTTGCCCGACATGCCGCAACCGGTGCCATGGGTGATCGCCACCACGCCGTCGACGTTCGGGAAATCCTTCAGCCAGCCGTCCCGCTCCACCGCTTCGACGATGAACTTCGCGACCGATGCCGAGCAGTTCACCGAGGTCAGGATGCCCAGATAATTCCGCGTGCCGTATTTGCCGTCCGCCCTTGGATAGCCCATGAAGGTGCGCTTTTCCGTCACCACCGGCTGTGGGTTGCTTTCCGAGGCATAGGCGTAGTCCGTCGAATGCGCGCCCATGCCAAGGTTATGGGTGTGGATATGCTCTCCGGCGGCAATCGCCTTGGTGGCATTGCCGATGATCTGGCCATAGCGGATGACCTGCGCGCCCTCGGCAATGGGCTGCGTAGCGATCTTGTGGCCGCGCGGGATGGCATGAGCCAAAGGCGCGGACAAACCTTCCAGCACGGTCCCGGCACTCAGGTCCTTCAGCGCGATGATCACGTTGTCGGTGGGGTGCAGGCGGATCACGGATTGGACATTCGGGATATTCATAGGGACCGGGCCTTTTACAAGGATGGACCCCGGCAGATGCGCCGGAGCATAACATGGGGCAGTTGACTCACCGGCCACCCCAGCTAACATGTTAGTATGCTACAAGGTGAGAGCCAACCCCCGCAAGTCCCCGCAATCGAGGTGCAGATGCCCTCGCGCCAGCCCCTGCGCCCATTGGACGCGTTTCAGGGGTCGCTGGCGCAGCGGGTCTACGCGAGTTTGCGGGAAGCGATCCTGTCGATGTCGTTCCGCCCGGGCGATATCGTCCGCAAGCCCGAGATTTGCGAGGCGCTCGGCGTCTCACGCAGTCCGGTGTCAGAGGCGGTGGCGCGGCTGGCGGTCGAACATCTGGTGAGGGTCGTGCCCCAAGCTGGCACCTATGTCGCAAGATTCTCGCTGGAGGAGATCCGCGAGGGCGCTTTTCTGCGCGAGGCGCTGGAACTTGCGGCGGTGGAGAAGGTGGCCCAAGGGGTTACCGATGACCAGCTGGTGCAACTGCGCCGCAACCTGCGCCTGCAGCAGGCGCTGATCGAGGATATGGACATCGCGGGCTTTTACCAGACCGACGCCGCGATGCATGAACTGATCCTGTCTTTCACCGGGTTCAAGCGGGTGGCGGCTTTGGCCGATACCTCCTGGGTCCATGTCAACCGCGCCCGCCAGCTGATCCTGCCCGCGCCAGGACGGGTGCAATCGACCCTGTCCGAGCATCAGGCGATCCTGTCGGCCATCGAAGCGCGCGACCCGCAGGCGGCGCGGGAGGCTACCCGCTTGCACTTGGGCAAATTGATAGGCTTTCTGGAACCCTTGGCGCTGTCGCGTCCCGACCTGTTTGAACCCGACTAGGACATCATGATCCCCAATAAACCCCGGTACGCCGCCCGCCTGAACGCCTTCAAGCTGGGCCTGACCAAACCGACCGTGGCGGATCTGATCGCCCGGATCGCCGAAGTGGAGGGGATTGACGCCGCAGACCTAAACTTTCCCGACCATTTCGAAGGCTACACGCCCGCCGAACTGTCGAAGATCATGGGCGACCACGGCATTGCGCTGAATGGTGTGGCGATGCGCTATTACACCGATCCGGGCTTCCGGCTGGGCGCCTTCTCCAACCCCTCGCCCAAGGTGCGGCAGGCGGCGGTGGATGTGACCAAGCGCGGTCTGGATGCCATGGCGATGATGGGCGGCAAGGTGATGACGCTGTGGATGGGGCAAGATGGCGTGGATTATGCCTTCCAAGGCAATTACGCGCGGATGTGGGAAGACAGTCTGGAATGCATTGCACAAGTCTGCGACCATAACCGGGATGTCGATATCTCTCTGGAATACAAACCAAACGAGCCGCGCGCCTTCTCGCTGATGCCCGACATCGCCACCAATCTTCTGGCATTGCGTGAGGTTTCGCGCCCAAATACCGGAATTACCTTGGACTTCTGCCATGTGCTGTTTGCTGGGGAAATCCCGGCGCAGTCCGCGCAACTCGCCGCGCGGCATTCGCGGATTCTGGGGGTTCACCTGAACGACGGCTATGGCAAGCGGGATGACGGGCTGATGGTGGGCTCGGTCCATCCGATGCAGACGGTGGAACTGTTTGTCGAACTGGACCGGCAGGGCTTTGACGGGGTGATCTACTTTGACACCTTCCCCGACCATGCGGGCCTGAACCCTGTGGCGGAGGCAGCGGCCAACGTCGAGATGACCGACCGTCTGCGCGCCACCGCCAAGCGGCTGGCGAGCGACCCGGTGCTTGTGGCGGCCACCGAAGTGCAGGATGCGGCGGCCGCCTTTCGCGCCGTAGCGGCACAGCTTTACCGCTGACGGGGGACACCAAGAATTTTCGTCGAAAATTCTTGGTGTTACAGGCCGTAGAACTCTTCGGCCGTGCCTCCGTAGATGCGCTTTTGATCGGCCAGCGAAAGCCCCTCGGTCAGGTGATGCGCCGCACCCAGCCAGCCTTCGTATTCGGCGCGCAACCGGCAGACTGGCCAGTCCGATCCCCACATGATGCGGCCGGGGCCGAAGACCTTGACGATATGGTCGACGTAAGGGTGCAGTGCATGGACTGACCAATCGGGATTGGCCTCGGTGATCAGGGCCGAGAATTTCACGAAAGCCCCGGTTTCGCCCGCCAGCCGCGACATCCCCTCGGCCCAGAAGGTGAAATTCGCTTCGGAATGGTCGCGTATCTGCGGCTTCATGCAATGGTCGATCACGGTGCGCATGTTGGGATAGCGCTTCAGGATGGTCAGAAAATTCGCCAGATGGCGTGGAAAGCCCAAGGCGTCAAAAGTCAGGTCCAGATCGGCGAGTGCGGCATAGCCCCATTGGACGTCGTCGCGCAGCATCCAGTCATCGTCCGGAATGTCCTGAATCATCGGGCGCACGCCCTTGAACTTCGGATGGCCCTTCAGACGCTCCAGCACCTTCACATCCGAGGGCTTCTCGAAATCCACCCAGCCCACCACGCCCTTGATGAAATCCGATCCATCCGCCAAACCCAGCATGTATTCCGTTTCGGCCACGGTCGCCGCAGCTTGCACCAGAACTGTGCCGTCAATCTGATAGCGCACCAGTGTGCCCACCAGATCGCCGGGCCGATAGACCCGGTCCAGCACCGGATCACCCTTCGGCATCCAGTCATAGTCCCCTCGAGCGGGGTTCCAGAAATGCTGATGGCTGTCGATCCGCATCATTTGCCTCCTGTGGTCAGTTGGGTGGGGGCATCGGCGCGCATCAGGCCTTGCGCCTTCAGGTCCGCCCAAAGTGCTGCCGGGATCACGGCCGAGGCCGCGCGGACATTCGCCTCGACCTCTGCCACGCCCTGCGCGCCCGGAATGACCGAGACAATCGCCGGATGTTGCAGCGGGAACTGGAAGGCGGCATCGACCAGACGCACATCATGGGCAGCGCAAACCACCTCGATCTTGGCCACCTTCTCCATCACCCAAGCCGGTGCCGGGCTGTAATTGTAGAAGGCTCCCGGTTTGGCCCCCGTGGCCAGCACGCCGGAGTTATAGGGTCCGCCGACCACAATCCCAACGCCGCGCTGAACGCAGAGCGGCAGGAAGCTTTCCAGCGCTTCCTGCTCCAGCAGCGTATAGCGGCCCGCGAGCAAGAAGATGTCGAAATCGCCGCGTTCCAGCAGCCATTGCGCTGGTTCGTTTTCATTGATCCCCGCGCCGAAGCCACGGATCACCCCCTGATCGCGCAAGGCCAGCAGCGCGTGGTAGCCGCCGTTCATGAACTCTTCCAGCCGCGCCTGCATGGCCTGTTGCGAGCCATGGGTGAAGATGTCCAGATCATGAGCGTAGAGCAGGTCGAGCCGATCCAGCCCGGTGCGCTCCAGCGAAAACTCGACAGAACGCATGACACCATCATAGGAATAGTCGAAGATCTCCTTGCGGTTCGGCACGTCGAACCACTTGCCGATCCCGTCGCGGGTCTCCCCTTTGTGCAGCGGCCGCAGCAGCCGTCCGACCTTCGACGACACCACAAACCCCGCACGTCCCTTCAGCGCCCGGTTCAGCCGGGTCTCCGACTGGCCGAAGCCATAAAGCGGAGCCGTGTCATAGTAGCGCACGCCAAGGTCCCAGGCGCGGGTCATGGTGGCATGGGCGTCATCCGCCGCAATCGGCCGGTACAGCCCGCCCAAGGGGGCGGTGCCGAAGCCCAGTTCGGTAAACTCCAAAGGGCCCTTGCCCAAACGATCCCAGACCCGTGTCTTCAATTGCATGTCCTCCCGTCAGTTCGCTAACATGCTAGAATGAATCGCAGCGGATGTGCACCCTTTTGGTGCTGAAGGGGGAAGCCATGAGCAATTTCAAACGGGTGTTCGGGGACATCAAGCCAGTGATCGGAATGGTGCATCTGGGCGCTTTGCCGGGCAGCCCGCTGTTTGATGCCAAGGCCGGGCTGGCGGGCTTGCTGGAGGGCGCCCGTAAGGACCTGCATGCCCTGCAGGCGGCAGGATTCGATGCCGTGATGTTCGGCAATGAGAACGACCGGCCCTACGAATTCCAAGTCGATACCGCCTCGACCGCCACGATGGCGGCGGTGATCGGGGCGCTGCGGTCCGAGATCACCGTGCCCTTCGGTGTCAACGTCCTATGGGACCCGATGTCCACGGTGGCGTTGGCCGCCGCCACCGGCGCGGCCTTCGTGCGCGAGATCTTCACCGGCACCTATGCCAGCGACATGGGCCCCTGGACGCCCAACGCCGGGCAGGCCATGCGCTATCGCAACCGCTTGGGGCGCGCTGACCTTGCCATGCTGTACAACGTCAGCGCCGAGTTTGCTGACAGCCTCGACCGTCGCCCGTTGGCCGACAGGGCGCGGTCCGCCGTGTTCTCTTCGATCCCCGATGCCGTGCTGGTCTCCGGTGCCATCACCGGAGAGGCGGCGGCGATGAGCGACCTTGAGGCCGTCAAGCGCGTGCTGCCAGACACGCCGGTGCTGGCCAACACCGGTGTGAAGCATTCCACGATTGCCGATGTCTTGCGGGCGGCGGATGGCTGCGTGGTGGGGTCAGCGCTGAAATATGACGGGCATACGTGGAACAGCATCGATCCGGACCGGGCGCAGGATTTCATGGCGAAAGCCCGCGCCGCACGGGGCGGCAAATGAAAACCCGCCTGCGCGAGGACCTCAAGGCCCTGATGCTGATCCCCGGGCTGTCCGGGCATGAGGAGCGGGTGGCTGCATGGCTGCGCGACCGGTTGACCGCCTTGGGTCTGGCACACCGCACCGACCGCTTGGGCAATCTGATCGCCACGATCCCGGGCGATCCCGCCAAGCCCTCGGTCATGGTCTTCACCCATATGGACCAGTTGGGCTTTTTCGTCCGCAAGATTGAACCGGATGGCTTGATTCGCGTCGAACGGATGGGCGGTGTCAGCGAACGGGCGATGGCGGCACAGGAGGTCATGCTTTGCGGGGCCAAAGGCGACGTGCCGGGCATCATCATGAACAAGGCCCACCACGCCACCACGCCGGAGGAAAAGTACAAGGTCCTGACCACGCCCGAGATCCGCATCGACACCGGCCACGGTAGCAAGGCGGCGGTCGAGGCGGCGGGAATTCGCATCGGCACGCCGGTGGTCTATGCGGGCCGTGTGATCGAACTTGCCGGCGACCGGATTGCCGGCACCTCGGTCGATGACCGGGCGGGCTGTGCGGCCTTGCTGGAACTGGCGCGGGAAAGGGCAGGGCGCCCCGACCCAATGGGAGGTCCTACGCTGCACCTCGTCTGGTCGGTTCAGGAAGAATTCAACCTGCGCGGCGCAGTTGTTGCGGCGCAGAACCTGCATCCTGACATCGCCATCCAGATCGACCTGATGCTCGCCACCGACACGCCCGACATGGCCGACCGGGGCGAGATGGTGATGGGCGGCGGGCCGGGCATCAGCCTTTACTCCTTCCACGGGCGCGGCACCCTGAACGGCGTGATCCCGCATCCCGCATTGGTTTCGCTTATGGAAGACACGGCCGAGGCCTTGGCGCTGCCCCTGCAGCGCTCAGCGCAGGTTGGGGTTCTGACTGACCTGTCCTACGTCCAGCTTCTGGGCGACGGCGTGGCCTCGATCGACGTGGGCTTCCCGATGCGGCATTCGCATTCTTCGGTTGAGTGCTGCGATCTGGGTGATCTGGTGGGCCTTGTCCGCCTGCTGGATGGCGCTTTGGACCGCATCCCCGCCGCGATGAAACTGGAGCGTGACTGACATGGCCCAACCGGATCGAAAACTGACCCTAGGCATCGACATCGGCACCTTCGAATCCAAGGGCGTTCTGGTCGATGAAACCGGCCGCATCGTGGCCCAGGCCGCCCGCCCGCATGAAATGATCGTCCCCCGCGCCGGTTGGGCCGAACACCGCGCCGAGGAAGACTGGTGGGGCGATTTTGTCTTCATCACCAAGCTGTTGCTGGCAGAGTCTCAAGTAGATCCTCAAGAGATCAAGGCCGTGGCCGCCTCGGCCATCGGCCCCTGTATGTTGCCTTTGGATGCGGCGGGTAGCCCCTTGATGAACGGCGTCCTCTATGGTGTCGACACCCGCGCGGTCGAGGAGATCGACCTTCTGAACGCCGAGATCGGCGCTGACGTCATCCTTGCCCGCTGCGGCAACGCGCTGACCTCGCAATCGGTCGGCCCTAAGATCCTGTGGCTGCGCAGGCAGCGGCCAGAGCTTTGGGCGAAGACCGCGAAGATCGTCACCTCCACCACGTACCTCACCTGGAAGCTGACGGGACGCTACGTGATCGACCACTACACCGCCGCCAACTTCTCACCGCTTTATGACATTGCCAAGCAGGACTGGTGCTTTGACCTGGCCGACATCTGCCAGCCCGGGATGTTGCCGACGCTGATGTGGTCCGGCGAGATTGCGGGCCAAGTCACGGAGGCTGCCGCCCGTGAAACCGGGTTGGTGGTGGGCACCCCGATCACCTGCGGCACGATTGATGCGGGGGCCGAGGCGGTTTCCGTGGGCGTGGCAGAGGCGGGCGACATGATGATGATGTATGGCTCGACCATCTTCATCATCGAGATTGCGGCCAAGCGCCTGACCGACCCGCGCCTGTGGCACGCGCCGTGGCTGTTCAAAGGCCAGCACGCGGCGATGGCGGGGCTGGCCACCTCGGGCACGCTGACCCATTGGTTCCGCGACCACTTTGCCCGTGATTTGCCCAAGGACACGGCCTTCGCCACCTTGACGGCCGAGGCGGAAGCCTCTCCCCCCGGGGCGCGCGGCCTGATCTGCTTGCCGTATTTCTCGGGTGAGCGGACGCCGATCCATGATGCCCATGCCAAAGGCGCTTTCTTCGGCCTGAATCTGACGCATGGGCGCGGAGAGATGTACCGGGCGGCGCTGGAGGGCATCGCCTCGGCCACGCGGCACATCACGGATACCTATGCAGAAGCAGGCTCCCCGCCCAAGCGTGTCCTGGCGGTGGGGGGCGGCACGAAGAACCGGCCCTGGATGCAAGCGACCTCGGACCTGACCGGGCTGGACCAGATCGTCTGCAAGATCACCACCGGGGCCAGCTATGGCGACGCCTATCTGGCGGCGCTGGCGGTGGGGCTGGCGCAGCCCGGGGATATCGCCGGCTGGAATCCAGTGGATTACACGGTCCCCGCGCAGAGCCACGCCGCCTATGCCAAGCACTACAAGATCTTCCGCGCGCTTTACGAGCAAACCAAGGACCTGATGGCGGAATTGTCATGAGATACGAACTCCTCACCCCACGTCACCTGCGCGCGGCGATTCTGGCCAATACCCCTTTGGTGATGGCCATCGGCGTGCAGGAATACCATGGCGAGCATTTGCCCTTGGGTGTCGACTTGTTGGCCGTGACGCGCTGCCTTGACCGGCTGGAGGCCGAGGCGCCGCAAAGCCTGATCATCCTGCCGCCCTTCGCCTATGGTGCCGCGAGCCATGCGGTTGCGGGGCCCAAGGCCTTCAACCTGCACCTTGACCCCTCGACCTTCCTGCCCATGGCGCAGGCGCTGTTTGCAGCGCTTCTGAAGGCCGGGTTTCGCAACATCCACGGCATCATCCACCACCAGACCGAGAATTTCGCGCAAGGCATGCCGACGGACCTCGCCTTCCGCCTCGCCGCCCGGCAGGCGGTCTTTGCCCATCTGGAGGCCACACGGGGCGAGGGCTGGTGGGGTGCGCCCGGCATGGACAGCTATTACGAAGGCCATGCGCAGGGTGACAACCCGTTCAACTGGATTTCGATCCACCCCCTGATGCCGCCCGAGGTCAAACAGCATTTCCCTTTCGACCACGCGGGCGAGGGCGAGACTGCCCTGATGCTGGCGCTGGCGCCCGAAACCGTGGAACCGGCGCGCATGGCGGAGAATGACACCTGGTACACCCAAACCGCGCCCAAGGCGACCACAGCGCAGGGCGAGGCGGGGGTGGCAGTGATCCTCGCGCACCTGAAAGCGCTTCTGGAACTGTAGGGGAGCCCAAGATTTTCCGGCGAAAATTCTTGCTGTGTCAGATCGGCGGCAGGTTGATCACGCCCTTTTTCAGAATGAAGCAGCCATAAGGGCCGCTGTCGCTGGTGCGGATGATGGCGAAGGACTTCTTGGCAGTGGCGTAGAAGTCAAACCGTTCCAACGGGTTGAGCGCAATGGGCCGCCCGTCGCAGCGCGCGCAGGTGGCTTGCATGGCGTCGAAGAGGGGCAGCACCTTGCCCGGATCACCCACCACCTGCATCCGCGCGACGGGGGCGGGCACGAAGGTGTCAAGCGGCATCAGGCTCAGGATCGCCTCGGCGGCGGTCAAGAGATTGCAGCCGGGCATATCGACCAGTTTGCCGTAGGTGGTTTCCTTGGCGATGGTGACGGCGGGGTGGTTCACGTCGCAGATCACCAGATCGTCGCCGTGCCCCATCAGCATGAGGACATGAACGATCTCGGCGCTGAGGCGCTGGTCAATTCCCTTGAGCATATGATCTCTCCGGTGACATGGGCCGACGGCCCATCCTACTTCACGGCACCCGCTGCCATGCCCTTGATGATGAAGCGTTCGAGCCCGATGCCGATGATGATCAGGGGCAGGATCGCAGCGAAGGACAGCGCGGCCATCGACCACCACGAGATGCCTTGGCTGCCGGTCTGGCTCGCCACCATGACGGGCAGGGTGTTGGCATAGGTGGAGGTCAGGAGGGCTGCGAAGAAATACTCGTTCCAGGTCAGGACCAGCGAGAGGATCAGGGCTGCGACCATGCCGGGCAGGGCGATGGGCAGGATGATGGTCAGGTAGGCGCCCCAGATCGTCTGGCCGTCGACCATCGCTGCCTCTTCCAGCTCGGTCGGGATCCCGGCGAACTGGTCACGCATGATCCAGATGACGATGGGCAGGACCGACAGCGTGTAGAGGATGATCAGGCCGATCTGCGTGTCCAGAAGCGCCAGTTCCTTGTAAAGGACAAGGAAGGGCAGGGCCAGAACCACGGGCGGCAGGATCAACTGGCTGAGGAAGAAGAAGCTGATGTCGGCGTTCTTCATCCAGAGGAATTTGTAGCTGAACCGGCTGAGGCCATAGGCCGCAAGGCTGCCCAGAACCACGGCCAGAACCGAGGAGCTGACCGAGATGATCGCGGAATTGTAGAACCGCCGCAGGAACTCCCCCCGCACGGTGGAGGGTTGGGTGATCGTCTCGGGCGACAGGCCCAAAGACTTCCACCCCAGCCATTTCGGCTGGAAATCCCACCACGGGACCAGGGACCCTTTCATCACATCCGGCGCCATCTTGAACGAGGTCGACATCGTCCAGTAGATCGGGAACAGGGCGACGATGGCCCACAGGATCAACAGACCATAGATCAGCACCCGCCCGCTCCACCATTTGGCGCGGAACAGAATGTCAGAAGGCGCGTCGCGGAAGATCTGGCCGGAGGTCGCTTGCGTGGTCATGTCAGTAGCTCGATTTCATGTAGCGGTCGGCGAGTTTCATCAGCCCGGTCATCACCACGATGATGATCACCAGATAGAACATCGCGAGCATCGTGCCATAGCCGACGTTCGAGCGGTCGCGATACTCGCGGAAGATGAAGCTTGTGACAGTGTCTGTCGCACCACCCGGCCCGCCGGAGGTGACGTTGATCACGATATCAGCGAGCTTCAGCTTGAAGATCAGCCGGATCAGGACCGAAGTGATCGAGACGGGCAGCATCAGCGGGAAGGTCACTTCCCAAAACGCGCGCCAGCCCGTGGCACCGTCGACGCGGGCGGCCTCTTGCAACTCTTTCGGGATGGCCTGCAGGCCCGCAAGGATCATGATCATCATGAAGGGGATGAAGGTCCAGGCGTCCATCAGCATGATCGTGGACTTTGCGACCCAAGGCGACGAGAAGAACGAGGGGTTCTCCCAGCCGAGATGTTTCATCAAGGTCGCAAGGGGGCCGAAGCGGGTTTCCATCATTGACTTGCCGATCATCCAGCTGACGGCCACCGGAGACAGCATCAGCGGCATCAGGAAGGCCACGCGGAAGAACTTGCGGCCGCGAATCTCGGCATTCAACATCAGGGCCAGACCGAAGGCCAAGACATATTCCGGCAGGATTGCCAGCACATACCAGACCATGTTGGTGAGCGCGTTCCAGTAGAAGGGGTCGTGCCACATCTGGATCAGGTTATCGACGCCGTTGAACTGGCGGCCATCCGGGCTGGACAGGTTCCAGTTCGAAAAGGCGATGATCAGGCCGAAGAGTAGCGGAAACACGGTCAGCGAGACGACGAAGAGCGCGGCGGGCAACACGAACAAGATGCGCTTGCCCTGCTCTCCTTTCACCAGAACCTGACCCCAGCATAGGCAGACGGCGTAAAGCACGTAGGCATAAAGCGTGGGCCGCCAATTGGTGAAGCCGAAATCCTGTCCGCCCCAGTTTTGCAGAACCTGCGCCAAAGCCACCAGGGCCAGCACCACGGGCGAGCCCCAGATCATCAAAAGCCCGATCCCGCGTCGGGTCGGGCCAATGTTGTCGGTCGCCACGACGTGAAGAAGGTCGCCTTCGCTCATCCAAAATCCACCCGAGTTGTCATACTAGCATGTTAGCGAAAGCCCAACCGTGAGGGAAGCGGAAACTCGGTGGCCCCGGACATGAGGTGCGACGGGATGTCGCGGAATCAGCCGTCGGCCGGATTGACACTTCGCCGAGAAGACTTTGCGTTTCTGCCGCAATCGACAGGGCGAAGCCATGGGCCAGACCATTTCACGGGGCTGATCAGAAGGGCCATAACACGGAAAATAAACAAGAATATGCGGCACTGATAAATTCATCGCGCTTTCAAGAGCCATCGGTGTAAATTCAAACTTACAGTTGCCAGTGTACATTTTTAGTGACAGACTGGCCTTGGGCAAAGCGACACCGGGGAATGTATTCCACAGGCCGCCGTGCCGGGCGGAGGGAAGGTCGTCATTCCGCCCCACTCCACAATGACGACGAGGGCACGGAGGAACTTCAAAATGTCCACCAACGATCCTAACAAGGTCTGGCCGACCGGCCTGACTTTGAGCGAAGCTGAAGAAGTGCACAGCTACCTCATTGACGGCACTCGCGTGTTTGGCGTGATCGCCCTGATCGCGCACATTCTCGTTGCCGTTTCCACCCCTTGGCTCGGCTAGGAGGCACATCATGAATAACGCAAAGATGTGGCTCGTGGTCAGCCCGAACGTCGGCGTTCCGCTGTTCCTTGGGGCAGTGGCTGTCGGCTCTTTCGCCGTCCACGTGATGGTGCTGAGCAAGACCCATTGGTTTGAAGACTTCGCGTCTGGCAAGCCGCTGGGAACCACCGCAATGCTGGCGGTCCCGAGCACGGAGCCTGCAAATGCAGCCTACCTCGCTCCGGGTTCGCAAGACGTGCTGATCGTGATGCCGGATGGCACCACGGCGCATGCGGTTTTGCAAGCCCCCCGCAAGTCCGGCGTCCTGAACTAGCTGCCTTGCCCCCCGCCGGGGGCGGTGCAGCTCTAGGCGTGGGGCCTCGTGTCGTTTGGCACGCGGGCCCCACCCATAGTCCAAGTCTTGTGGCGCCCATCTTGCGGCGCGCGATCTTCTACAAGCAGGAATGGTCCGGGGCGATGGTTGACATCAAGGCGTTCTCTATCCGGAAAATCACGGCCTTCGGCCTGACATATCTGCCCTTCGCAGATGCGGCGACCGAGGCTGTGCCCTTGTCTCGCCTTCTGCGCCTGTCGCTGTTTCAGGTCACGGTCGGCATGGCGCTGGTCCTGATGATCGGCACCTTGAACCGCGTGATGATCGTGGAGCTTGGCGTGCCCGCCGCCCTTGTGGGCGGCATGCTGGCGCTGCCCTTGGTCTTTGCGCCGTTCCGGGCGCTGATCGGCTTCAGATCCGACAATTTCAAATCGGCGCTTGGTTTGCGCCGTCTGCCCTTCATCTTCAAGGGCACGATCCTGCAATTCGGCGGCTTCGCCATAATGCCTTTCGCGCTTCTTGTGCTGTCAGGCTTTGGCAAGGCGGCACAGGCCCCGCATTGGATCGGACAGGTGGCCGCCGCGCTCTCTTTCCTGCTGGTGGGTGCTGGTATCCATACAGTACAGACCGTGGGCCTCGCCCTCGCCACCGATCTGGTCGAGGAGAAGGATCAGCCGAAAGTCGTGGGTCTGATGTATGTCAGCTTGCTGTTCGGCATGATCGTCAGCGCGCTGGCCTATGGTGCGCTGCTGGAGCATTACACGCCTCTGCGGCTGATTCAGGTCATTCAGGGCTCGGCCGTCACGACCGTCGTTCTGAACTTCTACGCGATGTGGAAGCAAGAGGCCCGCAACCGCGTGCGCGGCAATGCCAAGCGCGGACCGGAGGAAAAGTTCGGTCAGGCCTGGGCCAAGCTGTCGGAACGTCCGGGGATCATCCGGCTTCTGGCAGTGATCGCCTTGGGGACGGCGGGCTTCGGCATGGCGGATGTGTTGATGGAGCCGTTCGGTGGGCAGGTCCTGTCGATGACGGTGGCTCAGACCACGCGGCTGACGATCTATCTGGCATTTGGCAACCTGCTGGGCTTTGCGCTGGCCTCGCGCGTTCTCAGCCGGGGGGCTTTGCCGCTGAACGTGGCGATTTACGGCGCGATGATTGGGGTGCCGGCGCTGTCTTTCTTCGTGGTCTCGGCCCACATGCTTTCAGTTCTGGTGCTGACGCTGGCGACACTGGCGGCGGGCTTCGGCTCTGGCCTCTTCGGCCACGGCACCCTGACCGCCACGATGCGTTCGGCCCCGCGAGAGCAGATCGGCCTGTCGCTGGGGGCATGGGGTGCCGTGCAGGCCACCGCTGCCGGCGTGGGGTTTGCCTTGGGCGGTGTGATGCGCGACGTGGTTCTGGCGCGGATGGCTGTGGGCGGCTCTCCGGCCGAGGCCTATATACCGGTCTTCATGCTGGAGGTCGGGCTTCTGGTTCTGGCGCTGTTGCTGGCCTTTCCGCTCTTTGGCCGCACCGTGGCCCCCCCGGATGAGCCCAAGACCGCACAGGATGGCTTTGTCGAAGGCAATGCCAGTTGACGGATGGGGCCCGTGCTCCATTATGCAGACCAAGGCAGATTGAAGAAAGACTCTGGAAGACCAACGAGACGCTGGGCCAAAAGGAAACAGGTGCCATATGACCACGATCATCACGCGACTTTATGCTGACCATGCGACGGCGCAGTCCGTCGTGGCGGCCCTTGTAGCCAAGGGCATCGACGAAGACTCGATCCAGGTGATCGGAAGCGCGGATGCGCTGAAAGCGACCCGCGTTGACACGACCGTTGCGGCTGCCTATGCGGCGGCGATGACGGGTGGTCAGGCGCTTTTGGTCGTCGAGGCAGGCTTCAACCCGGTGGGTGCGGCGCGAAAGGCCATCCAAGTCGTGGGCCGCACACCCTCGATCAATGTGGGTCTGGTAAGCGAAGACAATTACCTGCAAGAGGTGATTGACCCGGCCTATGCAAATTCGACGATGAAGGGCAATCCGCTTCTTCTGACCAACAGCTATGTCCGCCTGCCGCATGGTCATATCTTCGGCAGCGATCCGATCATCCATGGCAAGACCAAGACCTCGGCGATCCGGGGCGGGGCCTATATGTCCAAGATGTTCTGGCCGATGAAACTGGTCTCCACGGGCCGCAACGCCTCCTCGGCGATCCGGGGCGGCAAACTGATGTCCTCGATGTTCGGGATCGGCACGCTCTATCACCGCTGACCGGCGCAAAAGCACAGTCTGACAACGGCGCGCAAGAGATTGCGCGCCGTTCTTCATTGCGCCAACCGCCACCCGCCCAACGAAAACGGCGCGCCGGTTGCCCGACGCGCCGTCTGTGGGTTCAGGTAGGATGGGCAATCTGCCCATCCTTGGGATCACATGCCCAACGAAGCCTTGTAGAGCTTGATCTGACCATCGCGACCGATCTGGTCGGTGATCTTCTCCCAAGCGGCGGCAATCGCATCGGCGGTCTCTTGCGCGGTCTTGTACTGACCGGCGTAGCCCTTGGCCAGTTCGTCCTCGGCAACCGAATAGTACTGGAAGATGCCGGGGATACGCGGTTCGATGGCCGAGTTCGGGTGGTTGTAGCTGTCGCCCTGCGAGCCAAGGTAGTCCGCGATGAAGTCCTTGTCATAACCTGCCGCAGCCCACTCGTCGTAGTTGAAGTGGCTGTTGCGGTAGGGCTGGAAGCCCGACGGGTAAGCGGTGGTCCAGAGCGAGATGTCCTTGCCGCCCAGATGCGCCGCTGCCGACCATGCGGCCTTGCGCTTCTTCTCGTCGCCCGAGACGCGGTTGGTCACATAGATGCCCCAGCCCAGATAGGCCATGTTCGGCGCGAAGTTCGGGGTTGCCGGGGTTTCCCAGGCGGCGGTGGTCGGGTTGTAGACCTTGTCTGCACCGGGGTTGATCGAGAAGCCCACCACGTCGCCGACGACCGAGGTATCGGAGGTCTTGGCGTTTGAGCCCACGTCGCCCCACCAGCAGATGCCCGAGCCCGTGCCAGCGAGGAACTGCTGGAACGCGGTCGTGCCGGGGTCGGCGTTGATCTGGTCGGCGGGCAGGTTCGGGATGTTGTCCATCACGTCCTGGATCGCCTGCACCCAACCGGGGTTGTTGACCATCGGCTTCATGGTTTCCGGTTCGAACAGCCAAGCCGGGTTGCCAGGGTACTTCACGTAAGCGGTGGCGCGGTCTTCCAGGAAGTAGAAGCCGAAGCCGCCCCAGCCCTTCAGCGGGTCAAGGAAGCCAACGGCGTCCTGACCGGTCAGCGGGTCCTTCTGGCCCTTAACGGCCGCCGAATAGGTGGCAATCTGTGCCCAGGTGGTCGGGGCTTCCTTCATGCCGGAAATCGCGCCATCGCCGAAGTAGTCCTTGCGATAGGCGAAGGTGTGGCAGTCGCCGTCGATGGTGATCCGGTAGGTCTTGCCAGCCCAGGTGCCAACCGGCGCCTTCAGGTAGTTCACATAGTCGTCCATCTCGATCTGGGCCTTGACCCAGTCGGGCATCTCATCCAGCAGACCCTTGCCGGCGGTGTCGCCTTCGAAGGGGGCGCCCATCTCGATGATGTCGAAGTCAACCGTGCCGGTGGCAATCGCTTGCTGCAGACGCGGATTGTAGTCGGCCTGGGCCAGATCGATCCAGTTGATCTTGGCACCGGTGTACTTTTCCCACGAGGTCAGGAAGCCGCGGAACAGAAGGTTGTGCAGGTTCTGGTTGTTCAGACCCATGAAGGTCAGTTCCACACCGGCAAACTCACCCTCGGCCACATTGGCCTTGGTGGCGCCGAGGCAGAGTTCACCGACCTTTTGCCAGTCGGCGTCGGTGGGCGAACCCTTGCCCACACCCGGAATGGCCAGGATCTGCTGACGCAGCGCGTCGTCGGCCATTGCGGGCTTGCTGCCCAGCATGCCGCCGACCATCGAAAGCGCGCCGATCGAGGCCGCGCCCTTGAGCACGCCGCGACGGGTCAGACCCGCATTCACGGCGTAGTTATAAAGCTCTACTTTCATTCATTCCTCCGATTTGTGCTGCCGGACCGGGCAGGTTTTTGTCATGGAAAGCGGTGCACCCTTGAGGGTGTTCTTTTTGACCTTCTTTCCGCATCGCAGGTCCGGACTCGTCCGGACTTGTGCTAGCTTTCCCTTGGCCCGGCCCCCAAGTCAAGCATCTAACATGTTAGTGTGCTAGATGATGGACAGCGCCCTTGGGCTGGGGTACCAATTTGCGAAGCTCGGGGCTTTGACCTCGACCAAAAACCACGTTTCTGGAGGAAAGATGGCCGAGGTCAGGATCCGCGATCTGACGAAATCTTATGGTGCGATGCAGGTCGTGCATGGGGTCAATGTCGATATTCAGGACGGGCAGTTCGTCGTGCTGGTCGGCCCCTCGGGCTGTGGCAAGTCCACGCTTTTGCGGATGATCGCGGGGCTCGAAGGGATTTCCGGCGGCACGATTTCCATCGGCGACCGCGTGGTGAACAACCTGCCGCCCGCCGAGCGGGACATCGCCATGGTGTTCCAGAACTACGCTTTGTATCCGCACAAGACGGTGGGGGCCAACATGGGCTTCCCGCTGAAAATGGCGCGGATGGACAAGGCCGAGATTGACCGCCGCGTGAACCGCGCCGCCGAGATCTTGGGCCTGACCCCCTACCTTGGCCGCTATCCCCGCGCCATGTCCGGCGGCCAGCGCCAGCGCGTCGCCATGGGGCGCGCCATCGTCCGCGACCCGCAGGTCTTTTTGTTCGACGAACCGCTCTCCAACCTCGACGCCAAGCTGCGCGTCCAGATGCGCTCAGAGATCCGCGAACTGCACCAGCGGCTTGGCACCACGACGGTTTATGTCACCCACGACCAGATCGAAGCGATGACCATGGCCGACCGCATCGTCGTGATGCGCGACGGTCGCATCAGTCAGGTCGGCGCGCCCCTTGAACTCTACGACCGCCCGACGAACACCTTCGTGGCAGGTTTCATCGGCTCGCCCTCGATGAACCTGATCGACGGCACCGTGCAGGGCGGCCGTTTCAAGGCGCCGGGCTTCGATCTGCCCTTGCCCGCAACTCCCGGCTTGGCCGAGGGCCGCAAGATCACTTATGGCATCCGCCCCGAACACCTGACCCTGTCTGATGCAGGCCTTCCCGCCAGCCTCGTCGTGGTGGAACCCACAGGCGCTGAAATCCACCTCGTCCTGCGTGTGGGCGAGATGGAACTGACCGTCGTGGTGCGCGAGCGGCAAGCCTTCCAGCCCGGCCAGACCCTGCATTTGGCCCCCATGCCCGACATGATCCATCTCTTCGACGAGACCGGAGAGCGCATCTGATGAGCCGCACGATCCTGTGTTTCGGTGACAGCAACACCCACGGCACCAGGCCGATGCCTGACCTGAACGGGGCAGGGCGCTTTGACCACGACGCGCGCTGGCCCTCCGTCATGGGCCGCGCGCTCGGCCCCGATTACGAAGTCATCGCCGAGGGCCATCCCGGCCGCACCACCGTGCTCGACGACCCGATGGAGGGCGAGTACCGCAACGGCCTGCGCATCCTTCCCGCCCTTCTGGAAAGCCACAAGCCGCTGGATCTGGTGATCGTCAAGCTGGGCACCAATGACCTGAAGAACTGCTTCCACGTCAGCGCCGCAGACATCGCCTTTTTCCTCGACCGCCTGATCCGCCTGATCCGCGCTGCAGGTGCCGGTCCTGAGGGCGGAGCGCCGAAAGTTCTGGTGATCGCACCGCCGCCCATCCTTGAGGTCGGCTGCCTCGCCGAGATGTTCTCCGGGGGTGCTGCCAAATCGCACGCTCTCGCCGCGGCCATCC
>CANBRQ010000049.1 GCA_947371955.1 Paracoccaceae bacterium | reverse complement strand
AACATCGGCCTTGCCAGTGCGGTGGCCATGAAGACGATGGACGGCAACGACGGCATGATCGCCGTGGGCCTTTTGGCCGCAGTGGCCTGTGGCGCGGTCATAGGCCTTGCCAACTATGCCCTGATCCGTCTGTTGCGCATTCCGCCGATCATCGCCACGCTGTCCTCCAGCTTCATCATCCTGTCGACAGACATCCACTACGGGCGCGGATTGCAGATCAAGCCCCCGCAGGGCTTTGCCGATTTCGCCAATGTGCAGATCCTTGGCGTTCCGATCCTCGCCCTGTTCGGCGTGGTGTTGGCAGCGGTGGCATGGGTTGCGCTGCAGAAGATGGTCTACGGACGGTCTGTCCTCGCCATCGGGCAGAACATGCGCGCGGCCAAGCTGGCTGGCATCCCGGTGGAACGGGTTCGTCTCTTGACCTATACCCTCTCCGGCGCGCTTGGCGGCATCAACGGGGCACTTCTGGCGGGCTATTTCCGGGGCGCGAGCGTCGATATCGGCAACGAGTACCTGTTATCCTCGATTGCCGTGGTGGTGATCGGCGGCACCTCGGTCGCGGGCGGCAAGGCCAATGTTCCGGGCATCTGGGGCGCGTCTTTGTTTCTTGTACTGCTTCTGACCATGCTCAACACCTTCGGGGTCAGTGCCGGCTTGCGGCTTTTGCTGACCGGCCTGATCATCGTGGGTGTCATCACTGCGGCCGGCGGGCACAAGACCGGACGCTGAACCAGGGGGCCACCCATGCCATTCGTCAACATCCGCATCGTCAAGGAAGTCATCGCCGATGATCCCGTCGGCAAAAAGACTGCGATGGCCGAGAAGATCGTCGCCGCTATTGCCGAGACCGCAGGCATTTCAAAGAACGACGTCTGGGTCGTCTTCGAAGAGGTCGCCGCCCGCGATTGGTTCGTGGGCGACTCCAGTGTGCATGATCGGCGGCAGAAGTCCTGATCAGGGCTTCTGCGCACCCGTGGCCGCGACGTAGATCGAATACAGCGACGAGGTCGCGGCAATGAACAGACGGTTCTTCATCGGGCCTCCGAAGGTCAGATTCGCCACCGTCTCGGGCACGAGGATCTTGCCCAGACGGGTGCCGTCCGGGGTAAAGCAATGCACTCCGTCGCCTGCGCTGGACCAGATGTTGCCCTCTACATCGACGCGGATGCCATCGGGCAGGCCCACGTCAATCTCGGCAAAGACCCTGCTATTGGACAGCTTGGCGCCCGCTACATCAAAGACCCGGATATGGCGTGGCGCCGAGGGGTCATGGCTGAAGGCGCTGTCAGCGATGTAAATCTTGCTTTCATCGGGCGAGAAAACCAGCCCGTTGGGCTGGGCAAAGTCATCAGCCACCAGAGCAATCGTGCCTGACGGGTCGATCCGGTAGACACCGTGAACAGGCTGTTCCGGCGTGGCGCGGTAGCCTTCGTAATCCGACAGAATCCCGTAGGTCGGGTCAGTGAACCAGACCGAGCCGTCCGAATGCACGATCACGTCATTGGGCGAGTTCAACCGCTTGCCCTGAAACTGATCCGCCAGAATGGTGATCGACCCATCCATCTCTGTCCGCGTCACGCGCCTTGCGCCATGCTCGCAGGACACCAGCCGACCTTGCCCATCGCGCGTGTGACCATTGGCAAAGTTGGACTGTGTGCGAAACACCGACACGCCGTGGCCGTCCAGCGGATTGGCGGAATAGCGCAAGATGCGCTGGTTCGGAATGTCGCTCCATAGCAGGCAGCCCAGATCGTTGAACCAGACCGGACCTTCGGCCCAGCGACATCCGCCGTACAGCTTGTCCAGCCGGGACGAGCCCACCGTCAGATATAGAAATCGTGCATCGTCGACCTTATATTGTGCTTGTGTCATCGCTTCCCCCTCCGCGCTCTGTCTTGGCAGCATGACCCACCAGCCGATCGAGGCCGGCTCCGGTGGTCGCATGATCCAAAAGGTCGGATTCCGATCCCGCGTTCATCGCACAGATGACCGGCCCGACACGCACGATGATGGAATAGAACAGTCGACCTGAACAGAGCCAAAACACGGAACTGGCGATGGATTTCACCGGAGGACGCGCAGCGGGCGTATGTCCGGCTTTCGCATGGCTCCTCGTTCCGTGAACCCGGCACTCCGGCTTGATCGAGATGCACTGCCACCAGAAGCAATCAGGTTGAAACGTCAGTCGGTGTGGAAGACTTCCTCCATGTCCGCCCACCATTCGCCCGATTTTCGCGTCTCCAGAGGGCGCTGCATGGGGTCGGTCAATTCCCACCAGCGCTTCATATCCGCGCTGGCCGAGATCAGCAGATTGTCTTGCTCCAGATCGGTCCCGTCATATTCCAGATAGGCGAACAGCAGGTTTTCCGGCTCTTTCAGGAAGATCGAGTAGTTGCGCATCCCGGCCTGTCGCAGCAGCTCCAGGATCTCTGGCCAGACCGCCGCATGAAGGCGCTTGTATTCCGGAATGTCTGCGCCGTTGAGACCGATCACCCGCCCGATGCGTTTCATCTTGGCACGTCCTTCCTATCGTCCAGCTTTGGGAATGATGTGAAAATCCGGCAAGTCACGTAAGACAAGTTCGGGGCCTGCCGGCGAGTAGACAACGAACAGTTCCATCGGTTCGCTGCCGGTGTTCAGGGTCGAATGGAAGCGGCTTTCGGGGACAAACACGGTGCAGCCGGGGCCCACATTCTGCGTGACCGGGTTCCCCTCGGGGTCCTCGACCATCTGCTGGCCATGACCGGAGATGACGAAAATGATCTCTTCCGCGCCAGGATGGTTGTGGCGGCTATGGCCCTGTCCGGGGGGCAGATCGACGACGCCGCCGGAAAACTTGGTAGCACCATTGGTCTCTGGCGCCACCGTCAGGGACAGTTTTCCCCAGGTGAAGCCAAAGGCATCGACGTCGTTTGGGTAGACAAAGTTGTTTTCCGGTTTCGCGGCCATCATGTCCTCCTGGTTCCAGTCGTCAGCGATTTGAAGGCCTGCACCTGCGCCTTGATCGCCATTTCCACCGGCAGACGCTCGATCGAGCTGGCCCCGTAGAAGCCGTGGCAATTCGGCGCGCGGTCCAGGATGTAGCGCGCGTCTTCAGGCATCGAGATCGGTCCGCCGTGGCAGAGGACCAGAACGTCAGGGCGAAGGGTCAACGCGGCCTCGGCAATCGCCTCGATTTCCACGACGCATTGATCCAAGGTCTTGGCCGCCCGTGCGCCGATGTCGCCGCCAGTGGTGACGCCCATATGGGCCACGATCAGATCGGCCCCGGCGCGGGTCATTGCAGCGGCCTCGTCGGGGTTGAAGACATAGGGCGTGGTCAAAAGGTCGACCGCATGGGCCGCAGCGATCATGTCGACCTCCAGCCCGAAGCCAAGCCCGGTCTCCTCGAAGCTTTGCCGCATGGTGCCGTCGAACAGGCCGATGGTGGGGAAGTTCTGCACACCGGAAAAGCCCAGATGTTTCAGCTGGTCAAGGAATTGCGGCAGCAGCAGGAAGGGGTCGGTTCCGTTCACCCCGGCCAGCACCGGAGTGTGACGCACCACCGGCAGGACTTCGCGCGCCATCTCAACCACGATCTCATTGGCGTTGCCGAAGGCAAGCAGCCCGGCGGCCGAGCCCCGCCCGGCCATGCGGTAGCGGCCGGAGTTGTAGATGACGATCAGGTCGATGCCGCCGGCCTCCTCCGACTTGGCCGAAATCCCGGTGCCCGCCCCGCCGCCGATGATCGGGCGGCCTTCCCGGCGCATCGCGTGGAACTTCTCAAGCAGGACGGATCGGGGGATGGCGGGCATAGGGTCACCTCAAGGGCAGAGCGCGTGATAGGCCGACACTACGGCATCGGCGAAGGCCGGGTCATTGATATGAACCGGCAGCCGCGTCAAGTGGCGACGGTCGGTGCGCTGCAGGCCCTCCTCCAGCGCGTCAAACAGGGCGGCATCCGCCACGGGATCGAAGAAGGCGCCTCCGGCGATGTCGAGCGCCGAGACACCCGCTTCGGGGATCAGCACGTGCACCGGACCTTCGCAGCGGTTCAACTTCTGCGCGATCCATGCTCCGATTGCGGCACATTCCTCGGCCGTCGTGCGCATAAGGGTGACATTGGCGTTGTGGCGGTAGAAGAGACGGCCCTGATAGCGGGCGGGCACCGTTTCGGGCGCCCAGAAGTTGACCATGTCGCACGCCCCGACGGAGCCGACATAAGGTACACGCGTGCGGGCGATGCAATCGAGCCGGTCCGGTCCGGCAGGGAGAACCCCGCCGCACAGAAGGTCGGCCACTTCGGTGGTGGTGATATCCAGAACGCCCGTCAGCAGGCCGCTGTCTACCAAAGCCTCCATGCTGCGCCCGCCGGTGCCGGTAGCGTGGAAAACCACCCCTTCAACGGCGGGGCCGAGCCGGTCGAGGATCTGCGTCACCGCCGAGGTCGTCACGCCGAACATCGTCAGCCCGACGGCAGGCCGATCCGAGGCCGCCGCCACCGGGGTTGCGGCCATCGCGGCGATGGCGGCCGCCGCCCGCTCCAGGATCACCCGGCTGATGCGGTTCAGCCCGGCCAGATCGGTGATCGAGGGCATCATCATGATGTCGCTAACCCCTACATAGGGCGCGGTATCGCCAGAGGCCAAGGTCGAGACCATCAGCTTCGGCAGACCAATCCGCAGCACCCGCATTCCGGCGGTAACGATGGCCGTCCCGCCGCTGCCCCCGATGCCGATCACGCCCGCGATGTCCTGACGCGTGGCAATGAAGCGGGTGAAGGCTTCGGCCATGGCGCTGACCGCCTCTCCCCTGTCAGTCAGGGACGGAAGACCCGAGGCTCCGTGGCTGGCGACTTCAGCCGCCGAAATGTCCGCAGCGATGCCGGGCGCGCGAATCCCCACGTCAACGACCATTGGATGGCCACCAAGACCGCGAATCGCTTCGGCGATGAAGCGCAACTCTGCGCCCTTGGTGTCGGCCGTTCCAACCACGTAGATCCGTTGCATTTTACCAGACTTTCCGGTGGTACGGGGGATGGGTCTCACCGAAGCAGACCCGGGTATTTAGGCCATTATGAGCCGCCGCAAGCCCGTTGAAAAGAAATTTGAGATGTGCGTATTATTCTGACATGAGCGTATCAGTCCAAAAAGTCGACGTGAAAGTCACGGCCCTGACAGGAGCCAGTGCCCGAACCCGCGACCTGATGGTGCGCACAGCGGTTGATCTGATGCAGCGCGGCAAGACGCCCTCTGTCAGCGATGCGGCCGAGGCGGCGGGCGTCTCGCGTGCGACAGCCTACCGGTATTTTCCAACCCAATCCGCCTTGGTCGAAGCCGTGGTCCACCATGCGCTGGGTCCCATTCTGGAATGGGACAGCACACTGGATTGCGCGGAGGAGCGGGTGTTCGATTTGCTGGCCTCCTCCAGCACCCGGATCATCGAATTCGAGGCGACGTTCAAAGCTGCTCTCGGCTTATCGCTGGAACAATGGGCCCAGACTCGGTCGAACCTCGCCCTGTCGGGGCCGCAGTTCCGCCGAGGCCACCGGATTGAGCTGCTGGAAAAAGCGCTTTCGCCGCTGCGGGGCAAGCTGACCGAGGCGCAGTTTGGCAAACTCGCCAAGGCCCTGTCGCTGACCTTCGGACTGGAGGTTATTCTGGTCCTGCGAGACATCTGGAAGGTGGATGTCAGCGAAATGCAGGATGTCGCAACTTGGGCGGCGCGCGCGTTGGTGCGTGCCGCTTTGGCGGAGGCGCAGACTTCGGCGGCCCGGCAGTTGACCGGGTCAGGTGCAGGTCACCTATGAACTGGTTCCGGCGGGGCCAAAAGAAAGGACGGCAGGGATCCAGTTCCATTGTGTGAGGCGCAGGTCGAAAACGATCGCACCAAGATTGTGCGAAAGACTTTGATCGACACGACCAGACATGCGTTTGCCCGTTGCTGGCCGCGTTGAAACCACCCCGAAAAAATGGGGAGCCGGGCTCATGAAGCCCAGAAGACTCAAGGCAAACGGTGCATAGGGAGGAAAACATGCGCAAGTTGACCAAAGGCTTGGTGGCCGGTCTCGGCCTATTTTTGTTGTCCGGCACGTCGGTATTGGCTCAGGAGCTGACGATCTTCTGGGCGGAGTGGGACCCGGCAAACTATCTGCAAGAACTGGCGAACGAATATGAGGCCCAGACGGGGGTCAAGGTCACCGTCGAAACCACCCCTTGGGCGGATTTCCAGACCAAGGCTTTCACCGAATTCAACGCTCATGGCTCTGCCTATGACCTGATCGTCGGTGACAGCCAGTGGCTTGGGGCGGCGTCCGAAGCCGGGCACTACGTTGATTTGACCGATTTTGTGAAGGAAAACGACGTTCTGTCAAAGATGGCCCCGGCGACGGTGAAGTTCTATTCGGAATATCCGGGCAATTCGGGCAAGTACTGGTCGATCCCGATGGAAGGTGACGCGGTCGGCTGGTCCTATCGCAAGGACTGGTTCACAGACCCCAAGGAAATGGAAGCCTTCAAGGCGAAATACGGCTACGACCTCGCACCTCCGACGACTTGGGCGCAGTTGACCGACATTGCCGAATTCTTCTATCGGCCGGATGCCAAGCGCTACGGCGTGGCGATCTACACCGACAACTCCTATGACGCCATGGCGATGGGCTTCGAGAACGCCCTGTTCTCATATGGCGGAGAGCTTGGGGACATGTCGACCTACAAGGTCGACGGCATCATCAACTCGCCCAAAGCCGTCGCTGCGCTGGACAACTACAAGAAACTCTACAGCTTTGCGCCGCCGGGCTGGGGGAAATCCTTCTTCGTTGAGGACAATCAGGCGATCACCGAAAACCTGGCGGCGATGTCGATGAACTACTTCGCCTTCTTCCCCGCACTGATCAACCCGGCCAGCAACCCCAATGCCGCCAACACGGGCTTCTTTGCCAACCCGGCAGGCCCTGGCGGTGACCAGTTCGCAGCACTTGGCGGTCAGGGGATTTCCGTCGTGTCCTATTCCGAGAACAAGGAAGAGGCGATGAAGTTCCTGAAGTGGTTCATCCAGGACGACACCCAGAAGGAATGGGCCAAGCTGGGCGGCTACACCTGCTCGGCGGCCGTTCTGGAATCGCCCGAGTTCCGCAACGCGACCCCCTATAACGAGGCCTTCTACCAAACCATGTTCAAGGTGAAGGACTTCTGGGCCGTGCCGGAATACGCCGAACTGTTGACCGCGCTGAATCAGCGCGTCTACCCGGCCGTGGTGGGCGGCGAAGGCACCTCGCAAGAGACGCTGGATGCACTGGCTGCCGACTGGAAGGCCATCTTCGCCAAATACGGACGCGGTGGCTGATCCGATCATCACCGGCGGAGCCTTCGGGCTCCGCCGAACCCATGGTGCGTGTCCTGCCGAAGAGGTGGGGCAGATTGACCGGGAAACAGGCCAATGGCAGAGATGATGAACAGACTGGACCCGATGTCGCGTGCGGCCTCGCGCGGGATGAGCGATTTGGCGATCCGCAATCTGTTCGTGATCCCGACCATTGCGTTTCTGATCATCTTCAACATCTTTCCGCTGATCTATTCGCTGGGTTATTCCTTCACCGATTTTCGCGCCTCCTCCAGCGCGCCGGCCAACTTCATCGGTCTGCAGAACTACCGCGACCTTCTGGCCGATCCGTTCATCTGGAGCAATTTCACCATAACGGCGAAGTATGTGATCGTCTCGGTCACGGGTCAGGTGCTGGTGGGTTTTGGTCTGGCACTGCTGCTGAACCGCAGCTTTCCGCTTAAAGGGTTGGTGACAACGCTGCTGTTGCTGCCGATGATGCTGTCGATGGCGGTGGTCGGGCTGTTCTGGAAACTGCTTTACGACCCCAATTTCGGCATGATAAATTATGCCCTCGGCCTTGGAAACTTCGAGTGGCTCTCCGACCCGGGCATTGCGCTTTACGCTGTCGCGCTGACCGACATCTGGATGTGGTCGCCCTTCGTGATGCTGCTCTCCCTCGCCGGACTGTCGGCCGTGCCAAAGCACCTGTACGAGGCGGCTTCGATCGACCGGGCGGGGCGGTTCTACGTCTTTTTCCGCATCACCCTGCCGCTGGTGGCACCCATCCTGCTGATCGCCATCATCTTCCGCACGATGGAGGCGTTCAAGACCTTCGACCTTGCCTTCGTGATGACCAGTCAGCCCACGACCGAATTGATCTCGATCCGGCTTTACAAGATGGCGTTTCAGGAATGGCAGACCGGCAAGTCCTGCGCGCTGGCCTACATCGTGCTGATCATGGTGCTGACGATCACCAACATCTACGTCAAATACCTCAACAAAGCCAAAGAGCGCTGACATGGGAACAGTCACCTCCGCCCAGCAGAAACTGGGAAACCGGCTGGCCAATGTGATGATCGTCGTGGCGCTGATCGTGTTTCTGGCACCGATCTACTGGATCGGCTCCACCGCGTTCAAGCCGCGCAATCTGGCTACGACCGTGCCGCCGACCATCCTGTTCACGCCCGAGGTCTCGCCCTTCGTCAAGCTGTTCACCAAGCGCGTGCAACTGAAACCGAACGAAAAGGTCGACTACGACAACGCGCCCTGGTGGGAAAAGATCGTGATCGACGGTGGTGAGCGTATCAGCCGCTCTGGCAAGGGTGAGGTACAGTTGTCGGGCTATCCCAGTCGGTTCCTGAATTCGCTGATCGTCGCCATCACATCGACCTTCTTGGCCGTGGCAATGGGCACGATCACGGCTTACGGGTTTTCGCGGTTCAAGGTGGCGGGTGAGGAGGACTGGCTGTTCTTCATCCTGTCCACCCGGATGTTGCCTCCCGTGGTCGTCGCCATTCCGATGTTCCTGATGTACCGGGCGGTCGGGCTCAACGACACCCATATCGGCCTTATCATCCTTTACACGGCCTTCAACGTGTCTTTTGCCGTCTGGCTGATGAAGGGTTTCATTGACGAAATCCCGCGCGAATACGAGGAAGCTGCGCTGGTCGATGGCTATACAAGGATGGAGGCCTTCTGGAAGATCGTGCTGCCCGAGGCCGCCACCGGCATCGCGGCCACGGCGGTGTTCTGCTTCATCACCGCCTGGAACGAATATGCCTTCGCCCTGATCATGACGAACCGCAAGGCGCAGACTGCGCCGCCGTTCATCCCGTCGCAGGTCGGCTCGGGCCTGCCGGACTGGACGGTTATCGCCTCGGGCACCGCCCTGTTCCTGCTGCCGGTCGCGATCTTCACCTTCCTGCTGCGCAACCACCTGCTGCGCGGGATGAGCTTCGGAGCGATACGCAAATGACCTTTCGCGAATTGAACATGCGCGTGCTGGAACCTGGCTCGCAGTGGGTGATGATCGCAGGCTTCGTCTTCCTATGCCAGCCTTGGGTCGAGTTCCTGCACACCTGGTCGGTTCTGGTCATGTTGATCGGACTGGTCGTGTTCAACGTCGCCGTTCACGTGCCGCATCCGGCCGAGCCGCAGTCTGGCGAGGTGCCACGTGGCTGAAATCCGGCTTGAAAACATCCAGAAATACTTCGGCGCGGTGCATGTGATCCGCGAAGTGAACCTGACCATCAAGGACCGCGAATTCTGCGTGCTGCTTGGCCCCTCCGGCTGCGGCAAGACCACGACCCTGCGCGCCATCGCGGGGCTGGAGGAGATTGACGAGGGGCGCATCCTGATCGACGGCAAGCCGGTGCAGGACCTGCACGCCTCGGACCGTGACATCGCCTTTGTGTTTCAGCTTTACGCACTTTATCCGCACCTTACGGTATTCGAGAACCTCGCCTTTCCCTTGCGCGCGACGCGGATGCCGGATGCCGGAGTGCGCAAATCTGTCACCAGCGTTGCCGAAGCCATAGGGATCACGCATCTGTTGAAGCTGCGGCCAAGTGCTTTGTCTGGCGGCGACATGCAGCGCGTGGCCATCGGCCGCGCACTGGTCCGCAGGCCCAAGGCGCTGTTGATGGACGAGCCGATTGGGGCGCTTGATGCCAAGCTGCGCGAGCAGATGCGGGTTGAACTGAAACGGCTGCATCTTGAGAACGGTTCGACCTCAATCTATGTCACCCACGATCAGGTCGAGGCTATGTCGCTGGCCGATACGGTTGTGGTGATGCACGACGGCGTGCTGCAACAAGTCGGCTCACCCTCCGAGGTCTATCTGCGCCCGGCCAATCTGTTCGTGGCCCAGTTCATTGGCTCGCCCGTCATGAACATCGCGGACGCCCAGTTCCGACAAGAGGCGGGCCGGTCGAGCGTGGTCTTGCATGGCGAGGCTTTCGAGATTCCGTCGCAGGCCCTGACGATGATTGCGTCGAAACCTGCCAAGGACATTGCCCTTGGCATCCGCCCCGAAGGCGTGGTGCTCAGCCACGCGGAAAGTCCGGGCGCGCATCAGGTCGGCGTGCATCTGATCCAGCCTTATGGACCCTTCGACATCGTCGATCTGACGGTCGGCACCAGCACCCTGCGCGCCCGAACCGCCAGCGGGTTTGTCAGCGGCAAGGGCCAGCGTGTCTGGGCCAGCCTTGACGCTTCACAGGCACATTTCTTCGATAAGGCCACCGGCGCGTCCCTCGGATTCAGGCTGGAATAGCAGATATGGCGCGCATCGAACTGGAAAATGTCTCAAAGGTCTTCGGCAATCACACGGCGCTGAAGGATCTGGATCTCGACATCGCAGATGGCGAATTCTTCGTGCTACTTGGCCCGACCGGCGCTGGCAAGACGACGACGCTGCGCCTGATCGCCGGGCTTGAAACCCCCACCGTTGGGCATATCCGCACCAATGGGACCGAGGTGAACGACTGGAGCCCCTCGCAACGCGACGTGGCGCTGGTCCTGCAGCAATACTCGCTTTACCCGCGCTTGACCGTGCGCGACAACCTCAGCTTCCCCCTGCGCTCAAAGGTCCGCAACGCCTCACCGGCAGAGATTGCCGAACGGGTGGCCTATGCCGCCAAGACCCTGCGGATCGAGCATCTTCTGGACCGCAAGACCGACCGTCTGTCGGGCGGCGAGATGCAGCGCGTGTCCATCGGGCGGGCCATCGTGCGCGAGCCGCATGTGTTCTTGATGGACGAACCCTTGTCCAACCTTGACGCCAAGCTGCGCGAGGCGATGCGGACCGAGTTGAAGGATCTGCAGATGCGGCTGGGCACGACCTTCCTGTTCGTCACCCACGATCAGGTCGAGGCCATGACCATGGGCGACCGCATCGGCGTGCTGAACCATGGGCGGCTGGAGCAGGTTGGCACGCCACATGACATCTACCGCAATCCGCGCAACGCTTTCGTAGCGGGGTTTGTCGGATCGCCGGCCATCAATCTTCTGTCGGGCCGCATCAATCAGGGCCGGGCCATCATCACCCCCGGCAGTTTCGAACTGCCGCTGGGTGCCTTGCCACAGGCTGCCACGGGCGAGGCTGTGACCTTCGGCATCCGGCCGGAAGATCTGCACATCGTCTCCGGTGGCCCGGTCGCCGCGCAGGTGCATGATGTGGAAAACTACGGCACGGAACAGGTCGTGACCCTGCGCGTCGGCGCAACGCATCTGCGCGCCTCGGTCCCGGCGCAGATCGCCATCCGGGTCGAAGAACAGGTGCGATTCGGCTGGTTGCCCGATAAGGTGATGTTCTTTGACGGGCAGACCGGGGTGAATATCGGGCGGACTGTTTAGCCGTCGCAGTCTAAAGACAATATCGCCGGGGAGGGCAAAATGGTCGGACACACAAACACATATCCCAAGCTGCACAACGCGGCCTGGCCGGGGATCGTCGGCAAGGGCGCGCCGGATTCCGAGCCGATCATCGCGCTGGATGCGCTTCTGAAGCTGACGGCGAATGCCCGGGCGGATGGGCAGAAGTTCGACGGCATCGACCTGTTCATCACCGCCCCGCACTTTCCCATCGACGCCGATGCCGGCGAGGTGCGCCGCATGTCGGACCATATCGCCAGTTTCGGCCTGAAGGTTGGCTCTTTCGTGGCCCCGATCTGGGGCGGGGCTGGCGGCGGCTCTGCGATGGGCAGCACCGAGGATCGGGCGCGCTTTCTAACTCAGGTCCGCAAAGCCTGCGCCATAGGCCAGCAGATGCGAGAGATTGGCATCCGTCCGACCGGCGGCATCCGGGTCGACAGTTCCACCGGCGTGGGCGACTGGGACAAAGATCCGGTCGGCGGCACAAAGCTTATTGCCGAAACCTTCCGCGAGGCGGGCAAGATTGCGCAGGACCATGGCGAATTCATCGTGGCCGAGGGCGAGATCTGCTGGGGCGGCATGCATTCCTGGCGGGAGAATGTGAAGCTGCTGGAGATGGTCGGGATGCCCGGAATCGTCGGCTATCAGGCCGACATGGCGCATTCGATGCTGTTCGTTCTGGGCGCCAATGCCGAAAAGGACCGCCTGCTGCCCGCCGATTTCGATTGGTCCGACAAGGCGGCCCTTGATGCAGCCTACAAGCAAGTGGCCGATGCGCTGCGGTCCTGGACGCTCGATTTCCACGTGGCGCAGAACGATGGCACCACCTTCGGCTCGGGCGATCACGAAAAGACCGGGCGGCATTGCCAGATCGACGACCCGAACGGTCGGCTGGATGTGGTCAAGCATGCGGGCTACTGGCTGCGCGACAACGGCACGCTTACCCGCAAGATGCGGCATATCTGCTGGGACGGCTGCATGTTCCCCAATGCCGTGATGGAGGCGCAGGAGACGTGGGACAAGATCCTTGGCGCCATGGTGGCGGTGCGCGATGCGCATGGCTGGACGGAGTAGGAGGGGATCATGGCAAAATCACTGAATGTCGGCATGGTGGGTTATGGCTTCATGGCCCGCGCCCATTCGAACGCCTGGGCTAATGTCTCGCATTTCTTCGATACGGGCTACCGCCCGGTGTTGAAGGCGGTGGCGGCACGCAACACCGAAAAGGCGGGCAAGTTCGCCGAGATGTGGGGTTACGAGCGGGTGGAAAGCGATTGGCGCAAGCTGGTCGAGGCCAAGGATATCGACGTGATCGACGTCTGCGTCCCCAATGACCTGCATGCCGGGATTTCCATCGCGGCGGCCAAGGCTGGCAAGATGGTCACTTGCGAAAAGCCCCTTGCGCGCACCGCAGCCGAGGCGATGCCGATGATCGAGGCGGTCGAGGCGGCGGGTGTCGCCAACATGGTCTGGTACAACTACCGCCGGGTGCCTGCGGTGTCTCTGGTCAAGCATCTGGTCGAAAGCGGGCGCCTGGGAAAGATTTTCCACTACCGCGCCAAGTTCCTGCAGGACTGGACGATTTCGCCCGACGTACCCCAAGGTGGGGCGGGCACATGGCGGCTGGACGTTGATGCGGCGGGGTCAGGCGTGACCGGCGATCTTCTGGCACATTGCCTTGATACCGCAATGTGGATCAATGGCGGGATTTCCTCGCTGACCGCGATGACCGAGACCTTCGTCAAACAGCGCAAACATGCCGAGACCGGAAAGCTGCAATCCGTCGGGATCGACGATGCCGCTGCTGTTCTGACCCGCTTTGCCAACGGCTCGCTCGGCACCTTTGAATCCACCCGCTATGCGCGCGGCCACAAGGCCGCATATACTTTGGAAATCAATGGCGAAAAGGGATCGCTGGCGTGGGACCTGCATGACTTGAACCGTTTGCAGTTCTTCGACCACGGCACGCAAGGCGAGTTGCGCGGCTGGACCAACATTCTGGTGACAGACGGCGACCACCCCTATCTTGGCAAATGGTGGGTACCCGGCCTGATCATCGGTTATGAACATTCCTTCACCCACCAGGTCGCGGATTTCCTGACCGGACTTGCCACCGGAAAACCTGCCGCGCCCACCTTCCGCGAGGCACTGGCCGCCAATCAGGTCTGCGACGCCATCATCGCCTCGGGGCAATCGGGCCAATGGGTGAGCCTATGAAACTTGGCTTCAACCTGCTGCTCTGGACCATCCACGTCACGGATGAACATCTGGGCATCCTGAAAAAGCTGAAGGACACCGGGTACGATGGGGTCGAAATCCCGATGTTTGGCGGCGATGTGGCGCATTATCGTGCGTTGGGGCGCAGGTTGGCGGACTTGGGGCTGGAGGCGACCGGTATTGGCGTGATGCCCGGCGGCGGCAAGAGTGCGATTTCCGCCGATCCGAAGGAACGCGAGGCGGGACTGGATCACCTCAAATGGCTGATCGACTGCACCGAGGCGATGGGCGGCAAGCTGGTGTCCGGCCCCTACCACCAGCCACTCGGCGAGTTTACCGGCCTGCCCCCGTCCAAGGCGGAAATGGAGCGCGTGGCCGAGGTCCACAAACGCGCAGCGCGTTATGCCGCTATGGCGGGCATCGACATGGCGGTAGAGCCGCTGAACCGGTTCGAGTGCTATATCCTCAACACCGCCGCAGCCGCCGCAGACCTTGTGGCCCGCGTGGACGAGCCGAACTACGGATACCTCTACGACACGTTCCATTTCAACATCGAAGAAAACTCTATCACCGATGTCATCTTGCAAACCGCCCATGCCATCAAGCACGTCCACATCTCAGAGAACAACCGAGGCGTTCCGGGTGCGGGGCATATCGACTTCGGGGCCGTGTTCCGCGCGCTGCACAAAGTCAGATACGATGGCTGGATGACCGTTGAGGCCTTCGGCTCCGCCCTGCCCGACCTTGCCGCCGCCACCAAGATCTGGCGCCCGCTGTTTGAGAACCCCGAAGCGGTCTACGAAGGTGCATACCGACTGATGCGGGAAGGGTGGGACAGCGGGTCGTAGTCCTGTAGTCCACCGGGGCGAAAGACGCCGCTGCGCAGAAGCCTCGCTTCCGGTCCTAACTGTGCCTTGCGGACGCGTCCGCAGGGCGCGCTGACATCGGAGGTCTGGTCAGAATTCAATCTAGCAAACGGGCAGGACCGCTTCCCGCGCCTTGCTCCCGAATTGACCTAGCAAGGCGCGCATAAATCCAAAGGCTGTCCCTTTGGTCCTTTCGAATTGCGGTCGACCACGGCCTTTTCATCCTTGCGGAATCGACTCTGGCCGGTTAAACGACGCCTCGCGTAGCCCCAATAGCTCAGTTGGTAGAGCACCTCATTCGTAATGAGGGGGTCGGCGGTTCGAGTCCGTCTTGGGGCACCATAGCTTTCGTTGGCGATGATTGTGTCATGCGAAAAGCAACCGCCCGCTTGGCAAAAACATCCAAAGAATCCTCTTCGTGGTTTGGAAACGCACCTGAACGATTGGATCACGGAACCGAACACGCCTGACGAAGTGCTTTGCGACATTCCACCCTGCAATAGACATCCGGTGTTCGAAATGGCGGAAGCTGATGAAAACCGCCACGCCGGGTCCTGCCCGGCATTTTCCCGAATGGCGTGTTCTACAGGCCCAGCCAGAGCGGCATGTGCTCGTTCCCCCTGTAAGAAAACCTGTGTAGGTATCCCGCCGCTAAGTAATTTCACCCGATACGCTTGCCAGCGCAGTCAGTTTGCGCGGCGACCGATGGCTTCCAGGTCGATCGGTTCGGGCTCCGGTGCCTTTGGGGTGATCTGAGGCTTCGGGGCACCCACGATGACGGGCAGCAGTTCGGCCCCGGTCGCGCTGGCGCCACGGGTTTCGGTGGGTTCGCGCCAGCTGAGCGTGTCGAAACCCTGACAATTCTCGCAGATCGGGCCCCAGGCGGAGTGGACGGCCTGACATTTGTCGCAGCACCATTGCGGGCCGCGCGGGGCGATCAGAGCCTTGGACAGCCAAGCGCGGACGGTGGCGTCATCGCCGCCCTCGCCCCGTTCGATGGCGGCCATGATCGCAAGACTGCGCTGGGTCGGATGGCTGATCGGCAGATCGCCAAGGGCGCGGCGGGCGGCGGGGAAGTCTTCGCCGGCAATCGCAAGTTCGGCCAGCAACAGCTTGCTTTCCGGGTCTTCGGGGTGAATCGACGTCAGCAGCTTGAAGCGGCGCAGGCGGGCTTCGGGGCTTTCTTCCGGCTCGATCTCGGCGAAGGCGGCGGCAAGGTCGGGGTGCGGACGGGCCTCCCATGCCTTTTTCAGCACGCGGGTGGCGTTCTTCTTGTCACCCTTCTGGACATAGCTGCGGGCGGCCATCGTGGCTGCGGGGATCAGGTCGGGTGAGAGTTTGTTGGCAGCAATCGCAGCCTCTTGCGCCTCAATGGTCGAGTTTTCGTCTACCACGACCTTAGCCTCCTGCAAGGCCATAACGGCATCACGGCGGCGGTAGACATCGCGGGGCAGGATGCCGGATTTGTTCTGTGCGGTCAGGGTGGCGCGGGCGCCTTTCCAGTCCGCAGCGCCGGATTGCAGCTTCAGCAGGATTTCCTGCGATTCCGCGTGGCGTGGCTTCAGTTCGAAGGCCTTTTCGGCCAATTTCAGCGCTGTTTCGGTGTCGACCTCCAGCAGCTTTTGCTTGAGCAAGCCCCGGATGCCGACAAAGCGCGTACGGGGGTCGTTCAGCATGGCCTTGTAGGCGACCTCGGCCCGTTGGCTGTCGCCCACCACTTCGGCGGCCTGCGCCATCAAAAGGTTGGTCAGTTCCGGACGGTCAAGATAGCCTTCCGCCCTTTGCGCCTTGATCAGCGCGAGGCGGCCCTCGCCAGCGGCCAAAGCCATCATGCCATCGGTCAGAGCCTGAAAGCCACGGCGTTCCCGGTCGCGGTCCAGATAGCGGGAGATTGCGGTTTCATCACCGTTGAGGAAACGCAGCACGGCGACCAGCAGGCCCAGAACCTTCAGCACCAGCCAGACGACCAGCATCAGGACCAAAGTGGCGATCACCAGTTGCAACGGGCGCAGGCTGAACTCCCACCCCGCGAAGGCGACGCGCATCACGCTGTCGGCCTGAATGAGGACGATGGCGGCGAAGGTCAGGACCAGAAAGATCAGAACGAAGAACAGAATGCGGAACAGCGAGAACAGCATGGGTCACCCTGCCTGTGTCATGAGAGCCTGAACCGCCGCCTCGGCTTCCAGCCGAAGCTGGGCGCGGGCCCGCCAGTCGGACAATGCGGCCAGGCCTTCGGGGGGCAGGGTGGCGATTTCCTTCAGAGCGGTGGCAAGGTCGCCGTTGGCAGTGGCCGCCTCGGCGCGCGACAGCACGGCGTCAGGGTCGGTCCCCTCTCGCGGAGTAAGGGTGCGGGCGCCGGTCTGGCTGCGCAGGAAGTTCGTCACACGCTCAGTCCAGGTCGCACCCATGTTGGCACGCAGGGCGGCGTCCAAAGCGGTGCGGGCGGCATCCGGGAATTCAGCCTGCAGGCTTTGAAGGGTCGGCAGGCCGGTGCCGGCGTGATCGGTCAGCACGGCGGGCAGGTTGGCGCCGGTCAAGTCGGCAACGGCGGCACCGTAGGGCGTACCGCTGTCCAGTGCGGCAGCGATCTGGCGCACGGCGGCGCGCGAGATCGCAGCGGCGGCACTGGCCTTGGCGTTTTCCTCGATCGCGGCCAGCCGGGCCTCGGTTTCCTTGACCTTGGCGTCAAGGCTGGCCTGCACGGCAGGGGAAACCGTGGCAGCGCCATTGGACTTGATCGCCTCCACATCCGCGCGCAACTGCGCCATGGCGGCCGGGTCGGCGCTGGTACCCGCAGGGCGCGCCTCCAGCGCGGCAATCCGGGCCTCCAGTGCCGAGGTATCCACTGGGGGGGATTTCGTCGGGACGGGTGCCGCTTCCAGCGCCGCGATCCGGTCTGCCAACTTGGAAGAGTCCAGCCTTTGGCTGAGTTCCAGCACCTGCGACTTCAAAGCGTCGATCTGGCTGACCTGCGCTTTCAGTTCGGTCTGAAGCGAGGAGGTGTTGCCGATGGGCCAACCGTTCGGCACCAGTTGGGCTACGCCATATCCCGCCAAGGCCGCCAGCACACCACCCAGGATCGGCAACAGGGGCGACCGGGCCTGAGGTGGTTCTGGCGGGGCGGCGACAGGATCAGCAGCGCGCGGCTCGGGTTTGGGACCATCCATAGGCTGCGGCGAGATCTCTGGCTTGATCTCTGCCGCGCCTGTACCCGTGTCATCCGTCTCGGCCATGGTCGATCCTTCCGTTCAGCGCGTCACCTGCAAGGTAATGCCGCAACAACCATCTATTCAAGCGCCCTGCCCTGCGGCAAAAGCTTGATCACCGCCTGAACCATGCTTTCGGCGGTTGGTTGCGCGGCAATCACGGTGGTGCCGGACCATGGGCCTGAAACGCCTGCCACCGCAGCACTCATCCCAATCAGCGTGATCGGCGCGGTTGCAGGGATGCGATGGCACTCTGCAGCAAGGATTTGCGCGCTTCGGGGGGAAAAGACGGGGGCGAGAATGGGGGTGGTGCCTTGCAGCAGTGCTACCGCCTCTGGGGTCAGAGTGTGCTCCTCCTGCGCATAGACGATGGCTTCATCCGTCGGGATGTCATTGGCCGAAAGCCGCTTAGCAAGGTCACCTCGCGCCTCGCGGCCACGCAGGTGCAGCAAGGGGGCCAAGGGCTGCGAGAGAATCAGAGCCAGCAAAGCCTCGGCATCGCCATGCGCCGACTGCGGCGTGAAGCCTGCCGCGCGCGCCGCCTGTGCCGTGCGGTCACCGACGCAGAAGGCGTGGCGGGGTAGCAGCGCCTTCAACCGGCCTGCAGCCTCGGCCCCGGTTTCCGAGGACAGGATGACGGCGGCCCAGGACTTTGCAGGCAGTGTAGGGTTCAGGAACGTCGGGACAATCAACGGAGAGGTCACGATCTCGACCCCAGTCAGCCTTGCCCGCAGGCTGTCGGCGAAGCGGGCCGATTGCGTGGCGGGCCGGGTCAACAGGACAACGGGGGCGAAGGATTGTGCGGCCATGGGCAAGGTGTTACCTCGACGGCAGGTTTTGGGCAATCATGATGGGTCGATGAGCAAGTCACTCACCTTTCTGGGCATCGAAAGCAGTTGCGACGATACCGCCGCCGCTGTGGTTCGGCTTGGGTCGGATGGGCGCGGTGTGGTGCTAAGCTCCGAGGTCGAGGGCCAGTCGTCGCTGCACGCGGCCTTCGGCGGCGTGGTGCCTGAAATCGCCGCTCGCGCCCATGCCGAGCGGCTGGATCATTGCGTTGAACGGGCGCTGGCTGCTGCGGGGGTGTCGCTGGCGGATCTGGATGCGGTGGCGGTGACGGCGGGCCCCGGGCTGATCGGTGGGGTCCTGTCGGGCGTGATGCTGGCGCGGGGGATCGCGGCGGCGACCGGGCTGCCCTTGCTGGGTGTGAACCATCTGGCAGGCCACGCTTTGACGCCGCGGCTGACCGACGGGCTGGCCTTTCCTTATTTGATGCTGCTGGTGTCGGGTGGCCATTGCCAGTTTCTGATCGTGCACGGTCCGGACCGATTCCAGCGCCTTGGCGGTACGATTGATGACGCGCCCGGCGAGGCGTTTGACAAGGTGGCCAAACTGCTGGCTCTGCCGCAGCCCGGCGGGCCCTATGTCGAGGCCGAGGCGGCCAAGGGCGACCCCAAACGCTTCCCCCTGCCCCGGCCTTTGCTGGATCGCCCGGGCTGCGACATGTCGTTTTCGGGCCTGAAGACCGCAGTTTTGCGCACGCGAGATGCCGTGATTGCGGAAAAGGGCGGGATCACGGTGCAAGACCGCGCAGACCTGTCCGCCAGTTTTCAGGCGGCTGTGGCGGCGGTTCTGGCCGAAAAGACCCGCCGCGCGCTAGAGGTGTATCTGGCCGAAAACCCCGCTGTTCCCGTGCTTGCCGTGGCCGGTGGCGTCGCGGCGAATTCCGTGCTTCGTGCGGCGTTAGAGACTGTCTGTGACCGTCTTGGCGTGACCTTTACCGCTCCGCCACTACGGCTTTGCACCGATAATGCCGCGATGATTGCCTGGGCCGGGATCGAACGTCACCTGATGGGGGCGGAACCGGGCAGTGACCTGACCGCCCGCCCGCGCTGGCCTTTGGACGGCAGCGCTGCGCCGATGATCGGATCGGGGAAGAAGGGGGCCAAGGCATGATTGGCGTCGCAGGCGCCGGGGCTTTTGGCACTGCCTTGGCGGTGGCCTTGGCGCGCGAGGGTCGGATGGTGCGGCTTTGGGCGCGGGATGCCACGCAGGCGCGTGACATGGCTGCGACGCGGGCCAACGAAAGCCGCCTGCCAGGCGTTGCCTTCCCGGATGAGCTTCATGTGACGGCTGATTTGGCAGCGCTTGCAGGGGCGGAGGCCATTTTGCTGGCGCTGCCGACGCAGGCGCTTGGCCGGTTTTTGAGTGAACATGGAACCGGCTTGAACGGAACCGCCTTGGTCGCCTGCTGCAAAGGCGTTGATCTTGCCACGCTGCGCGGACCGACCGCGCTGATCGCAGATGCTTGCCCCTCCAGCGCAGCGGCGATCCTGACCGGGCCGAGTTTTGCGGCCGACATTGCCCGGGGTTTGCCGACCGCTCTGACACTCGCCTGTGCCGGGGCAGAGTTGGAACGCCTGCAATATCTTCTGTCAACGGCAACGCTGCGGCTGTATCGCACCACGGATGTGTCAGGCGCGGAACTGGGTGGCGCGCTGAAGAATGTCATTGCGATTGCCTCTGGCGTCGTAATCGGTGCGGGACTGGGCGATTCGGCCCGGGCCGCCTTGATCACCCGCGGCTTTGCAGAAATGCAACGCTTTGCCATCCGCTCCGGCGCAAGGTCAGAGACGCTTTCAGGGCTGTCTGGCTTAGGTGATCTTGTCTTGACCTGCACCTCGACCCAGTCGCGCAACCTGCGCTATGGTCTGGCCTTGGGCTCAGGTCAGGGCTTTGATGCGCGCACGACGGTTGAAGGGGTCGCCACGGCGCAGGCCGTACACCGCATGGCCGAGGCGGATCACATCGACATGCCGATTGCCACGATGGTGGCGCGACTGATTGCCAAAGACCTTCCGCTGGATCAGGCCATACGCAGCCTGATGTCCCGCCCATTGAAAGAGGAATGACATGCGCGTTGCTTTGATCTGTATCGACAAACCGAACTCTCTCGACGTGCGCATGGCCAACAGGCCGGCGCATGTTGAACACCTGAACGCCTCGGGCATCGTGGAGCTGGCGGGGCCGTTCCTGGATGCGAACGGGGCGATGTGCGGGTCGTTGATCGTGCTTCAGGTAAACAGCGTGGCCGAGGCCGAGGCTTGGGCGGCAGAGGATGCCTATACCAAGGCTGGCCTCTTCGCCTCGGTCGAGGTTCGCGAGTGGAAGAAGGTGATCGGATGAGTTTCTGGCTGTTCAAATCCGAACCCAACGTCATCAGCTTTCAAAGCCTGTGGGACAAGTTGCCCGCAGACGAGGAATGGCACGGCATCCGCAACTATCAGGCCCGCAACAACATGCGGTTGATGCAACTGAGCGAGCAGGGGTTCTTCTACCACTCCAACATCGGGAAAGAGATCGTGGGGATCGTCGAGGTCACGCGGTTGAGCGCGCCGGACAGCAAAACCGATGATCCGCGCTGGGATTGCGTGCGCTTCCGCCCGGTGGCGCATTTTCAACGTCCAGTGACGTTGGAGACATGCAAAGTGCAGCCAGGGTTGGAAAAGATGGTGCTGATCAACAACTCGCGTCTTTCGGTCCAGCCAGTGAGCGCCGAGGAATGGGGCATCATCTGCGGGCTTGGCGGGGTGGAGGCGTAAAATCCGTTTGCTGAACTCGGCGTTGCGGTTAACCTTTCTGCAAAAGACAACAGGAGGGAACCGATGCAATTCATTTCCGTGATCGTGGCAGCCGCCGTAGCTTATGGCTTTGGCGCATTCTGGTACATCAAGATGTCAAAGCCGTGGATCGCGGCGGCCGGGATTCCGGTGGATGCGACGGGCAAGCCGCAGGGTGGTGGCAATCCGATGCCTTTCGTCATCGGCTTTGTCGCCGAACTGCTGGTCGCCGGGATGATGCGCCACATCTTCGCGATGGCGCATCTGGACAGTTTGATCGAGGGGATCATGGGCGGGTTCGGGATCGGAGCTTTTCTGATCACGCCTTGGGTCGCAATGAACTACGCCTTCGCCGCGCGGCCCTTCAAGTTGACGATGATCGACGGGGTGAACAGCATCGTCGGCTGCACGCTGATGGGGATCGTGCTGGCGATCCTGTAAGGTTTACTCGTCCTTGGCGCGGATATGCGCCAGCAGGGCGTTCACATAGGCACGGACCGAAGCGGCGTCGAGCGTTTCGACGATATGCGTGGCTTTGGCCCGTTTTTCGGCATCCGGCATCTGGCGGGACAGGATCAAGGCGAATTGCGCCTCGGTCATGCCGGGGCGTGACAGGACGCGGGCGCGTTGCAGGTCGGGCGGGGCGGTGACGAGGAGGGTGGCGTCCATCTCGGCCTCGGTGCCCTTTTCGAACAGCAGGGGAATGTCGAACAGGGCGATGTCATTGTTGATCTGCGCCGCAAAGGCAGCCCGGTCGGCAGCGACGAGGGGGTGGACGATGGCTTCCAGCCGCGCCAAAGCGTCAGAGGTACGGGCAATCCAGGCCTTCAGGGCCGTGCGGTCAATGGCGCCTGCGACCAGGGCCTCGGGGCATAGGGCGGCGACGGGGGTGACGGCGTCACCGCCCTTGGCGTAAAGCCTATGCACTGCGGCGTCGGCGTCCCAGACCGGGATGCCTTCGGAAGCGAACATCGCCGCAGTGGTCGATTTGCCCATGCCGATGGAGCCTGTGAGGCCCAGCTTGAAGGGCGGGGTCATGCGCCAAGAACGGCGGCACGGGTGGCGTCATCGACCTCGGGGCGATGATTGAACCAGCGTTCGAAGCCGGGGGCGGCCTGATGCAGCAGCATGCCCAGACCGTCAACGATATGGGCACCGCGCGACTTGGCCTCGGTCAGGAAGGGCGTCATCAGGGGGGTATAGACCAGATCGGTGGCAACCGCACCCCGCTCCAGCGCGTGCAGGGGCAGGCGCAGGTCTGGCTTGCCCGTCATGCCGAGGGAGGTGGAGTTGATGACGAGGGCAGCACCCTCCAGCATGTCACCGGCATGGACCCAGTCGTAGACGACCAGCTTGGCGCCAAGATCAGAGCGCAGAACCTCGGCCCGCAGGCGGGTACGGTTGGCGATCCGGATTTCGGGCACGCCAACCTCGATCAGGGCGGCGATCACGGCACGGGCGGCACCACCCGCCCCGAACAGGGCCACCGGGCCATCGGCGGGCTGCCAGTGGGGCGCGTGCTGGCGCAGGTTGGCCATGAAGCCTGCGCCGTCGGTGTTGTCAGCGTGGATCTTGCCATCCTTGCGGAAAATCAGGGTGTTGGCGGCACCGATCAGCGCGGCGCGATCGGTCACGACATCGGCCAGCTTCAGGATCGTTTCCTTGTGCGGTATGGTGACGTTGATCCCGACGAAGCCGAGTTTCGGCAGCATTTTCAACGCCTCGGCCAGATCGGCGGGGGTGATGTCCATCGGGATATAGTGGCCCTTGATGCCATAGCGTTTAAGCCAGAAGCCATGAAGCGCCGGCGACCGGCTGTGGGCTATGGGATGGCCGATCACGCCAGCCAGGGGGATGCGGGGCAGATCGGTCACGATGGAATCATACCTCGCAAGGACAGGTAGTTCAGCAGGGGCACAAGCGGCAGGCCCAGAATGGTAAAGTAATCGCCTTCGATCGCGGAGAAAAGCCTGATCCCTTCGGATTCCAGTTGATAGGCGCCGACGGAGTGGCTCACCTCGGGCCAAGTGCGGTCAAGGTAGGCGTCAAGATAGGTCGGGGTCGCCTGTCGCATGGTCAGGCGGGCCACGCCGACATGACGCCAGATCGGTTCGCATTTGTCATAAAGCACCAGCGCCGAGAGGAGTTGATGGGTGTGGCCACAGAGGTCGGCAAGTTGGCGACGGGCTTCGTCACGACTTTCGGGCTTGGCGAAGATGCGCGGGCCGAGGGCGAGGACCTGGTCGCAGCCAAGGACGAGCGCCATGGGGTGGCGTTGCGCGAGTTTGAGGGCTTTCGCCTCGGCAAGGGCGTCGGCGATGTCACGAGGGGTGGCGTGTTCGGCCTGCAGGGCCATGCGCAGCGCCTCTTCATCGATGCGGGCGGGATGCGCCTCGACGGTTAGGCCCGCGTTGCGCAGCAGGGTCAGGCGGATGGCGGATTGCGAGGCGAGGAGGAGCGGAGTCATGAGGCGGGAAGGTCCTGGCACCTTGGGGGCGGGTCTGTGGACAATGCTGCTTTGTTCTAGCGGTGGAAAGGGGGCTCGGCCTAGGACTGTGAGGTTTCGGTTGCGACGGGTGAGGAACGAAAGGGCACTGTCCCCATGGGGATGAGAGATCAGATACGCTGGGGAGAAGACCGCAAGGCTGACGATGGGGATAGAAGCGGGGGTCACGGAAAGATACATCTAACTTTATGATTTCGATAAGTATTTTTTTGGATTGACTCTGCTTGGGTGGGAAACCGCTCTCGATTCCTCCACAGGTTTACCCCTGTGGGAAAGTTGCGGGACGAAAGGGCCCATCCAGATATCC
>CANBRQ010000048.1 GCA_947371955.1 Paracoccaceae bacterium | reverse complement strand
GGCTCAGCGCCCCACCCCTTCATATATCTCGAACCCTGCGGCTTTGACTTCGTCGGACCCGTAGATATTGCGCAGATCGGCCATCCGCGCCGTTGTCATCTTGCGCGCCAGACGACCAAGGTCAAGTGCGCGGAACTCGTTCCACTCGGTCAGGATCACCACAACATCGGCCCCCTGCACGGCCTTGTAGGCGTCCTCCTCCCAGCGCACGCCCGGCAGCAAAGCCTCGCCCTCGCGCTTGCCCTGCGGATCGCAGACCCGCACCTTGGCACCGCCTCCGACCAGGGCCGGCACGATGGTCAGGCTGGGCGCCTCGCGCATGTCGTCGGTGTTGGGCTTGAACGTGACACCCAAGACGCCGATCGTCTTGCCGTTCAACTGCCCGTCACACAGGTCGATGATCTTGTCGAGCATCCGGCGCTTGATCTCTTCGTTGACCTTGATGACGGTCTCGGTGATCTGCATCGGCACGGCATGTTCCTGACCGATGCGGGCCAAGGCCTTGGTATCCTTCGGGAAACACGATCCACCATAGCCGGGACCTGCATGCAGGAACTTGTTGCCGATCCGGCCATCCAGCCCCATCCCCTTCGAGACGTCCTTGATGTCGGCCCCCACCCGTTCGCAAAGTGCGGCAATCTCGTTGATGAAGGTGATCTTGGTGGCAAGGAAGGCATTGGCCGCGTATTTGATCATCTCGGCGGATTCCAGACCGGTGAAGACCACCGGAAACTCGCGCAGGAACAGCGGGCGGTAGATATCGGACATGACCTTCTGCGCCCGCGCCGATTCTACCCCGACCACCACGCGGTCCGGCCGCATGAAATCGTCAATCGCAGCCCCCTCGCGCAGGAATTCCGGGTTGGAGGCCACATCGAAGGCCGCAGCGGGGTTCGAGGCCCGCGCCGCCTCGCCCACCTTGCGGTTGGTGCCGACCGGAACGGTGGACTTGGTCACGATCACCGCATAGCCGGTCAAGGCCGCGCCGATTTCGGCGGCGGCGGCCATCACATAGGTCAGGTCCGCATGGCCATCGCCGCGCCGGGTCGGCGTACCCACCGCGATGAACACCGCCTCGGCCCCGGCCACCGCCTCCGCCAGATCCAGCGTGAAGGACAAGCGGCCGGCGGCCACGTTCTTGGCCATCAGATCCTGCAGCCCCGGTTCAAAAATCGGAACCTCGCCCGCCTGCAATTTGGCGATCTTGTCAGGATTCTTGTCCACACAGATCACTTCATGCCCGAAGTCGGAAAAACAAACCCCCGAAACAAGGCCAACATAGCCCGTACCAATCATTGCAATTTTCATGTCGATGCCCGCCTTCAGGTCAAAGCCTGCCTTATATGACTGCAAGAATGTCTAGGAAGCGTGACCCGGTTAGTCAAATGCGAAAGGGTGGCAAGATGCCACCCTTCGGTATCGATGTGCTCTCCGATTAAACCTTGAACCAGATCGCAGTTGCCGGACCGGCGTTGATCTCGGCCGCAGACCAGCCCCAGGTCGAAGTCGCAGCCGTTGCATAGGTCAGCGTGCGCCGCACGGTCTTGCGCGCGGTGGTTACGGGGGCGCCACCGTTGATGTCCGGCGTCGCTGTTCCGGCCCATGCGGAAAGCGTGGCCGTTGAACTGTGGCGGATGCCCAGCCAATAGGTCCTGCCCTGCCGGAAGGTGATGGAAACCGTCGCCGTCTTGACCCCCACTGTCGAGAAATCAAGGTCCGCCGTCTCCAGCAGCAGGTTGGCGGGGCGGCCGTTCGTGTCGGAATCGTAGACAACGATCTTGCCCAAAGCCGCGGCCAGCAGCGTCGTCACGTTGACCGCCAACCCGGTCACTGCATTGTCGGCCCGCGCGGTGAAAGGATACAGGTCGATCCGCCCTGCCGCGCCGGCCAAAGTGCCCAAAGCGCCGCCCGCGCTCATCGTGGTCAGCATATAGTCGCCCGACACCGGGGTCAGCCAAGGCAGGCCCTCTTGGCTGTCGATGATCTGCGCAACGCCACCGGACTGTGCTTTCAGCTGGTTGGTGGTGGAATTGTACCAGATCGTGCCATTGGCCGGGCTGGAGGGATCCGAGGCCTGCCCCGTCAGCACCACCGGCGCCGAGAAGCTTTTCGCCCCCGCCACCGTCTGCGCCCCCGTCAGCGCCACAGCATCCGTGATGCCATAACCCGCCAAGGCCGTGGGCGTGCCCGTCAGGCTGGACCATGCAACCCCCGTCCACGATCCATCCGCCCGCAGGAAATTCGCCGTCCCACCACCGGATGCCGGGGCCAGCCCTTTCAACGAGGAGCTGACCGTATCCAGCATTGCCGTCACCTGCGTGCCGGTCAGGTCGATCCCCAGCGTCTGGCCGCCGGTGTTGTTCCCCTTCAGCGAGTTCGCCGCCATCTGGTCGATGTCATTGGCGCTGCTTGCCCCGGTGATCAGCGGCACGCCACCGATCTGCGTGTTGCCCCGGATCACGTTGTCCGTGCAGCCCGAATCGATCCAGATCGCGCCGAACTGCGCAATCCCGGTGCCCGCCGCCGTCCCGATGCTGTCAAACACGTTGCCGGTCACCGCATGACGGAAGTTGTTGCCCGCCGCCCCCGACACCGTGCCCTTGAGCCAGACCCCAGCCTTGGCGTCCGAGATATAGTTGCCCTCGATCTGGCAGCCATTCGCCGCCTGCAGGTTGTTGACGAAGTTGATCGCGACCCGAGAGCGGTTGTTGCGCGTCGCCGTCGTGGTCTGCACGCCAATGATCGTGTTCTTGACCACCCGCGCACCCACCGACCCGTCAATCCCAATGCCGCCCACCCCGCCGCCACCCGCCGCGATGAAGCCGGTGCCCGCATCCAGATCCGGGAATTGCGAGGTGTCGATCAGCGCCACCCCCAGCAGCGTGTTCGACATCACGACCGAGTAATCGCAGCGATCGACCGTGATGCCCTCGGAATAGCTGTTCTGCACCGTGCAGCGCTGAATCCGCGAATGGGGCATCTGCTTCTGACTGATCGCGGTATTGCCGGTGCGGGTGGTGCGGCAGTTCTCGATATAGCAGCCCACCGGGAAGAAGGTCGCCGTGGTAAAACCCACATCGTCCGAGGTGCGGCCCAGGCTGTCCAGACCCCAGGTCGTGTTGCCGCCGCCCTGCATGGCAAAAGGGCGGTCGGGGCAGTTGTTGCACTCGCAATCCTCGATGCCCGAGAATTGGTCGCCCAGCAGGAACCCGCGCCCGGCATAGCCCGCGCAGTCGAACAGAATGCGCCGGATGCGGTTGTTGGCCCCACCCCAGAAGCGGATGCCCGATTGCGTGCGGTTGCCGGTCCGCACCAGCTTGGTGCCGTTGCCCTCACCCTCCAGCACGACCTTGTTCAGGCCCTGCTTGATCATCTGCCCCGCCCAAAGGTAGGTGCCCGCCGGAAGCAAAGCCAGACCGCCGCCAAGGCTGTTCACATAGTCCACCAGCGCCGACACCGCCGTGATCGCATTTGTGGCGCCCGTCAGGTCGGCCCCGAAATGCACTGCCGTCGCCACCGCATCCGGCACCCAGCCCGGCAGATCGGAAATCGCAGTCCCGGACCCGATGTAGCGATAGGCATAGCCGCCCGCCTTCATCACCAGCCCCACGGTCGGGGTCAACCCGGTCGCCCAGGTGACAAAGGCAGCACGCGTGGCAAAATCCTGCCGCTCCAGCGTGGTGCGGGCCGTATTGGCATCGGTGTCGTCAATCAGGGAACGGCCATAGGTGCTTAGACTGGTCAGTGCCGCGGTGATCGATCCTGTGTAATAGGCCAACTTGTCGGCCGCAGGCGTCAAACCGTCAATCGCATCAATCGCGGCCGGAATGCCGGTCAGCGAAGTATAGGCCGAACTGCCCCCACCCCCGCCCGCAGGCGCAGCCCAGATCCCGTCCGCCCGCAGGAAGTTCACAGAACCGCCCCCACTCGCGGGTGCCAACCCATTGGCCGAAGTTGTGAAAACCGCATTTAGCGCCAAAGTCCCGCTGGCATCGGGCACCGTCAAGATGCGCGTTGTAGCCGTGGTCAGGCCGGAAAGCTCGAACTTCGTCTGCTTGGTCGCATCGGCATTGTCCTGCAAGGTGAACACCGTGTCAGGAATGTTGAACGCGGTTGCATTCGCACCAAATGCCGTCGCCGGGCTGTTGATCGTCAGCGTCCCTAGGGCACCGGACACAGCCGAACCAATGGCGATGTTCGACGTCGATCCCGAAAGACCTGCCGTACCAATCGAAACAGTCTTGGTCGTGCCCGAAGTCGTTGCCCCCGCACCCAAAGAAACGGTGACGACCGTTCCGCTGTTTCCAAGGGCGACGTTGCCAAAGGCCGTAAAGGTGCCGTTGACGCTGACCGTCCCCGCAAACGTCTGGCTGATGTTGCCAAGGGTCGCCAGCGCCCCGTCAATGTTGGGCAGGGTCATGACCCGCGTCGTACCCGTCGTGATGCCGGACAATTGGAACTGTGCCCGTTTGGTGCTGTCAGCATCATCCTGCAAGGTCATGTTGGCATCCACGACCACGGCGGTCCCGCTGAAGGTCACGCCGCCGGTGAAAGTCTTCGATCCCGAAATGGTCTGGCTGCTGGCCAAGTCGACCGCATCCGTGATGCCATATCCTGACACCGTCGTGGGCCTGCTCGTGACATCAACCCAAGCCACCGTCCCTGCGGCGATCACGACGTAAGCCGTGCCTGACCAGCGGTAGGTCTTGCTCGTGTCAAGCGTGACATAGATCTTGCCCGTCTCACCGGTGCCGGGAAGAGCGGCAAGATTGGCAAACTCCAGCACGTCATCGACGTAGGAGGGCAGTTGCGCCGCAGGCACCTTGCCGCTGCCATCCAGCCCGGCATAGCCGTTCGCAACACCCTTGGCCGTCGTGACCTCTGCCGACAAAAGCGTACGCTGCGCCGCCGCATCCGCCGCCGTCAGCAAGGCGCGGCCTGCGGTGGTGGCATCGGTGATCTGGCTTGCGGTAACCTCGACCAGATTGACCGAGGTTCCGTTCTGCCGCGTCCGCAGTTTGCCCGTGGTGGAGTTGTACCAGATGTCGCCATTCTGCGGGCTGGACGGATCCGAGGCCCCCGGCGTCACGTTGATCCCATTCGAGGCGATGACCCGCCCCGTCGCGGCCTCGACCGTAAGCCCGGTCAGGAAGGTCGTTCCATCCGGACTGACCTTCAGCACGAAGTTGTCGCCCCCGACAGTGCCCATCTCGGCCCGGCCGGAAAAGCCGGTCTGAAACAGCAGGCTCGCCGTGTTGCTGGCGCTGGCCTTGTTGATCTTCAACTGGTGCCCGGCACCCGCGTTGGTCAACAGCGTGGCATCGGCCGAGACGGTCAGCCGGTTTGTGTCATCCGCCGTGGCCGAAATGCCCAAGGCAGCGACCCGCTCGGTCCGGTTGGCAGATGTGGTCCAGACGGTGCCATTGAAGACGGCTTCGGCATTTTCCGCCTCAATCCAGACGCGCCAGCCGGTCTTGGGGGCATAGAAATCCCAAAACGACCCCGAATAGACCGCCACGCTCAGATCCTGCCCCAGCCAGACACCGGTGGCCCCCGCAGCCACAATGTAGCAATCGCCGCTGACCGCCCCCACCGGTGCCACCGTCACCGTCCGGCTGGTGGCCGAGGTCTGGACCAGCACGTCCAGGGCGGTCAGCGCCGCATTGTGCGTGACATGCTTTTGCGCCTGCGCCGGCTGAATCAGGGGCAGCAATTGCAGTGCCGTTTTGTTCGTCATGAAAACCTCCGCGGGGATCGCTTTGACCGGGGAAGTTAAGAAATCACCCTCAATTCCGGGTAACCACAGCGCGCGCTGTGCACAGCTTACGCGCAACACACCGCGAACAGGGGCCTGCGGCCGGCGTGGCAGGGGGGCCTTCAGCCCCCCTTGACCCCCCCGAGAGTATTTCCAAAGGAGCAAATGAAAGAGAAGCAACCCCCTTCATTTGTTCATAAATATCTCCGCCGGAGGCTCCTCCGCCTTAGCCGAGCGCCAGTGTCAGGGCGATGGTCCACATGGTCAGGCCCACCACGATTTCCAGCACGACCCAGGCCTTGGGGGCCGCGAACAACGGGGCCAGAAGCCGCGCGCCATAGCCCAGGGCGGCAAAGAAGCTTAACGACGACAGCGCTGCCCCCGCCCCGAAGGCCGCTTCCTCCGGCGCATAATGGGTGGAGAGCGAGCCCAGAAGCACCATCGTGTCCAGATAGACATGCGGGTTGGCCCAGGTCAGCAGGGCGGCAGTCGCGAGGATCTGGCCCAGAGGTGCCGGCGCATCCTGCGCGGGCATCAGGGCCTCACCCCCCCGGCGGGCCGCCTGAAACCGCAGCCAGCCGTACCAGAGCAGGAAGGCGACACCGAACCAGCGCATGGCTGGCACGATCCACGGCAGGGCTGCCGTCACGGCACCAAACCCCGCCACGCCGCAGCCGATCAGCACGGCGTCCGACACGGTGCACAAGGCCACCACCGCGCCCACATGTTCGCGCCGGATACCCTGCCGCAGCACGAAGGCATTCTGCGCCCCGATCGCAAGGATCAGGCTCAACCCCGTCACAAAGCCATGCAATGCCGCAGAAATCATCCCGGTCTCCGTTTTCCAAGCTTGACCTAGACCGGCGGCAAGCCTTCACTCAAGTTAATCTGTCTGCGACTGCATAAGGCGCGCTAATGTTCGACCCCGCCCAACTCGCTGCCCTGACTGCGGTTCATCGCCGGGGGTCCTTCGATCTGGCCGCAGCGGATCTGCACGTCACCCCCTCGGCCATCTCGCAGCGCATCAAGGCGCTGGAGGAGGCGGCGGGCACGTTGCTGATCCGCCGGGGCCAGCCCTGCACCGCGACCGAAACCGGCCTGCGCCTTGTGCGCCATCACGAGGAAATTGCCCTGCTGAACAAGGCGCTGGCCGAGGATCTTCATGCGCAGGGGGGACCCGCCCACCTGCGCATCGCCATCAATGCCGATAGTCTGGCCACTTGGGTCATCCCGGCACTCGCCGCGACCGAGGGCTTTTTGTACGACATCCTGATCGACGATCAGGACTTCAGCCTTGACCTGCTGAAAAGCGGCGAGGTGGCCGCCGCCATCACCTCGCATCCCGGACCACTGCAGGGCTGTGACACGGTGGCGCTCGGTCGCCAGCGCTTTCGGGCCACGGCAAGCCCGGCCTATATTGCCCGCTGGTTCCCGAAGGGTCTGACGGCAGAGGCGCTGTCGCAGGCCCCGGCCCTGCGCTTCAACGACAAGGACAGGCTGCAGGCGCAATGGGCGGCGCAGCACTTCGGGCTGGACCGACCCTTGCCCAGCCACAGGCTTGCCTCAAGCCATGGCTTTGTCGATGCCTGTCTTTACGGACTGTGCTGGGCGCTGAACCCGGAACCGCTGGTCGCAGCCCATCTGGAGTCCGGCACACTTGTGGACCTCAGCCCACAAGACCCGCTGGATGTTCATCTCTACTGGCAGTTCAACCGCTTGACCGCGCGCGCCATGGCACCTTTGACGGCGGCCCTGCTGCAGGCCGCCAAGGTCTTGTGATCAGACGACAATCCGCTCGGGGAAGACAAAGACGTCATCTGCCTGCGGCCCGCCCGGTTCGGCCATGGCATAGGTCCGCTCGCGCAGCCAATCCACCACATCGGCCTTGCCCATCTTCTCGCAGGCGACCGGCTCAGACACGCGCACCGTCACCGGACGGTTCATCTTGCGGCGCGTCTCAAAGAAAATCAGCGCCACGCGCAGGCCATAAGAGAAATGGCTCGCCCATTGGAAAATCCGGGAATTCCGCCCGCTGACATACAGCGCCAGCGTATTGACCCCGGCGCGCCGCGCCAGACGCGAGACGAAGGGATGCCACTCGAAATCCGAGGCCGTCGGCGCGTTCGGCGTAACCGAAGTTGCCACCCCGCCCGCCGGGAAGATGATCAGGGCATGGCCTTCGTCCAGCCATTCCACCGCCTTGCGCCGTGTCTCGGCAGAGGTGCGGCGCGCTTCCGGGCCAGCGCCAAAGTCGATCGGCAACAGCACGTCGCGCGCCTCACGCGGCTGACACAGCAGCGAATGGCAGATCAGCTTCACATCCTTGCGGACCGAGCCGATCAGATGCCCGATATACAGCCCGTCGATAATGCCGAAGGGATGGTTCGAGACGACCAGCAAGGGACCGGTCGCCGGGATGCGCGCCATTTCCTCGGCCGGGGTGTCGGCCGTCAGGCCCAGTTCGCGAATGGCTTCCGTGAAGATCGTGGCCTCGGCATCGCGCGGCTTCTTTTGCCAGTCGCGGTAGAGCCGCTCAAACCCGGCCCGCCCGCTGAGCCGCTCCACGGTGCGAATCATCGTCCGGCGGAACCAAGGCATCTGCGGGGTGGAGTAGGTGAACATCGGCCCGACTTGAGGTGCCGTTTCCGACTCCGGCAGCAGTTCAAAGAATTCTGCCGCGTCCTGTTCGATCATTGGAAGACCCCTTCGGTAAAGCCACAGGCTTCATCCAAAAGCCAATGACTCAGTTGCATGACAAGACGATGACAGATTACAACAGCGCGGCAACATCCTCGGGAATGTCGAAGTTGTGGGTGACGGACTGCACGTCGTCATCCTCTTCGAGCATGTCGATAAGCCGCATCAGTTTCTGCGCGGTTTCCAGATCGACTTCCGTCAGGGTCTGGGCCTTCCAGACGAGCTTGGATTCGGTCGATTCCCCCAGCGCCTTTTCCAAAGCGTCGGACACGGCAGACAGATCTTCCATCTGGCAATAGATCCAGTGGTTTTCCTCGTCCGACTCCACATCATCTGCCCCGGCATCCAGCGCCGCCATCATCACGTCATCCGCAGAACCCACCTTGGCGGGATAGGAAATCTCGCCCACGCGGTCGAAGGAATGGCTGACAGAGCCGGTCTGCCCCAGATTTCCACCGCATTTGCTGAAATAGCTGCGCACATTTGACGCGGTGCGGTTCATGTTGTCGGTCAATGCCTCGCAGATGATGGCAATGCCGTTCACGCCGTAGCCTTCGTAACGGATTTCCGTGTAGTCCGCTGCATCGCCCATCTGGGATTTCTTGATGGCGCGGTCGATCACATCCTTGGGCATCGACAGGGCCTTGGCGGCCTTGATCGCCAGCCGCAGGCGCGGGTTCATGTCCGGGTCGGGCATGCCCATCTTGGCCGCAACGGTGATTTCCTTGCTCAGCTTCGAGAAGGTCTTCGAACGGATCGCGTCAGTCTTGCCCTTCTTGTGCTTGATGGTCGACCACTTGGAATGCCCTGACATGACCCTTAATCCCCGACGTTTGGTGCTGCCGTCCTCTACACCAGCGCGGCCCCAAGCCGCAAGCCCGGGTCCCGCTTCATCTTGGCGCAACAACCTGCATCAAGTGGCGGCGGAAAGCGCTCGCGCCCGGGGTTTGACAAGCGTGACGCCCAGCAGCATCACCGCCAAGGCCACGAAGACCAGCGGAGAGAACCGCTCCCCCAGCAGCAGCATGGCCCAGCACAGCCCGGCAGCGGTGACGATATAGGACGACTGGCTGGCAAACACCGCCCCGGACCGCGCCGCCAATCCGACATAGCCCGCATAAAGCAGCCCATGCAGCGCCGAGGACAGCACCAAGGCCCCCTCCGCCTTGCCCCACGGTGGCATCGGACTGACCCAGGACCCCGTCAGCCAGACCAGCGGCAGGCACATCAGCACCCCCACGATCGAGGTGCCGAACATCGCCTGCACCGGGTCCATGCCCGCCGTGCCATAGCGGGCAACAAACGTCCCCTCCAGCGCGTAAAAGCAGGGCCCCACCAGCGCAAGCGGCAGAAACGCCACCATCCCCGGCTCCAGGCTCGCCCCCGGGGCGGCAATGATCGCAACGCCGGCCAGCCCCAGCAGAAGACCTATCAACCGCTTGCCCTCGAACCGGTCCGATCGCAGCGCAAGGTTCAGCGGGAAGGCCATCAGCGGCACGGTGGAGATCAGGATCGACATGATCCCCGCCGGCAGCCGGTGGACCGAAATATAAAACGCCAGATTGGGCACCAAAGTCCCCAAGATCGCCACCACAACGTAAAACACCAGCGCACGCGGCGTCAGCACCAGCCCCTTGCCCCGCACCAAAGTCAGCGCGCCCAGCACGACAACGCAAACCACCAACTGCCCCAGAATCAGCATGAACGGCGGATGCCCGGTCGAGGCGGCAATCTTGCCCAAAGGCTGGGTCGAGCCCCAACCCACGCCCAGCAAGACCAGCGCGCCCACAGATTGCCACCGCGTCATGGCGCCGCCTGCTGCAGTCGGCCACCCTGCCGGATCATCGACACCTTCAGCGCTTTCCCCGTCCGGTCATCCGTCTCGACATAAACGCCGCTCAGCGTCGCTTCGCCCCCCGCCGGTTCAAACCGCCCCGAGGACATGCCGGTGATGAAGCGCCGCAAAGGCTCCAGCTTCTCCATCCCGATCACGCTGTCATAATCCCCGCACATCCCCGCATCGGTGAGGTAGGCCGTCCCCTTGTTCAGGATCATCGCGTCGCCCGTCGGCACATGGGTATGCGTGCCCACGACCAGAGAGGCCTGTCCGTCACACCAATGCCCCATCGCCATCTTCTCCGACGTGGCCTCGGCATGGATATCCACCACCACCGCCTGCACCATCCCGCCCAAGGGATGCGTCTTCAGTACCGCCTCCACTGCGCTGAAAGGATCATCAAACGGCCGCTTCATGAACACCTGCCCCAAGGCCTGCGTCACCAGAACCTTGCGCCCCTGCGTCGCCTCAAACACCTTGGCGCCGCGCCCGGGAGCTATCTTCGAGAAGTTCAAAGGCCGGATGATCCGCGGTTCCTGCTCGATGAAGGACATCATGTCCTTCTGATCAAAGGCATGATCCCCCAGCGTGACGCAATCCGCACCGGCCGCCAGGATCAGCTTGGCATGCTCCTGCGTCAGCCCTGCGCCTGACGAGGCATTCTCCCCGTTCACGACCACAAAATCGAGACCCCAGGCCAAGCGCAGCGCAGGCAGCCTTTCAGCCACCCCGGTGCGCCCGGTCTTGCCCATCACATCGCCGAGAAAGAGTATTTTCATGAGAGGCGGGATAGCCCCCGAAGCCCGTCCCCGCAACCTCATTCCCGACACGGCAAAGGGTAGGATGGGCAATCTGCCCATGTTTGGCTGGGCCATGGGCCAATGGCCCATCCTACCGCACCCTGCTTTTCTGGACGCAGGGGCTGTCGCGCTGTAACCTCTGTCAGGTCTCCCCAAGGAACGCCTGCCCCATGCCACCCGCACTTTTGCCCGACCCGGCCGCCTCTCATCATATCACCGCCCGCATCGCCGAACTTGCCGACTGGCGCGGGCAGATGCTCGCCCATGTGCGCGCCCTGATCCACCAAGCCCTGCCCGACGTCATCGAGGACTGGAAATGGCGCGGCGTCCCGGTCTGGTATCATCACGGCATGATCTGCACCGGAGAGACCTACAAGACCGCCGTCAAACTCACCTTCGCCAAAGGCGCCGCTCTTGACGATCCCTCCCACCTCTTCAACGCCAGCCTCGACGGCACCACCCGCCGCGCCATCGACCTGCATCAGGGAGAGGTGATCGACGCCCCAGCCTTCCAGACCCTCCTGCGCCAAGCCGCCGCCCTCAACGCCAAGTAGCTCGGGGCAAACCCCGACCCCGAAGCCCGTAGGTCGGGGCGTGCCCCGACTCCCCCGATTCGCCGCCCAATGGTTAACGCCGCCAATCCGTCCCAAGCCGCCAACCCGTCTTCCCCCGCGTAGAGACGGAAGGAAGACCAAAGGAAGACGCAAGGAAGACCGTCAACTTCCGCTTAACCCGGCCCTTTTGCCCCAAGCTTCCGCACCTTAACGCACCGCTCGCACCCAGCCCCAATCGTGCTATCTTCCCCCCATGCCCCTGCCCAATTCCCTCACCTCATGGTTCCAATCCCAAGGCTGGACCCTCCATCCCCACCAGCTCGCCATGCTGGACCTCGCACAAAACCCTTCCACCCTCCTCATCGCGCCGACCGGAGGCGGCAAGACCCTCGCGGGCTTCCTTCCCACCCTCGCCGAATTGTCCAATGGATACAAAGGCCTGCACACCCTCTATATCTCGCCCCTGAAGGCCCTCACCGCCGACATCCGCCGCAACCTGCGCCGCCCGGTCGAGGGCGCAAACCTCCCGATCCGCATCGAGGACCGCACCGGCGATACCACCTACACCCAACGCCGCCGCCAGCGCGCCGACCCGCCCCACATCCTGCTGACCACGCCGGAATCCCTCGCCCTCCTCCTAACCTACGAGGATTCCACAAAAATATTCGGAAACCTGCAGCGCGTCATCATCGACGAAATCCACGCCCTCGCCGAATCCAAGCGCGGCGACCAGTTGATGCTGCAATTGGCCCGGCTTGAAACCCTAAGCCCCGGCCTAAGACGTATAGGCCTAAGCGCCACTGTCGAAGACCCCCCCGCCCTCGCCCGCTTCCTCGGGCCAAGCACACAAATTCTGGTAGCCGACCCCGGCCCCGACCCCGACATCCAGATGCTGACCACCGACACCCCACCGCCATGGAGCGGCGGCGGCGGCAAATACGCCATCCCGGCGATCCTCGAACAGGTCAAGCGCCACAACATCACCCTGATCTTCCACAACACCCGCGCCCAAGCCGAAATCTTCTTTCATAACTTATGGTTAGCCAACGAAGACTCCCTGCCCATCGGCATCCACCACGGCTCCCTCTCCCGCGAACAGCGCGAGCGGGTGGAGCAAGCCATGGTCGCCGGAACCCTGCGCGCCGTGGTCTGCACCGGCTCCCTTGACCTCGGCCTTGACTGGGGCGATGTCGATCTGGTGATCCAGGTCGGCGCGCCGAAGAACGTCAAACGCCTCGTCCAGCGGATCGGGCGCGCCAACCATCGCTACAACGCGCCTTCCAAGGCCCTGTTGGTCCCCGCCAACCGCTTCGAAGTCGTCGAGTGCCAAGCGGCCCTTGAAGCCGTCAAAGCCCATACCCTCGACGGGGAGCCACGCGGCCCCGGCCCCCGCGACGTCCTGTGCCAGCACATCCTCGCCACCGCTTGCGCTGGCCCCTTCGACGGCCCGGCGCTCTATGCAGAGATCACCCAAGCTGGCCCCTATGCCGCGATAACCAAAGAAGAATTCGACGCCTGCCTCGATTTCGTGGCCACCGGCGGCTACGCGCTGAAAGCCTACGACCGCTGGCAACGCCTGATGATCCGCGACGGCAAATGGACCCTGCGTGACCCCCGCGCCGCTGCCCTGATCCGCCAGAACCTTGGCACGATCATCGACATCGAGACCCTGAAAGTCACCCTCAAAGGCCGCGGCGCCGCCTTGGGCGAGATCGAGGAAGGCTTCGCCGCCTCCCTGACCCCCGGCGACACCTTCCTGATCGGTGGCGAGGTTGTCCGCTTTTCCGGCCTGCGCGAACTCACCGTCGAAGTCACCCGAGACCCCGGCCGCCCGCCCAAAGTCGCCGTCTTCAACGGCACCAAATTCGCCACCTCGACGCAGTTGTCCGAACGTATCCTGCAGATCTTCCAGCAGGACAACTGGCCCGACCTGCCCTTCCACACCGCCAACTGGCTCCTCCACCAGCGCGAGGTCTCGCGCCTGCCTGAACCATCCCGCCTGCTCCTGGAATCCTTTCCTCACGACGGCCGTGAACACCTCTGCATCTACGGCTTCGCGGGCCGCAACGCCCAGCAGACCCTCGGCCTGCTGGTCACCAAAGAGATGGAAGCCGCAGGCCTCGCTCCTTTGGGCTTCGTCGCCACAGACTACGCCACCCTGATATGGGGCCTCGAACCCCTTCAGAACACAGCACTTTTCGACAAGACCCGCCTCCGTGACGGGCTTGAGACGTGGCTCGCCGGCAACGCCGTGATGAAGCGCACCTTCCGCAACACCGCCGTGATCGCCGGCCTGATCGAACGCAACAACCAGGGCCGCCGCAAGTCTGGCCGCCAAGCCACCTTCTCCTCCGACATCCTCTACGACACCCTGCGTTGCTTCGACCCCGGCCACCTCCTTCTCGACATCACGCGCGAGGAGGCCCTGCGCGGCCTCGTCGACTTCGGGCGGATCGAGGCTCTGCTGGACCGCGTCGGCCCTCGCATCGACCTGATCCGCCTGCCACGCGTCACCCCTCTCGCCGCCCCACTGATGCTGGAACCGGGCATCGTCCCGATCCACGGCAAGGGCCGCGAGCGCCTCGCCTCTGATGCCGCCCACCAACTCCTGCGCGACGCGGGTCTGCTCTGAACGCACCCCCTTCCGTCTGTTAACCTTTCCCCTGTATTTGCTCCTTGCCCAAATACTCCCGCCGGAGGCACTGCCTGCCACATGCCCTACCGCTTCCATCTTGGTCCCGCAGCCCTGACGGCCCTGCCCTCCGGCGCGCTGCATTGGCCCGATCAGAACCTGCTCGTCGTCTCCGACCTGCACTTCGGCAAGTCCGAACGCCTCGCCCGCCGCGGCGGAGCCCTGCTGCCACCCTATGAAACCCGCGCCACACTCACCCGCCTTGATGCCGATCTGGAGGCGACCAGGCCCGCCCATGTCATCTGCCTTGGCGACAGTTTTGATGACCTGACCGCCGCCGGAGAGATGGAGGAAACCGACCGCCTCTGGCTGATCCGTTTGCAGGCGGGGCGGGAATGGACATGGATCGAGGGCAACCATGATGCCGGCCCGGTCAGTCTTGGTGGCACCCATCGCGCCGAGTTGCGCCTGAACGGGCTGACCTTCCGCCACATTGCCACCTCGGAACCCCATGAAATCTCAGGCCACTACCACCCCAAAGCGCGCCTGCCCGGCCGCACCGCCCCCTGTTTCCTGATCGATGAGTCCCGCGCGATCCTGCCCGCCTATGGCGCCTATACCGGAGGCCTCTTCTGTGACCACCCCGACCTGCAAGTCCTGCTTGGGCCACGCGCACTCGCGGTTCTGACCGGCCGAACCTGCCTGCCCCGTCCGATGCGGTAGTTGACGGAAGCGGGCGATTATATAATACATCACTTATATAAGGTGATTCTTAAATGATAGACTCCGCCCTGCACGCCCTCTCCGACCCGACCCGCCGCGCCATTCTCGCCCGGCTGGCGCTTGGGGAGGCTACCGCCGGCGAACTCGCCCAACCCTTCGCCATCAGCCAACCCGCCGTCTCGCAGCACCTCAAGGTGCTGGAAACCGCTGGCCTGATTCTGCGCCGCATTGACGGCGCACGCCGCCCTTGCCGCCTCGCCCCGCATGGCCTTGACGCGCTGGAGGTCTGGCTCGCCCAACTCCGCAGCGCGATGGAGGCAAATTACACAAGGCTGGACGCCGTTCTGGCCGACATGACCCAAAACTCTGAAAGGATGGGACAAGATGCTGGAACTGACCCTGCCCAATGACACCGAAATCCGCGTCTCGCGGTTCGTGAACGGCACCCCTGAGCAGGTCTGGCGCGCCCATACGGAAGCCGCGCTGATCCAGCGCTGGCTGCTCGGCCCCGATGGCTGGACCATGCCGGTTTGCATCTCCGACGTGCGGCCCGGCGGCCACTTCCGCTACGAATGGACCAATGGGGACAGGGGCTTCTATGCCACCGGCGACTACATCGCAGTAACGCCGCACCAGCGGCTGGAGCATGTCGAGCGGATGTTCCTCCCCGCCCGTACCCCTGACATGCAGGTCATCACAACGTTTCAACCCGAAGGCCAGGGCACCCGCCTGACAATGCAGATGATCCTGCCCGACAAAGCCGCCCGCGACGCCACCATCGCCACCGGCATGACCGACGGCATGGAGGCGTGCTATGCAAGGCTTGACAGTCAAACCGTTGAGCCCGTCACATGACCGAAGGTAGGATGGGCCATCGGCCCATGTTACGCCGTCAGACCCTTAGGCTCTTCCAGCCCATTGGCACGGCAGCAGGCGGTCAGGGTGTTGGCCAGAAGACAGGCGATCGTCATCGGCCCCACACCGCCCGGCACCGGAGTGATCGCCCCTGCGACAGCCACCGCACTTTCATAATGCACGTCACCCACCAGCTTGCCCTTGCCGTCGCGCTCAATTCGGTTGATGCCGACATCAATCACGGTGGCGCCCGGCTTTACGAAATCGCCGGTGATCATCTCGGGACGCCCCACGGCGGCAATCAGAATATCCGCGCCCCGACACACCGCCGCCAGATCCTTGGTCCGCGAGTGCGCAATCGTCACGGTGCAGCTGTCGCCCAACAGAAGTTGCGCCATCGGCTTGCCGACGATGTTCGACCGCCCGACCACAACCGCATTCAGCCCTGCCAGTTTCCCGTGATGGTCGCGCAGCATCATCAGGCAACCCAGCGGCGTGCAGGGCACCATCGACTTCTGCCCGGTCCCGAGCAAGCCCACGTTCGAGATGTGGAACCCATCCACGTCCTTCGCCGGATCAATCGCATTGATCACCAGATCGGAATTCAGATGCCCCGGCAGCGGCAGTTGCACCAGAATGCCATGCACCGCAGGGTCCTCGTTCAGCTTGGCCACCAGCGCCAGCAGATCGGCTTCCGAGGTGTCCGCATCCAGCCGATGCTCGTAGGAATTCATCCCCACTTCCAGCGTCGAGGCATGCTTGTTCTTGACATAGACCTTGGAGGCCGGGTCCTCGCCGACCAGAACCACGGCCAGACCCGGCGTGATCCCGTTTTCTTCCTTCAGTTTCGCCACAGCATCCGCCACTTGGGCGCGCACGCCTGCTGCAAATGCCTTGCCGTCAATCACCTTGGCCGCCATGTTCGTCTCCTCAACCCATCGCAAAAGAAAGCCACCGCCCCTGTCGGGACGGTGGCGTTAGGTGTCGGGCCTCAGAACAGGCCTTCGACGAAGCCCTGATCGTTCAGACGGATAACCTCGGCAGAGGGGACCTTGGGCAGGCCCGGCATCGTCATGATCTCGCCGCAGATCGCCACGATGAAGCCAGCACCCGCCGACAGACGCACTTCGCGCACCGGAATGGTGAAACCAGTCGGCGCACCCCGGGTGTTCGGGTCGGTGGTGAAGCTGTACTGGGTCTTGGCCATGCAAACCGGCAGGTGGCCGTAGCCTTGCTGTTCCCAGGTCTTCAGCTGGTCCTTGATCGACTTGTCGGCATCGACGCCATCGGCACGGTAGATCTTCTTGGCGATGGTTTCGATCTTGGCCATCAGACCCATTTCGTCCGGATAGAGCGGCGCAAAGTTCGCGACACCGCTTTCGGCCAACTTGACGACATGGTGCGCGAGATCTTCAATTCCGGCAGAGCCTTGCGCCCAATGCTTGCACAGGAACGCGGTGGCGCCCTGCTCGGCAACGTAGGCCTTCACAGCTTCCACCTCGGCATCGGTGTCGCTGAAGAAGTGGTTGATCGCCACGACCACCGGCACGCCGAAGGACTTCACGTTGGCAATGTGGCGGCCAAGGTTCGGGCAACCGGCCTGAACCGCAGCCACATTCTCGGTGCCCAGATCAGCCTTGGCCACGCCGCCGTTCATCTTCATCGCCCGAACCGTTGCCACGATCACAGCAGCCGAAGGCTTCAGGCCCGCCTTGCGGCACTTGATGTCGAAGAACTTCTCGGCACCCAAGTCAGCGCCGAAGCCAGCTTCTGTCACGACATATTCGCCCAGACGCAAAGCGGTCTTGGTGGCGATGACCGAATTGCAGCCGTGCGCGATGTTGGCGAACGGGCCACCGTGCACGAAGGCCGGGTTGTTCTCCAGCGTCTGCACGAGGTTCGGCTGCATCGCGTCCTTCAACAGCACGGTCATTGCGCCATCGGCCTTGATGTCGCGGCAATAGACCGGCTTCTTCTCGCGGGTATAGGCCACGACGATGTTGCCCAGACGCTCCTGCAGGTCGGCGAGGTCGTTGGACAGGCACAGGATCGCCATGACTTCGGACGCCACGGTGATGTCAAAGCCGGTTTGACGCGGGAAGCCGTTCGACACGCCACCCAAGGACACCACGATATCGCGCAAAGCGCGGTCGTTCATGTCCATCACACGGCGCCAGCCGATGCGACGCTCGTCGATGTCCAGCGAGTTGCCCCAGTAAATATGGTTGTCGATCATCGCCGACAACAGGTTGTGGGCCGAGGTGATCGCATGGAAATCGCCGGTGAAGTGAAGGTTCATCTCCTCCATCGGTACGACTTGAGAATAGCCGCCGCCAGCCGCGCCGCCCTTCATGCCAAAGTTCGGGCCAAGGCTCGCTTCGCGGATGCAGACAATGGCCTTCTTGCCGATCCGGTTCAGACCGTCGCCCAGACCTACGGTCGTCGTGGTCTTGCCTTCGCCAGCGGGCGTCGGGTTGATCGCGGTCACGAGGATCAGCTTGCCCATCGGCTTGCTTTCCAGCGACTTGATGAACTCCTGGCCCACCTTGGCCTTGTCGTGGCCGTAAGGCAGCAGATGTTCGGACGGAATGCCAAGCTTGGCACCGATTTCCATGATCGGCTTTTTCGTGGCTTCGCGTGCAATCTCGATGTCGGTCTTGAAGGCCATGTCTCACTCCCGGTGGGCAAAGGGGCTGTCGGCCATGGGTGTAGCGAAGGATGCGACATTTGGAAGTCGCTTTTCCGACCAAGCCCGCGCCAAATTCGCCAGAGCAGGTTTCCGATCGGAAAGTATGGAATGAAAGCGGAAATTATTCCGGAAATGGAACATTCACTCCGCCGGTCAGCCCTTGCGCGCCTCGGCCAGATGCTTCCACGGGCGCTGGTCGGGGATGTGCAGGCGAACCGTATCGCCCGAGGCAAAGCTGCCCTCGCGTTCGACCCAGGCCACCACGCCGCGGCGTCCATTGGCAGCGGCTTTGAATGCCGCGCCAAAGCCCGGATGCGTCGCTTCGATGGCGCGCGAGGGGATGGTGCAGGGCCGGTTGTTCAGATTGACCACCAGCGTTGCCCCGCTTCTACCCTGCAGGCGGCTGCCGGGCGGGATATGGCTGAAATCCGGGATGCCCTCGATCACCATCGTGGCGCCAAGCAGGGTTGGCGACAGGCTTTCCAGCCCCATCCGCTCGGCAATCTGCGCCAGTTCCTCGGCCGACAGGACCGAGACCTGACGGGTATTGGCCACCATGGTCCCTGCAGGATATTGCGCAGTCATCCGGCTGCAGGACGGCACGCTAAGGCCCGCATGGGTCTCACCCTCGATCCCGGCGAGGGTGGCGGTCAGGCTTGCAATCGGTTCGGCATGAAGCAGGTCATATTGGCCGATCATCCGGCCCAGAAAAGTGATCTTGCCTTGAAAGGCGGTGGGTTTCAGGATCGGCATGGTCAGACTTTCAGTGTGAAAAAGACGCGGCGGAACGGCATCAGGCAGGACCCATCCGGCAACAGAGGATAGGCGGAGGTCAAGGCCTGATCATAGACCGCAGCATAGGTGGCAGCTTCGGCAGGAGCCAGCTTTTCGACGAAGGGGCGCATGGCGGTGGATTGGGTGAAAGCTTGGACGGGGTGCATGTCGGCCACCGGATCAAGGCGCTGCAGATATTCGGTCTCCCACGCCTGGACTTCTCCAAAGGGGGAAAGCATCTGCCAATAGGCCTGCGTGGGCTGGACCGGTGCCTCGTACCGCGCGAAGTCGAAGCGGTCGGGGTAAAGTGCTGCCGCAATGTCGCGCAGGAACCGGTGCGAGGGTGCGAAATACTGGCGCGGCATCTGCACGGCAAGAACGCCGCCGGGGGCAAGCATCCGCGCCAGACGCGGCAGCAGGGTGGCATGATCGGGCAGCCAGTGCAGGGCAGCGTTTGAGAAGATCAACGCCGTCGGCGCCTCGGCCTGCCACGTTGCCGCATCGGCCGCGATCAGCCGGTCATAGCCCTTGGCCTTGGCCAGCATGGCGGGCGAGGCATCAAGGCCGGTCAGGTCATGCTTGGGATAGCGTTGCTTCAACGCGCCTGCCGCAGCTCCATCGCCGCAGCCAAGGTCGATTAAATCTCCCTGCGGCAACCCGCCCACCTGCATCAGCAAATCCAGCAGTGGCCGCAAACGCAAACCCCGAAACCTTGCGTAGGTTTCGGGGTTCCAGTCGGTTTTGGGCGTCAGGCTCACGCAGTAGGCTCTGGCTCGGCGCCGGGCTTGACGATCTTCATCCGGGTCTTGGGGATCGACAGGACAGAGGTCGTTCCACCACCCGTGGACTTGTCATCATCGCCGCCCAGCTTCTGGCCCGCGATAACCTTGCGGATATCGTCACCCGTCAGGGTTTCATATTCCAGCAGGCCCTGCGCCAAAGCCTCGAAGGCGTCGTTCTGTTCCAGCAGGATCTTGCGGGCAACATCATAGCCTTCGTCGATCAGGCGCTTGACCTCTTCCTCGATCTTCATCTTGGTTTCAGCCGAGACCGAGAAGCCGCCGGTCGAACCGTTATAGCCCTCATGCGCTTCGGAATAGTCGATGTTGCCGATGATGTCGGACATGCCCCAGCGCATCACCATCGCGCGGGCCAAGGACGACGCCTGCTGAATGTCACCAACAGGACCCGAGGAGACACCCTCTTCGCCGTACTTGATGATCTCGGCAGCTTTACCGGCCATGGTCATGGCGAGCTTCTGTTTGCCCTCGTCCTTGTGCATCTGCAGACGGTCCATTTCAGGCAGGGAAACCACCATGCCCAAGGCGCCGCCGCGCGGGATGATCGTGGCCTTGTAGACCGGATCGCACTTCGGCAGGTTGATGCCGACGATCGCGTGACCAGCCTCGTGATAGGCGGTCTTTTCCTTCTGCTCGTCGGTCAAGACCATCGAGCGACGCTCGGCCCCCATCATGACCTTGTCCTTGGCCTGTTCGAAGTCTTCCATCGTCACGAAGCGGCGGCCAAAGCGGGCGGCCATCAGGGCGGCTTCGTTGACAAGGTTTGCCAAGTCGGCACCCGAGAAACCCGGGCAGCCACGGGCGATGATACGCAGGTCGACATCGGGGCCGACAGGGACTTTGCGGGCGTGAACCGTCAGGATCTTCTCACGGCCCTTGATGTCAGGGTTCGGCACATGGATCTGGCGGTCAAACCGGCCCGGACGCAGCAAGGCGGGGTCAAGCACGTCTTTGCGGTTGGTCGCGGCGACGATGATGACGCCCTCGTTGGCCTCAAACCCATCCATCTCGACCAGCAACTGGTTCAATGTCTGCTCACGTTCGTCATTGCCGCCGCCGATGCCCACGCCACGAGCACGGCCCACAGCGTCGATTTCGTCGATGAATACGATGCAGGGGGCGTTCTTCTTGGCCTGTTCGAACATGTCACGGACACGGGAAGCACCGACACCGACAAACATTTCCACGAAGTCAGAGCCAGAGATCGTGAAGAAAGGCACGCCAGCCTCCCCCGCGATCGCACGGGCCAGCAGCGTCTTACCGGTACCCGGAGGGCCAACCAGCAGCGCCCCCTTTGGAATCTTGCCACCAAGACGCGAGAACTTCTGCGGGTTGCGCAGGAATTCGACGATCTCTTCCAGCTCTTCCTTGGCTTCATCGATGCCCGCGACATCGTCAAACGTGATGCGGCCCTGCTTTTCGGTCAGCAGCTTGGCCCGCGATTTGCCAAAGCCCATCGCGCCGCCACGGCCACCGCCCTGCATCCGGTTCATGAAATAGATCCACACACCGATCAGCAGCACGAAGGGCAGCCATGCGGTCAGGATTGTCATCAGGCCCGACTGCTCTTGCGCATCGGCCCGCACGTCGACGCCTTTTTCCAGCAGGCGGTCCGTGACCCCTTCACCTGCCGGGCGGATCGAGATGTAGTGGCTGCCGTCTTTTGCGGTCACCCTGATCTGTTCGCCATCCAGCGTCACGGACTTCACGTCACCCGAGTTCACCCTTGCGATGAAGTCCGAGTAGGAAACCGTCTGGGCCGAAAAGCTGTTGGAGCTGTTGAAAAGGTTGAACAGTGCCAGCACCAGCACCAACAGAACCACCCAGAATGCAATATTGCGCGCGTTTCCCACCTGGAACTCCTTCTAACGCGGGGCACCCTCCTCAGGCACACCGCTTTGGCATACAAGATAGACATTCATTTCGCCGGTTCAATGCGATAACGCCACAGAGTTGTGGCCAAACAAAGGTTCCAGCGGAACTGCGCTATAGGACGGTGGCCCGAAACCGGCAAGAGGGGCGGCGATCAACCGGTTTTCGTCCCAAATCGCCGGAGAGACCAGAAGTGCGGCCCTTGGCAGACCGGTTTTGCGCCAGTCGGGAACCTGCGCCAGACCCTCGGCGCCCAAGGCGCCGAGTTCGGCAATCTCGGGAATGTGACCCAGAATCCGCCAGCGCCCGTCCCAAAGACTGCCCCTGACGCGGGGCGATACCGCCCTGACCTCGCGCAACGCGCGCAGGCCCCGGCGGTCCGGGACAAAGCGGCATCCGGCAAGTGTGGCGGCGCGGCCAGCGGTCAAGGCTGCCAGAAGCTGGCCCACTTGCACCCCGCGCGGGGCATAGGCGGCGGGGGCGATCCACAAGAGGATACGCTGGATCAGCCGCCTTTGCGTCTCGACCGGTGCGCTCCACAGGGTTGGGGCAATGATCACGCTCCCGGCCTCTTCGGTCAGGCAGCGGGTGGCCCAATCATCGGCCAAGGCATCCAGCGCCTGACGCGCCTCTGCCAGATGGCCGGCCACCTCGGCAAGCCGTGCGGCGTCAAGGCCAATCGGCGTTAGCCGCGCCAGGGCCTTGCGCGTCTTGACCCGGTCGAAGCGCAGGTTCTCGTTGGAGGGGTCCTCAGCCCATTCTAGGCCGCTCCCGGTTAACCAAAGTCGCAACTCGGCCCGGGTCATGCCCAGCATCGGGCGTTGCCAGATGACGCCCCCTTCGGCCCAAAGCGGCGACATGGCGGCAAGGCCATCGACCCCGGCCCCGCGTGTCAGGCGCATCAGAAAGGTTTCGGCGACATCGTCCTGCGTATGGGCCAGCGCAAGGGTGGTCAGCCCGCGCCGCAGTGCCCAGTCGGCCATCAGGCGGCGGCGGGCCTTGCGGGCTTCGTCCTGCAGGTTGCCGGTGTGGTCCCAATCCCGCCAGCGCAGGGTTTCATGGGCCAGACCATGCGAAGCGGATACTTCGGCCACCATGGCGGCCTCGGCGGCAGCCTCAGGCCGCAGTCCGTGGTCGACCGTCACCACACAAGGCCGCAGCCCTGCGGCTACGGCCAGATGCAGCATCGCCATGGAATCGCCGCCGCCCGAGACGGCAAGCCCCAGATCCTCGGCTTGCCGCAGTCCTTTGAGAAACCGGGCAGGCAGATTGGTCAAGAACAGCCCTGCGCCGCCATCGCCGCCCTGGCGTTGGTCTCGTCGATCGAGCCGGGGAAGCGCTTGCTCACTTCGGCCAGCGTCACACACGCCTCGGGCCCCTGCCCGAGCTTACCCAGCGACTGCCCAAGCTTGGTCAGCGCCTGACCCGCCAAGGCTCCGGATTGATTGGCGGAAAACGCGTCCAAGTATGCGCGGGCAGCGTTGGCGATATCCGCGGCCTGGGTCAGCGCATCGCCGCGATACAGGTCGGCCTGCGGGACTAGTGGGCCGCCCGGATAGGATTGCGCATAGGTCTTAAAGAGGTCCGCGGCGCCAAGAAAGTCACCGGAATCGAGCACCCCCTTGGCCCGGTCGAATTCTGCTTTTTCATTGACAGCCAGTTCCACCCCACCCGTCGCATCGGCGGCGGGGGCCGTTGTGTCGGCGGTTTGGGCGGTGCCCTGGGCCGGTTTGGCAGGCTTGGCAGGTGCCGCGCCTGCCGCCATCGCCCCCAGATCCGGCGTGGCGGGCAGGCTGCCCGGGTCGCAGCCCTTGGTCAGTTCGCAGACGCGGAACTCGATATCGCCGATCCGGTTGGTGCCGTCCGAGACCACGGCGTTCACCTTCTGCTCGACCGACTCGGTCTTGGCGGTCAGCTTGCTGAGCGCGGCTTCGATCGCATCCAGACGTTGCAGCGCGTCACCGCCTGCCGTTCCGTCAGTGGCGGCACCGGTGGTGACCAGTTCCTGCTTCAGGGTCAGGAATTGTGCGGCCAGCTGCGCCAGCTCGGCCTTCACATCGGCAAGGGTCTGCGCCTTGTCCTGCGCTAAGGCAGGCAGCGGCAGAAGCAGAGTTAAAGCCAGAAGCCAGCGCATCATATCCTCAGGTCCCCGAGCCCATCGACAGCACCGTCACGGCGCGCCGGTTCTGCGAATAGCAGCTTTCATCCGAGCAAAGCGCGATCGGCTTTTCCTTGCCATAGGCGATCGTCTGGATGCGCGAAGCCGGAATGCCTTGCGCGACGAGATAGTTCTTGGCCGAACTGGCGCGCTTGGCGCTCAGGGCGATGTTATATTCGCGGGTCCCCTGCTCGTCCGCGTGGCCTTCCATGATGATCGCATAGTCCGGATTGGCCTTCAGCCAAGCTGCCTGACCGTTCAGGATGCCGCGCGCTTCATCCGTCAGCGTCCATTGGTCGACCACGAAATGAACTCGGTCACCGACCGACTGGTTGAAATAGGCCACCGACTTGGGGTTGGACGGATCGCCCAGCGCGCCTG
>CANBRQ010000047.1 GCA_947371955.1 Paracoccaceae bacterium | reverse complement strand
AATGCAGGCGGAAATCGACATCGGCCAAGGCATCGGTCAGTTTGTGCCCCTTTGCCTCGCCCTTGCGGCTCACGCGCAGGAAGGCGGGGCGTGCTGCCAGATAATCGACATCGGCGGTGGGCGCGACCAGCGACAGGCTGTCGGCCCCGCCGCGCAGAAAGATCACCACAAGGATCGGATCAGCCATGGCGCACCTATCGAAACAGGAAGGCGGGGGTCAGCGCGGCAAAGGCTACCGCAACGACGCTTTGGTCATGGCGATCCGCGCCAAGCGGCTCGGACGGGTCGGCACCGACCAGCGCCAGAACGTCGGTCTGCGGACTGCCCGTCAGCCGCTCGGCCCAGTGGCGCGCGAGGTCATCCAGAGTCTTGCCCGGCGCGTCCAGCCGCGAGGCCGTGGCCCCGAACCCCTCGTCATGGGCATAAAGCGCGTAATCGACGAGGCGCAGCAGAGTCGTTGTCGATTGCCAGTCCTCGGTCAGGTCGGAATGTCCGGTGGGCGGGGGAAAGGTGTGCTGATGCCAGCCCGCCCGCAACAGCTGCCAGGTCCAGCCATTCTCGGTGCCAGTGATCTCGGCACCCGTGGCGCGGTAAAGTGCCGCCAGAAACTCGAACGGGCGGCGCAGCTTCGTGGGCGGGGCGGCAAAGGCCGGGTCGCGGGTCAGGGCGCGGATGACTTGGGCAATCTGGTCCGGGGCGTCTTGCCGGGCCAGAAAGACCTGCGTCAGGCGGTCGATCAGGCCCGCGTCGGGCTGGTCCGCCAAAAGCCTGCGGGCAATCTTGGTGCAGATGAAGCGCGCCGTGCCGGGGTGGCGGGCCAGAAGGTCCAGGACCTCTTCGCCGTCCGCCATCGCCGCGCGGTTGGGCGGGAACTCCACCGCCAGAATCCGCTTCTGGTAGGGGTCATGCCAGGCCTCGGCATAGTGGAACACGCCGGTCTTCGGCGCATCGACGCCCTCGGCGATCCAGCGGCCATCACCCACGGTCCAGCCGGTCAGGGCGCGGGCGACCTCATAGACATCCTCATCGATATAGCCCACCGCCACACCCTCAGTTACCGGGACCTGATGCCAATGCGGAAAGCGGTCGTTCAGGTAATTGCCCGCCCCCAAAGTGTGCAGCTCCAGCAATTCACGGGCGTAGTTTTCATTGGCGGGGCTGGCGCGGCTGTCGGCGTTGTTGAGATAGCACAACATCGACGGAGACCGCGCCACAGCCCCCAGCAGATCACGGAACCGGCCCAGCGCATGGGTGCGCAGTTCTGCATCATGGGCGGGGAAGAAGACGGCGGTAAATTCGTCCTTTTGCGACTGGACGTTGAAATGGTCATGCCAGAACTGGGTCATCACCTCGCGCAGCTGCGCCTGAGCATGAACCGCCCGGGTCAATGAGGCCGCGATGACCTCTTCCGCCGGGCGGATGCGTTCTGAGAAGTCCATGGCCTTTGTCCAGTCCAGCAGCGGCAAGACGCTGTCAGGCGCGGCGGTCAGGGCTGCAAGCGGGCGCAACTGATCGCGGGCCTTCCAATGTCCGGCGCCGTCGTTGCCGGCCGGATAGCTGATGCGCAGGCGCTGCGCGACAAGTCGGGCTGTCAGGTCTGCATCATCGGGCGGCGAGGCCAACTGTCCGTCCAGCCAGGCCTCGGCGCCCATCTCGGCCAGGCTGGCGCGGCTGTCAGGCGTGGCCCCGAAGGTCAGCCGGTTCAGCCACAGGTCCGACGTTGCGGCAGCGCGCAGGGGCGCTGCGAAAGACGCCCAAAGACCGGCGGCAAGGCCCTGTTTCAAGACATCACGGCGGCTGATCATCCTGCACCTCCAAGGCCAACCTAGCACCGCGACCTTGCGGTGCCAGCGCCTTGCAGCCCAATGGCGGCTTTCCGCCCTTGGTGACACGCTCGGGGCCGTCCGGGTTGGTTGCCAGCAGCCGTCCGTGCCAGTTCGTCATACCGCCGGCACATGGGGGTTACTGGCCAAAGCATGGCGTGTTGGTCATCCCCCTTACCGCCACTGGCCAGATTGTGCGGCGGCCGTTGACGGCCCCTGAAGCCTTTGGAAGCCAACCATCCGGTCGGTGTCCTGTCTTGTGGCCAGACCTAGACCGGGCGGCGTTGAGCATGTCCCCGCATCAGTCCGCAAGCCGCCCGGCATGTCGATCCGGTTCCGCAGAATGCTGCGCGACAAATGAACCAACGATTTTGCTGGATTTGGCATACACACCGCGAGTTAGACACAGGACCCCTCTCGGACCTTATGCACTGGGCAAACTGGCCTTGCTTTGGATCAGTCCGGGCGACAAGTCACAGATCCTTGACAAGGTCCGACGGCTGCTGGGTTTCAAAGGCAGCCAACGAACATTCGCAGGATCTGCTCTCACCCACACTGCTCATGATGAACAGCGCGGAGCATTCTTCTCTTGCAGGTGTCGCCCGAGGGGTCCCCACACGATAAGGCGCAGGGACCAAGGTTGTGTCAGCCCAGAAGATGCGTCTCTGGAATTCCGTAGACCGGCGTCGGGATGCCTTCCATCCGGGCCTTCAACTGCAGGGACAGATACTGGGAATAATGGCGCGACTGGTGCAGGTTGCCGCCGTGGAACCACAGGCCGTTCTGCTGGGTCGGCTTCCACATGTTGCGTTGTTCGCCCACCCAGGGGCCGGGGTCCTTGGTGGTGTTGGACCCGATCCCCCAACATTTGCCCACCTTGTCGGCCACATCCTGCCCGATGAGGTCTGCCGCCCAGCCGTTCATCGAGCCAAATCCCGTAGCGTAAACGATCACATCGGCGGCTAGCGCCGTGCCATCCTCCAGCACGACGGCATCTTCGGTGATCTCTTTCACATTGCCATGCGCCAGCTTGATCTTGCCGTCGATGATCAACTGGCTTGCGCCTACGTCAATATAATAGCCCGACCCGCGCCGCAGGTATTTCATCGACAGGCCTGAATTGTCATCGCCATAGTCCAGCCAGAACCCGGCCTTCTCCAACGCCGCGTAGAAGGCGGCATCCTGCTCTCGCATCTTGGCGGTCAGCCGGGTCTGGCCCTCGTGCATGATGCGGTAGGGCATGCTGGCAGAAAGCATGTCGGCCTTGTCGGTGGTGATGCCAGAGCGAAGGGCGCGCTCGGAATACAGATCGCCCATCCCGATCTCCATCAGCGTGTCGGACTTCACGATCATGGTTGAGGACCGCTGCACCATGGTCACATCGGCATCGTTCTCCCAAAGGGCGGCACTGATGTCATGGGCCGAGTTGTTCGACCCGATCACCACGACCCGCTTGCCCTTGTAGGCATCGGGGCCGGGGTGCCTTGAGGAGTGGTGTTGTTCGCCCTTGAACCGCTCCATCCCTTGATACTTCGGCATATTGGCCTTGGCCGACATGCCCGTCGCCAGCACCAGTTGCTTGGGCTTCAGCGTAACCTCGGCCCCGTCGCGGTCCACGACCACGGTCCATTCCCGCGCGGCCTCGTCGAACGAGGCATGCTTGCAGGTGGTCTTGGTCCAGTAGTTCAGTTCCATGACCTTGGTGTACATTTCCAGCCAGTCACCGATCTTGTCTTTGGGCGCGAAGATCGGCCAGTTCGGCGGGAAGGGCAGATAGGGCAGATGGTCGTACCAGACCGGGTCATGCAGACAGAGCGACTTGTAGCGGTTGCGCCAGCTGTCTCCGGGCCGGGTGTTCTTCTCCACGATGATCGTGGGCACCCCCAGTTGCCGCAACCGCGCGCCCAAGGCGATGCCGCCCTGCCCGCCGCCGATGATCAGCACTTCGGGTTGCTTGGAGTAGCCCAAGTCCCGCGCCTCGGCTTCGCGCTCTTCCAGCCAGGTGGTTCCGTGCTTGTCTGAGCCGTGCTTGGCACCCAGCGGACGATCAACCCCGAGAGGTTCCTCGTAGCCCTTCAACTCCACCATCGAGGTGAGTAGCATCCAGATCTTGCCGCCCTTTAGACGGATCAGGCCATAGCCGCGCGCTACCCCTGTCTCGAAGCTGATCCACGCCGTTGTGACGCCGGCGTCCTGGGTCACCGTTTCGCCTTCGGCAATCCGCCAGTTCGAGGGTTGGGTCGCGGCCAGTTGATGGCGCAGCATGTCAGCGACTTCGGCGCGGCCCTCGACGGTCTTGATGTTCCAGGTGAAGGTGACAAGGTCGCGCCAATAGCAGTCGTCCTGAAACATTGCCACGGCACGATCAATCGCTCCCGCCGCAAGTGCCGCGCCAAACTCCGTCAGGATCGCCGAGACCTGATCGTCCATCGTTGTGTCGAGCATGGGTATCCTCCCTCAAGTTCTCCCTTGGGCAGAGTGGCGCATTTCTGCGGCAATGAACAAAGATTTTCCGACATCTGGATACGGTTCATCAAAAGACGCGCGGTCTTGACGGGTCGCGGTCTGGCAATGGCCTTCCGCTTTGGGGAGCATATCCGCCATGTCGATCCCGTAAAGGTCCGGTGTGCGCACCTTCCGCCGACAGGGCGACCCAAGACGAGGGCGGCCCAAGGCCGCCATTCGCCCTTGGGAACGATATGCCTGCCAGCATCGGCGATGCATGGGTTTGGACACGATTGGGGTAAGCCGTGGATTTTGTCGCTACTGTATTAAGCTGGTTGCCCAAGCAAAGGCGATCATCCGGGCAACCCGCGCAGTCTTTGAGAAGACCTCTGCCCCGGCATGGATCCGTTATGATCCTGCTTTCCCACTTCAAGGTGCCCCGCCCTACCGCGTTCGGGCCAGACCCGCCTTCACCCGTCTGAGCGGGATGGAAGATTCGATGGAGGCCACGCCCCGGATCTTGGTCAGGGTGCCGACCAGAAACCGTTCGAACTCCTGCAAACCGGTGGTTGCGACGCGCAGCAGGTAGTCGCGGTTCCCGGTCATCAGCCAGCAATCCACCACCTCGGGGAAGGTGGCGATGGCCGCCTCGAAGGTGGCCAGCGCCTCGTCGACCTGACGGTCAAGCTGCACCGAGACGAAGACCGACACGCCATAACCCAGCGCCCCTTCGTCAATCAGGGCCGCATATCCGGTGATGATCCCGGCCTCCTCCAGATGCCGCACCCGGCGCGCGACCGGTGACGGGCTTAGGCCGACGCGCGTGCTCAGATCATTGATGGTCAGACGACCCTCCTTTTGCATAGCACGCAGGATTTCCGTATCGAAGCGGTCGAGTTTGGCTGTTATCGGCAAGACATTCTCCAGTCACGCTGCTTTCCACCAAATACCACGGACAAAGCGCCTGAAAAAGCCGGGATTCACCCTGGATTTGGCGATACCCTGCAGGAACCGTCCCCGCCCGGAAAGCCCGCCATGACCCACCTAAAAACCATTGAACAACGCCTGCTTTGGCTGTCGCACTGGATGATTCACAACGCCAACCATATCCGTCCGAAGGTGGATGGCATCAAGGTGGGCGGGCATCAGGCGTCGTCGGCCTCGATGGTGTCGATCATCACGGCGCTGTATTTCAGCGCGCTGCGGCCCGAGGACCGCGTGGCGATCAAGCCGCACGCTGCACCGGTGTTTCACGCCATGCACTATCTGATGGGCAACCTGAGCCTGGAAAAGATGCGGAACTTCCGCGGTTTTGGCGGCGTGCAAAGCTATCCCTCGCGCACCAAGGACAGCGACGATGTGGACTTCTCGACAGGATCGGTGGGACTTGGGGTTGCCATGACGGCCTTTGCCGCGCTGGTGCAGGATTATGTCACGGCGAAGTCCTGGGGGCGGGATGTGCCGGTCGGGCGCATGGTGGCGCTGGTCGGCGATGCCGAACTGGATGAGGGGAACGTTTACGAGTGCCTGCAAGAGGGCTGGAAGAACGGACTGCACAACACCTGGTGGATCATCGACTACAACCGGCAGTCGCTGGACGGGATCGTGCGCGAGGGACTGTTCCAGCGCATCGAGCAAATCTTTGCGGCCTTCGGCTGGGACGTGGTGAAGGTCAAATACGGCTCTTTGCAGCGCAAGGCCTTTGCCGAACCGGGCGGCGACAGACTGCGGGCCTGGATCGACGCCTGCCCGAACCAGCTTTACGCGGCACTGACCTTCATGGGCGGTGCAGTCTGGAGGCAGCGGTTGACCGAGGCTTTGGGCGATCAGGCGGAGGTGTCCGCACTGATTGACCGCCGCAGCGATGCCGAACTGGCCACCCTGATGGAGAACCTTGGCGGCAACTGCGTGGAGACCATGGCCGAGACCTTTGCCGCCACCCTGCACGACCGCCCGACCTGCTTTCTGGCCTACACGGTCAAGGGCTGGGGCACGCCGATTGCCGGGCACAAGGACAACCACGGCGGGCTGATGAGCAAGGCGCAGATGGCGGACTGGCAAGACCACATGGGCGTGCCGGAAGGTCAGGAGTGGGATCCCTTCGCCACTGTCAAGGACCCGGCGGGGCTGCAAGCGTTTCTGGCCAGCACCCCGTTCTTTGCCAAGGGCCCACGGCGCTATTCCGACGCCCTTCTGCCGGTGCCCGCTATAGCGATGGCCAGTGACCGCGAGATGTCCACACAGACGGCCTTCGGCAAGATCCTCGACGATCTGTCGAAAGGCGACAGCGCACTGGCCACCCGCATTGTCACCACCTCGCCGGACGTGACGGGAACGACCAGCCTTGGCCCTTGGGTCAACCGCCGCAAGCTGTTTGCCCGCTCGGTGCAGCATGACACGTTCAAGGCCGAAAACATCGCCTCGACCGCGAAATGGGACTTCGCACCTGAGGGCCAGCACATCGAACTGGGCATTGCCGAGATGAACCTGTTTCTGCTCTTGGGGGCTGCGGGCCTGTCGCACAGCCTGTTCGGCAAGCGGCTGATCCCGATTGGCACGGTCTATGATCCCTTCGTGGCGCGCGGCCTTGATGCCTTGAACTATGCTTGCTATCAGGATGCGCGGTTCATCCTGGTCGGCACGCCATCGGGTGTGACGCTGGCCCCGGAAGGTGGGGCGCATCAGTCGATCGGCACGCCTTTGATCGGGATGAGTCAGGACGGGCTGGCGGCCTTTGAACCGGCCTTTGTCGATGAACTGGCGGTGATCATGGCCTGGGCCTTTGCTTACCTGCAGAAGAATGGCGAGGGCGACCCGAGCGAGCGCACTTGGCTGCGCGATGAAACCGGCGGTTCGGTCTATCTGCGGCTGTCCACCAATCCCATCGAACAACCGGGCAAGCGCCGCGACGACGCCTTTCGGCAAGGGGCGATCGACGGGGGCTATTGGCTGCGCAAGCCGGGGCCAAACTGCGACGTCGTGATCGCCTATCAGGGCGCCGTGGCCCCCGAGGCGATCCGGGCGGCGGGCCTTCTGGCAGACAGCCGCAGGGACGTGGGCGTGCTGGCCGTCACTTCAGCCGACCGGCTGAACGCGGGCTGGACGGCTGCGCAGCGCGCCCGCGCGCGCGGAGCCAAGGCGCAGTCCCATATCGAGACGCTGTTGGGTGAGGTGCCGCCGCACTGCTCATTGGCCACGGTGATTGACGGGCACCCGGCGACCCTTGCTTGGCTTGGCGGGGTGTGCGGGCACCGGACGATCTCGCTTGGGGTCGAGCATTTCGGCCAGACCGGCACGATTGGCGATCTGTACCGGCATTACGGCATCGACGCTGACAGCATCGTGGCGCAGGTCAGCGGTCTGACGGCGGGCCGCCGGCGATGATCACCCGGATTTCCGCCTCGACCCGGTCGATGATGGTGTTAAGCGCCGACTCGGCTGCATCCGCGTCGCCCGCCACGATGGCATCGGACAGGTTGCGATGCGGCGGGAACGAGGCGAGGCCGAAGCCCGGCACCGAAAACGGCGATTCCGCCGACCGCTCCAGCGCCTCGTCCATCTGTTGCAGCATATGGCCGAACATCGGGTTCCCGGTGGCATCGCAAATCGCCGCGTGAAAGGCGGCATCGGCCACGCGGTAGGGCAGACCGCGAGCAACGATCTGCAGCAGGTCATCGCAAAGCCGGCCAATCTCCAGCCGTTGGGACAGGGTGGCATTGAGCGCCGCACGCCGGACGGTGCCGGATTCCACAACCCTTCGCACATCCAGCAGGCGCAGGATCGCCTCACCCTCAAGCTGCACCATCGTGGGCAAGGGGCCATGCGAGGTGCGGACCTTGGCCGTGAGGTAAGTGCCATCGCCCCGCCGCCGCCGGATCAGGCCAAGCCCCTCCCAACGGTTCAGCGCCTCGCGGATGGTGGAGCGTCCGACGCCAAGCGCCGAGGCAATCGCCACTTCCGGCGGCAGTCGGTCACCGACCCCAAGCCCTGCCCGCTCGATCATTTCAGCCATGGCGTCCAGCACCGCCGTCCCGCGCGACGGCGTGGCAATCGGCTCCAGATAATGCAGAGCGCCGCGTTTCATGGTAGTTCCCCTTGGGCTGATCCTTGAGGTCGCAAGGTCACCCTTCGGCTGATAGCTGTGGCAGCAGGACTGTCAAGGCCGCAACCAGATGATCCATGTCCCGTTGCGTGTTGTAGCCCTGCGCCGACACCCGCACGATGGTGTGCTGCTGCCATTTGAAGCAGGGGATTTCGATGGCGAACTCGTCCAACAGGCGTTGCTTCAGCAATAGCGGATCGCAGTTGGTCACCGGCATCGACACCATTTGTGGGGCGCAGAATTCGGGGCTGCAGAAGCCCGGCAGGCCGGTCAGGGCCGACACCCGCGTCGCCGTGTCCTGCGCCAAGGCGCGACAATCACGCGCCACGGATTTCCAGTCATGCTGATGGGCGAAGGCGATGGCAGCCGGCACAGCCAGCCAGGCCGAGGGATCGCGAGTGCCCTGGACTTCCAGTTCGTCGACGAAACCCGAGTTGCCGAACGGACCCTGCGCCCCGGGCTTGTTGGCATCTTCGGTCCAGCCGTGGCTGATCACCAAAGGGTTCAGGCTCGCCTGAAGCTCGCGCCGGACATGCAGGAAGGCAGCCCCCTTCGGCGCCATCATCCACTTGTGGCAGTTGCCCGCGTAGTAATCCGCGCCCAGCGCATCGAGGTTCAAGGGGATATGGCCCGGCGTATGCGCCCCGTCGATCACCGAGATGATGCCGCGCGCCCGGGCTTCGGCCACGGCACGCTCAATGGGGAAGACCAGAGCCGTAGCCGAGGTGATGTGGCTCAGGAACAGGACGCGGGTCCGGTCGGTGATGCCGGCCAGCAGGGCATCGGTGAACTGCGCCTCGGTCGTCAAGGGCAGCGGGATTGACACATACTTGACCACGGCACCGCTGCGGCGGCAGACATAGGCCCAGGTCTTCTCAAGGGCGGCATATTCGTGATCGGTTGTCAGGATTTCGTCACCGGGGCGAAGGTCCAGTGACTGGATGGCGATGTTCAGTCCGGTGGTGGCATTGGTCAGGCCGACCAGATCATCGGGCGAAGCACCAACCTCGGTCGCGACCGCAACCCGGCCGTCGCGCATCCAGCCGGTCAGGCCGCGAGAGGGGTCAAGGAAAGCCACGGGCTGGCGTTCCAGCTTCATCTGCCAGCGCTGATAGTCTTCGAACACCGGGCGCGGACAAGCTCCGTAAGACCCGTGGTTCAGGAACGTGACATCCGGGTCCAAAAGGAACAACGAGGACAAATTTTCGCGCAAATCAACGGCCTTTCAGGGTCGGGTCAAGGGCATCGCGCAAACCATCGCCAAAGAGGGTAATGGCCAGCACCGTGATGGCAAGGGCGGCGGTCGGGAAGACCGCCAGATGCCAGTAGAAGTACATGAAGTTCATCCCCACATTGATCATCTGACCCCAGCTTGGCAGCGGCGGCGGGACGCCGATGCCCAGAAAGCTCAACGAAGCTTCCAGCATCATCGCCAAGGGAATGGCCAGCACGAAGCCCACGATGATCGGCGACACCGAATTGGGGATCAGGTGCCGCCAGATTATGTAGCCCGGCGAGGCCCCCAGCGCCTGAGCCGCCCGGATGAACTCTTTCTCGCGCACGGCTTTCACTTGGGCGCGGACCAGAAGGCAGACCTGCACCCAGCCGAACAGGGCTGCCACAAGCACGATGGTGAAGAAGCCGCCTCCGGTCAGCGCGCCCAGCAGCATGGCGGCCAGAAGCGAGGGGACAACGGAAAACAGCTCGATCAGGCGCATGACGGCCCAGTCGACCGCGCCGCCATAGTAACCGGCGGCGGCGCCCAGCGGGATGCCGATCAGCACCGAAAACAGCGCGGACGAAAAGCCGATGGTCAACGATATCCGCGAGCCATAGACGATGCGCGAGAAGAAATCCCGCCCCAGATCATCGACGCCGAACCAGTAGGTTGACGAAGGCATGGCATAGGCGTCGGTCAGGAACTTCTGCTCGTCATAGTTGGTCTTGGTGAGCAGCGGTGCGAAGATGGCCATCAGGACAAGGATCATCAGGACAAGGCCAGATACCACCGCCGCCTTGTTGGCCGCAAACCGCCGCCATGCAAAATACAGCGGCCCGTGCTGGCGCGGCGTGGCTTGGGTCATGATTTGCCCCCAAAGCGGATGCGCGGATTGAGCAACGCATAGACGATGTCTGTCAAAAGGTAGGCGAGGCAGAACATCATGGTGATCATCAGGATCAGCGCCATCTCCAGCGGGTAGTCGCGCAGGGTGATGGAGGAGACGAAATAGGCCCCCAGCCCCGGCACACGGAACATCGCCTCGACGAAGATCGAGCCTGTGGCCGTGCCGATGAACATCGGCAGGAACACGGCCACCATTGGCAGGGCGGCGTTGCGCAGGACGTGCTGGAAGATGATCCGCCGTTCGGACAGGCCCTTGGCGCGCAGGACGGTGACGAAAGGCTTGTTCAACACGTCCAGCATGGCCGAGCGGGTGTAGCGGGCATAGGTCGCCATCGGGATCATCGCATAGGCCGCAATCGGCAGGTACCACGAGTTCGGCTTGTCCCAGCCCTTGGCGGGCAGCCAGCCGAGGAAGACGGCAAACATCAGGATCAGCATCATCGAGATCACGAAGACCGGGATCGTCAGACCCAAGGTGGCAAGGGTCGAGGCGATATAGTCGATCCAGCTGTTGCGGCGCAGGGCTGCGGCGATGCCCAGAAGGATGCCGATGGTCGCACCAATCACCACGCCAAGCCCGCCGAGGATCAGGCTTGGCGGCCAGGCGCGCGCCAGAAGTTGCAGGACTGTCTCACCGGGGCTTTGGAAAGGTACGCCAAAGTCAAAGTGAAACACTCCCCACATGTATTTGAAATACTGGACATAAAGCGGCTTATCGAGGCCAAGGCTCGCCATAAGCTTGTCGCGCACCTCTTTCGACACCGGCATGTCATTGCCGTCAAACGGCCCGCCGGGCACGGCGTGCATCATCAGAAAGACGATGACCGACACGGTCACGAAGGTCAGCAGGATCGAGACGGCGCGTTTCAGGATGTACCGGATCATGGCGTCACCACGGCTTCGACAAGGTGATCGGGTGATACCTGCACCAGACCCGGGACATCGGACGGCGGGATGCCAAGGGCCGCTGCCGAGTAGCGCGGAGTCCCGGCTTCAATCTGAGCCGGGCTGATGAAGCTGCGACGCTGGCGGTCCTTGGGGTTCAGCGCCGGGATCGCGTCCAGAAGCGAGCGGGTGTAGATGTGCTGCGGGTCGGCAAAGATCGCCTCGGTCGGGGCTTGCTCCACAATGCGCCCCGCCAGCATCACCGCCACGCTGTCGGTCAGCGATCGGACAACCGACAGATCGTGGCTGATGAACAGGATCGACAGGCCCATCTCGGCCTGCAGGTCCTGCAGAAGGTTGATGATCTGCGCCTTCACCGACACATCCAGCGCCGAGGTCGGCTCATCTGCCACCAGCACATCGGGCCGCAGGATCAGGGCGCGGGCGATGGCCACCCTTTGGCGCTGGCCGCCCGAGAGTTCATGCGGATAACGGCTGCCATAGCTGCGATCCAGACCCACCCGCACCAGCCAGTCCAGCGCCTGATCGGTTTGTTCACGTGCGCTGCCAAGCCCATGAATATGCAAGGGTTCCGCTACAATCTGCGCCAGCGTCATCATCGGGTCCAGCGCGGAATAACTGTCCTGAAACACCACCTGCATCTTGCGGCGGAAAGGTTTCAGCGCCTTGTGATCCAGCCCGGTGATGTCAGCGCCACCCACAAGGATCTGGCCTCCCGTAGGCTCCAGCAGACGCAGGGCCATCAGCCCCGTGGTGCTTTTGCCCGATCCGCTTTCGCCGACCAGCCCGAGAATCTTGTTGCGTGGCAAGATCAGCGAGACGCCCCGCACCGCGTGCAAGGTGTTCACGGCAGGAAACAGGCCGCCACCGGCCCGGATATGATAGGTCTTGGACAGGTTGCGCAGTTCCAGGGCGGTCTGCATCATTCTGCCCTCCAGCAGGCGACATCCCGACCGGGGGCCGTGCTGCGCAGCACCGGCGTGTCCTGACTGCAACGGGCCACCGCCACCGGGCAACGCGGATGAAATGGGCAGCCGGTCGGCGGGTTGGCCGGGTTGGGCGAGGCACCGGGAATTTCAGTCAACCGCCGCCGCCCGCCGGTCCGTCCGGGGATCGAGGCCAGAAGGGCCACCGTATAGGGATGCGCCGGGGTGTCGAACAGGTCCTGCACTGGGGCCTGCTCCATCACGCGCCCGCCGTACATGACCAGAACGCGGTCGACCGTCTCGGCGATGACGCCCAGATCGTGGGTCACCATCACCAGACCCATGCCGAATTCGATCTGCACGTCCTTGATCAGTTGCAATATCTGCGCCTGCACAGTCACGTCCAGTGCGGTCGTCGGCTCGTCGGCGAACAGGATCTTGGGGCGGCAGGACAGCGCCATGGCGATCATGGCACGCTGCAGCATCCCGCCGGACAATTGGTGCGGATAGCTGTCCAGCACCGCCGCCGGATTCTTGATTTCCACCCGCGCCAGAAGCCCAAGCGCCTCACTCCGCGCCTCGGCCTTGCGGGCGGAGCGGTGGGCGAGGATCGTCTCAACAATCTGGTGGCCGATGGTGAAAGAGGGGTCAAACGCCGTCATCGGGTCCTGAAAGATCATTGCGGCAGCCTTGCCGCGCAGTTGCGCCAGTTCAGCGCCGCGCGCCTTCAGCACATCGACGTCCGCCAGCACCATGCGGTCTGCGGTGATCCTGGCCGGAGGCTCGCGCAGCAGCCGTAACGCGGCCATGCAGGTCACCGACTTGCCCGACCCGCTTTCGCCGATGATCCCAAGGCTTTCGCCCTGATCAATATGCAGCGTCATGCCGCGTACGGCCTGAACCAATCCGCCATGCTGGCTGAAACTGACGGTCAGGTTCTGGATATCAAGCAAGCGCATCAGGGGGATTTCTGGGGTTTGAGAGGTCCCCGCCCCCAAGGCAACGCGCCGGGGGCGGGGTAAGGTCATGTCACTTCTTCGAGATATGCGTGTAGAAGTACAGCGCCAGCTGACGCAGCGGGGTGAAGCCAAGCTTGTTCGGCGTGGTGCCTTCGCCCGTCAGGTCTTTCGAGACGACGGCATTGGTGATCGGGTGAACCACCGGAATGATCGCCGCATCGTCGATCAGCACCTGTTCGGCCTGTTCGTACAGCTTCTCACGCTCGTCCCATGTCGGGTTGGCATCGGCCTTGGCCACCAGCTCGTCATACTTCGGGTTATGATAGTCGTGACGACCGCCGTTGTAGAAGATGCCATAGAAGTTGGACGGGTCGATGTAGTCATATTCGTAAGGTGCCAGGAACAGGTTGTTCTTGTGGTTCAGAAGCCCGTCCATCCAGTCCTTGGTCGGCATCACCTTCAGGTTCATCGTAATGCCCAGAGTGTCCTTCCACTGCTGTTGCAGGTATTGCAGCATCGGAGCGGTGATGGCGCCGTTATAGCCACCCTGATCGCGATACCAGATCTCGATCGTGGGGAAGCCCTTGCCATCCGGGTAACCCGCGTCAGCCATGAACTTCTTGGCCTTCTCTGGGTCATAGACGGCCTGAGAGGTCACATGCTCGTTGTATCCAGGATAGCCCGGCGGGAGCAGCGACTTGCCGGGGATCGCAAGGTCCTTCAGCACGGTCGAGGTCAGTTCGTCACGGTTCACCGCATATTGCAGCGCCTTGCGGACGTTGATGTTGTCAAACGGCGCCGATTTCAGGTCGAACGAGATGTAAGAGGTCGCGAAGACCGCGTTCTTGGTGATCTGGCCCGGAAACTGCTTTTCCACAAAGGGGATTTGACCGGCATTCAGATACGAGAAATCCGCCTCGCCCGCCATGAATGCCGGGAGGCCCACTTCCGGCGCGCCCAGCGAGGGGTCGATCACGATCGTGTCGACCGAGGCCGGCCAGGGGCCGGTATAGGTCGGGTTCTTGACGAGCGTCATCGAGTTGTTCGACTTCTCCCAGCTTTTGACCATATAGGGGCCCGAAGCGACCAGCGTGTCGACATTGGCGGCCCATTCGTCGCCAACCTTGTCCCAGACGTGCTTGGGCACCGGATACCACAGCGAGACCACGCCCGGCAGATAGGGCTTGGGTGCCGAGGTGGTGACGGTGATCGTGTTGTCATCGGGTGCCGCAATACCCAAGGTGGAGACATCGGCCTTGCCCTTGGTCACGTCATCCCAGTTCTTGATGCCGCCCGCATAGCCCCAGTACCAGGCGAAGTCATAGCCCGTGGTGGCGGCGCGCTGCATCGCGAAGATATAGTCGCCCGCCGTCAGCGGCACGCCGTCGCTCCAGACCAGTCCTTTGCGCAGCTTGAAGGTCCAGGTCAGGCCGTCTTCCGATTGGCTCCAGCTTTCGGCGGCCAGGGCGTTCAGGTCGAAATTCTTGTCGAAGCTGGTCAGCGGAATCTGAATGACTTCCGGGCTGCCCGCGCGGGCATAGACCGTTTTCATGTAGTCCATATAGGTGCCGCTGGTGCTATCGCCAGCACTGTAAACGGTGGTGTCGGCCCTCAGCGGGGCTGTTGACAACAGCGTCGCTGTGGCGAGTGCCCCCACGATCTTCAAAAGACGTCTCATTGGTTCCTCCGTGCTGACGTTTCTCATTGGCAATGGCCACATGCAGCGAGGCGTTGCACCCTGCTTGGCGCGGCGTGGCAATTGATGTGGAACGTTTGATTCTCACACCAATGTCATATGTCTGACAAATACGGGTCCAATGCGCAACTTTTTTGCCACCGCTTTCGGACGAAAGCGAAGGGTCGATGCGCACCGCTCTCGCGACCCAGAACCTGACGCGCGTGCGCGGAATGGGTGCAGGGACCCTGAACGCTGCCTCAATCGCCGCTTTCCGGCTATTTCTCTTGCCACGTCATTCCGTTACACGGTGGGGCAACGTGGCGCGGCGGCCCGCGCAGAACCCCGTGCAGCCCAAATCCGAGGGAACATGAGCGACCCTGATCTGACCCATCCTCTGGCCGGTATCCAGCCGCCCTTCGCCGACCTCCTCGGCCTGCGCATCCTGCAGGCCCGACCCGACCGGGTGGAGGGCGAAATGCGGGCGACGCCAAACCTGCTCAACCGCAACGGGAAGCTGCATGGCGGGGCAGTGATGGGGATGGCGGATCATCTGGGCGGCGTCGGTGCCTTTCTCAACATCGGACCGACCGAGAGCACGGCCACCGTCGAAAGCAAGACCAACTTCTTCCGCGCCATCCCGGCTGGAGACATGGTGACAGCGGTCAGCATCCTATTGCATGGCGGGCAGCAGACAATGGTCTGGCAGACGACCCTGACACGGGCGGACGGCAAGATGGCCGCCATGGTGACCCAGACGCAGATCGTGCTGCGCGATCCGAAATTCTGAAAGGACCACGGCGATGGAGATGGGCTTGAAGGGTGCAAAGGTCATCGTGACGGCAGGGGCTGCCGGGATCGGCCGGGTCATCCTCGACCGCTTTCTGGCCGAGGGCGCCACGGTCGCCACCTGCGACATCGACCCGGTCGCGCTGAAATCCTTGCCGCCACTGGCCTTGGCCGAAGCGGTTGATGTGGCCGACGAAGCGGCTTTCACAGGCTTCATTGACCGGGCCATCGCGACCCTTGGCGGTCTGGATTGTCTGGTCAACAACGCAGGTATCGCAGGCCCCACGGCCCCTATCGAAGAGATTGACTCCGCGTCCTGGCGCCGGACCCTGGATGTTGTGCTGACCAGCCAGTTTCTTGCCATTTCTCACGCCGTGACCGCCTTGCGGGCCAGCGCCAATCCTTCCATCGTCAACATGTCATCGGTCGCGGGCCGCGTCGGCTTCGCCCTGCGCACGCCTTATGCGGCGGCGAAATGGGGCGTCATCGGGCTGACCAAGTCGCTCGCCATCGAACTCGGTGAAGACGGCATCCGCGTCAACGCCATTCTGCCCGGACTGGTCGCAGGCGACCGCCAACGCCGGGTGCTGGAGGCAAAGGCGCAACAGCGCGGCGTCTCTTATGCCGAGACGGAAGCCGAGGCGTTCCGTTACGCCTCTCTCAAGGAATTCGTGCCACCCGAGGCCATCGCCGACCAGATTCTGTTCTTGGCCTCACCCGCGGGCCGGTTCGTCTCGGGACAGGCGATTTCGGTCTGTGGCGACCTGAAGATGCTCGTGTAGCGGAAGGCGATCAAGCTTGAGTTTGGTTCAGCACAAGCATGTCGTTGCGCTGTCGCTGGTGGCCGCGCTCCAGAACAATGCGCCGCTTCGGGGTCCAATCTTTGTTGACTCGCCGTTCGGACGGCTTGATGCCGGACACCGAAAGCGGATCGTAGCCGCCCTCCCCGACATGACGGATCAGGTAGGGCGCTTGGTCTATGAGGATGAGCTTCCAGCACCGCTTACGAACCACACTCAAGGAGCAACTGAGGGCCGAGTGAGTACTCACTCGTGAAACAGCGCGACATACTCGTATCGCCAACCGTTAAGGAGCTATCGTGGTCGCCGAAAAAGCAGACAAGAAGACGCTGGGAGTTACTGACCTTTGCCTTTCAGGTTTAGGTAAAGATCACGCGCTTCTGTCAGCGTGATAGCTGCCACTGTGGTCGGGGTAAGATTGACCGCAGGGAAAGCGGGAGAAAGCACACCCACAGCCCCAATCTGAACCCGCAGTTCATGTCCGATGGCTTCCATTCGAGTGAGAGGAACAGTCACCCAATAGGTATCAAGTTGTGCAGATGCAGCGGCAGCGAGTTTTCTGGCTTCACCGACAGATGAAGTTCCTAGTGCTCGAACGATCCGATCCACTTTATAGTGGTCTATCAGGTCCGATGGAACCCGTCTGGAAAAGTGGAATCGACCATCACGGACGAAAGTACGGCGGATGAATTTGGTCTGCAATTTGGTCATCTGTCCAGCCAGCCGGCAATAAGCCGAAACAGAAAAATCCGATATATAACAGTGTGTTGCGGAGCAATTTCGCGCCAAATCTAAAGGGCAAGTGGCGGAAGCGGTGGGATTCGAACCCACGGTACGGTTCCCCGCACGCTAGTTTTCAAGACTAGAGCCTTAAACCACTCGGCCACACTTCCGTTCCGTCCGGGTCTTGGCAATCGGTGCAGGGCGGTTTTGTCCGCTGCTGAACCTTTCGCAAGCTGCCCGCAAGCTTTCGCATGCACGACCCCGTTACGACATCCGGCGCAGCGGGGCTGTGCCTTGGCGAAGGGGATCTTCAGACCGGTGGCGGGATTGCATTGACACAAATCCGTCACCGCGAGGCGCGGCATAGCCACTTGCGAACGATTCTGAAAGGGCATGCCGGGCTCTTTTCCGCTTTCCCGTTTCAAGCGGGCCAGAGCCGCCCTTCCCTGCGACGTCCCTTCAAGCTATGATACCCCATGAACCGGGTCAGTGAGCATGGACCCGGATCGTGAAACTGGGGTGGTCGCGCGGGACAGGGTTGGTTTTGGCCTTGGGTTGCTGCGGTCAAGGCGATGGATATTGGGCTCAAGACCTTGATCCGGCGCGCTTTTCCGGTTTGCACGAGATGTGGCAGGCAAGCGCGGCGACAGACCGCGCACAGCATGGGGCTTGGAATGGCAGGACTATTGTTGAAATCTTGGATTGTTGCGGGCTTGGCCTGCGTGACTTTGTCGGCCTGTGAGCCGGGCACCGGAACCACCCCCATGACCGACGCGGCCGGCAGCGATGCGCAGCCCGCCACATCGGTAAGGCTGGTAGACCATGATGTTGAGGCGCCGGAGGTCTTTCAGACCGAGGCCAAGGGGCTCTGGGATGGCCGGCCCTCGCTGGGCGGCGTCTGGGTCGCTTCGCCGGATGCCAAGAACCCCGAACGGGTGATCATGCGCAATCCGGCCAATGGCAAGTTCGTCATTGGCGGGCTGTTCCAGCGCGATGCCAGCCTGCCGGGGCCGAAGCTGCAACTGTCGTCGGATGCGGCGGATGCGCTGGGTCTGCTGGCGGGTGAGCCTGCCGTGATCAACGTCACGGCACTGCGCCGCGAAGAGGCGCAGCCGACGGCCCCTGATGCCAGCAAGCCGCTTCTGGATGCCAATGAATCGGTGGGCGGCGCTGGCCAGACGGACGTGGTGGCCACGGCGACCGCTGCGCTGGACGGCGTGGATTCGGCCAAGCGGACCTCGGCAAAGCCGGGCGACAAGATCGCAGAAAAGCCTGCGGACAAGCCGACAGACAAGGCGTCTGCCAAGCCAGCAGACAAAACGACGGATAAGCCGACCGCCACACCCGCAGCAACGGTTGCTGCTTCGGCCAAGCCCGTCGCACAACCGGCCACCACCACCGCGGCGGCACAGGCCACAGCCCCTGCGCCGCAAGGATCGGGCGCGCTGATCCAGATCGGCATCTTCTCGGTCGAAGCCAATGCCAAACGCGCTGCCGACGTGCTGGCCAAGGCGGGTATCGCCGCCAGCACCACCAAGGAATCCAGCCATGGCAAGGATTTGTGGAGTGTGACCGCACGCGGCGGCTCTGCGCTGCTTGCCCAGATCCAAGCGGCGGGCTTCAAGGATGCCTATGTCCTGAAACGCTGACAGGACACGTCAAAGGGCCCCGATTCAGGGGCCCTCATCAAAGGACTACCCCCAAATGACCCTGCTGCGCCGCCTTGTTTGCCTTGTCGCCCTCATCTCGATGGCCGCGCTGCCCGCGCGCGCTTTCGAGACATCGGCGACCCATGCCTGGGTCTATGACATGACGACCAACACCGTTCTTCTGGACAAGAACGGCGACATGGCGGTGCCACCCGCCTCGATGTCCAAGCTGATGACGGTGGAAATGCTGTTCGAGGCACTGCAGGATGGCCGCGTCCAGATGGATACGACCTTCGGCGTCTCGGCCAAAGCCGTCAGCTTCACGGCGCAGGGTGGGTCCACCATGTATCTGCAGCAGGGCGACCGGCCCACGGTGCAGGAACTGATCCAGGGCATGATCGTGAACTCCGGCAACGATGCCTGCACCGTGGTGGCAGAAGGGCTTGAGGGATCCGAGGAGGAATTCGCCCGCAAGATGACCGAACGGGCCAAGACGTTGGGGCTGCAGAATTCCACCTTCGCCAATTCGTCAGGCTGGCCCGATCCCGGTCAGCGGATGAGCATGAAGGACCTTGGCATGTTGTCGGTCCATATCATCACCACCTATCCGGACCTGTACCCGGTCTTTGCCCAGACTGATTACAACTACAAGGACCGCTCGCCCGCCAATGCCAACAACCGCAATCCACTGCTGAAGTTGAACATCGGCGCGGATGGGCTGAAGACTGGCCATACCGAGGAAGCGGGCTACGGCATGGTTGGGTCCGTCAAGCAGGGTGACCGGCGGATTGTCTTTGCCTTCAACGGTCTGACCAGTGACAAGGACCGCGCCCAAGAGGCGGAACGGATCGCTAACTGGGCGTTTCGCCAGTTCGCCCTGAAAACCGTGGTCAAGGCCGGGGCAGAAATTGCGCAGGCCGATGTCTTCATGGGCAGTGCGAAAAGCGTCGGTCTGGTGTCGGCCAAGGACTTGCAACTGCTGATCCCGGCGGGGGCTGCCAACGATGTCTCTGCCGATGTCGTCTATACCGGCCCGATCAAAGCGCCGATTGCCAAGGGCGCTAAGCTGGCCGATCTGGTCATCCATCTGCCTGATCTGCCTGACCAGCATGTCGATCTGCTGGCCGCGACGGATATTGGCCCGGCTGGCTTTGCCGAACGGGTCATGGTGGCCTTCACCCAGCTGCGCACCCGCTACGGCATCTGAGGCGCCCGTGCAGAACACCGGGCGGTTCATCTCTTTCGAAGGCATCGACGGGTCCGGCAAATCGACCCAGGCGCGTCTGCTGGCCGCTGCCCTGCGGGAGGCTGGCCATGAGGTTGTCCTGACCCGTGAACCGGGCGGCTCTGCGGGGGCAGAGGAAATCCGCCGACTGGTGCTGGAGGGCGACCCCGACCGCTGGTCTGCCGAGACCGAGATCCTGCTCTTCACCGCCGCTCGCCGCGACCATCTCGAAAAGACCATCCGTCCGGCTTTGGCCCGAGGAGCCGTGGTGATCACCGACCGTTTCGCCGACAGCACGCGGATGTATCAAGGCATCTCGCGCGGGGATCTGGCGGAAACCGTCGACAAACTCCACGCCCTGATGATCGGCGTCGAGCCCGATCTGACCTTCCTTGTCGACCTGCCCGCCGAGATCGGCCTGTCGCGCGCCCAAACCCGTGCCGGCACGGAAATGCGCTTTGAAGACATGGGGCTGGACCTGCAAGCCAGGATGCGCACCGGCTTTCTGGCGCTGGCCGCCCGCGAACCCCGCTTTCGCGTGATCGACGGCACCCGCCCGCAAGCGCAGGTCGCAGCCGACATCACTGCCATCGCCCTCGCCCACCTGACATGATCGACATCCCCGAGCCCGACCGTCTGGAAGGCGCCCCCCACCCGCGCCAGACCGCCCACCTTTACGGTCATCAAACCGCAGAAGACACTTTCCTGTCCGCCTTCAATTCGTCCCGCCTGCATCACGCCTGGCTGATTTCCGGCCCGAAGGGCGTCGGCAAAGCCACCCTCGCGTGGCGTCTGGCCCGCTTCCTGCTGGCAACCCCCGAGGATGACGGCGGCTTCTTCGCCCCGCCCAAACCGACCACCCTCGACATCCCCCAAACCGACCCGGTCTCGCACCGCCTGCTCGCGCTGTCCGAACCCCGCCTTTTCCTCCTCCGCCGCCCCTATGACGACAAGGCCGACCGCCTGCGCGCCGACATCACGGTGGACGAAACCCGGACGCTCCGCAACTTCCTGTCGCTCTCCGCCGCCGACGGTGGCCGGCGCGTCGTCATCATCGACTCGGCGGATGACATGAACCGCTCCGCCGCCAACGGCATCCTGAAGCTGCTGGAGGAACCGCCCGCCAAGGTGACCTTCCTGATGATCAGTCACCAGCCCGCCGATCTTCTGCCCACCATCCGCTCGCGCTGCCGCGACCTGCGACTGGCCCCCCTGAAGCCGCAAGACCTGTCCGACGCCCTGACCCAAGCCGGTGCCGCCATCGACCCAAATGACCGCGAGGGCCTCGCCCAACTGGCCGGCGGTTCGGTGGGCGAGGCCTTCCGCCTGTCCAACCTCGACGGCCTGAAGCTGTACGCCGCCCTGATTCGCCTCTTCTCCACCCTGCCCAAACTGGACCGCCACCTCGCCCGCCTGCTGGCCGACGCCGGTGCCAACCGCAAAACGCCCGAGGCGTTTGATCTGACGGTCACCCTGCTGGACGCCTTCCTCGCCCGCCTCGCCCGCGCCGCCGCGACACGCACCCTTCCCCCGGAAGCTGCCAAAGGCGAAGCCCAACTGATCGAGCGTCTTGCCTCTTCCGAAGACGCTGCCCGCATCTGGGCCGACCTTGCGCAACATTTGGGCCTGCGCGCGCGCAAGGGCAAGGCGGTCAACCTTGACCCTTCCGCGCTTCTCATGGATATGGTCCTGAAGGTGGACGAGACGGCTTCCCAGATGACGTCCGGCACCGCCCAGAGGTGACATGACCAACGCTCCTTTCGAACTTGTCGACAGCCATTGCCACCTCGACTTCCCCGACTTCGAAGGCGAGCGGGATGCCATAATCACCCGCGCCCGCGCCGCAGGTGTTACCCGTATGGTGACCATCTGCACCAAACTGCACCAGGAACCCGCCGTCCGCGCCATTGCGGAAAGCTATGAAGGCGTCTACTACGCCGCAGGCACCCATCCGATGAGCGCGGCCAAGGAGCCGCTTGTCACCGTCGATAAACTGGTATCCTTGGCCAAGCACCCGAAATTCGTCGCCATCGGCGAAACCGGGCTGGACTACCACTACACCGCCGACAGTGCCGAGATCCAAAAGGTCTCCCTCCGTCTCCACATCGAAGCCGCGCAACAGACCCAACTCCCCCTCATCATCCACGCCCGGTCCGCCGACGACGACATGGAAGCCATCCTGTCAGAGGGCATGAAGATCGCCCCCTACCCTTGTGTGATGCATTGCTTTTCCTCCGGCCCCCGCCTCGCCCAAGCGGCGCTGGAGATGGGCTTCTACCTCTCCATGTCCGGCATCGCGACCTTCCCCAAAAGCACCGAAGTCCGCGACATCTTCGCCGCCGCCCCCTTGAACCGCATCCTTGTCGAGACAGATAGCCCCTACCTCGCACCCATGCCGCACCGTGGCAAACGCAACGAACCCGCCTACACCGCCTTTACCGCCAAACATGGTGCCGCCCTCTACGGCATCACGGAAGCCGAATTCGCCGCCGTCACCACTGCCAACTTCGACCGTCTCTTCACCAAGGCGGCCCGCGCCGCAAAGGCTGCCTGATGTCCACCTTGCGCTTCACGATCCTTGGCTGTGGTTCCTCGGGTGGCGTGCCCCGGCTTGGCGGCCATTGGGGCGATTGTGACCCCAAGAACCCGAAAAACCGCCGCCGCCGCTGTTCCATGCTGGTGGAAAAGATCACCGGTGACCTGATCACCCGCGTGCTGATCGACACGACCCCCGACCTGCATCAGCAATTGCTGGATGCCGGGATCGGCGTGCTGGACGGCGTGGTCTATACCCATTCCCATGCCGACCACACCCATGGCATCGACGACCTGCGCCAGATCGTCTTCAACACCCGCCAGCGCCTGAAAGTCTGGGCCGATGGCCCGACCGGTGATGCCCTGACCTCGCGCTTCGCCTATGCCTTCGTACAGGCGGCGGACTCGCCCTATCCGTCCATCCTCGACCTGCAAGCCATCAGCCATGTGCCGTTTCAGGTCGACGGCCCTGCCGGCCCGATCCAGTTCACCCCCTTCCCCGCCGACCATGGCGCCATGGTGGCGCTTGGCTTCCGCATCGGCCCCCTGGCCTATCTGCCCGACGCGGTGGCCATCCCCGAGGAGTCCTGGGCACATCTGCAAGGCCTTGACTGTTGGGTCGTCGATGCGCTGCGCAGGAAGCCGCACCCGACCCATGCGCATCTCGACATGACGCTCGATTGGCTCGCCCGCGCCCGGCCCCAGCATGGTGTGCTGACCAACATGCATATCGAAATGGACTATGCCACCCTTTGCGCAGAACTGCCCAAGGGGATCGAGCCCGCCTATGACGGCATGGTGATCAGCTTCGACAATCAGGCCTGAACGAATGGGCCTTCTGCTCGACGTCATCCTGCCGGTCTTCCTTGTCATCGGCGCGGGCTATGCCATGGCAAAATGGGGCGGCTTCGGCAACGCGGCCGTCGATGCGCTGATGCGCTTCAGCCAAGGCATCGCGGTGCCCTGCTTGCTGTTCCGCCAGATCGCCCTTCTGGACCTGAAGACCAGCTTCCACCCGGGCCTGATCGTCAGCTTCTACGCCGGAGCCTTCCTGTGCTTCGCCGCAGGCTTCTTCGGCGCGTGGAAACTGTTCCACCGCCCGCTGGAAGAGGCCGTGACGACCGGTTTTGCCTGCATGTTCTCGAACTCGCTGCTCCTAGGCCTCTCGATCACCGAGCGCGCCTATGGCCCGCAGGCGCTTGCGGGCAACTACGCCATCATCGCCATGCACTCGCCCCTGTTCTATGCGCTCGGCATCACCCTGATGGAGCTGGTGCGCAGCCATGGCCAAGGCCTGTCGGCCAAGGCGCTGACGCTGCAGGTGGTCAAGGCGATTTTCTCGCAGTCCTTGGTTCTGGCCATCACGGCGGGCTTTGCGGTGAACCTGTCCGGCCTGCACATGCCCGGCGCACTGGATGCCGCCACCGACATGCTGGGCAAGGCTGGCCTGCCCACCGCCCTCTTCGGTCTCGGCGGCGTGCTTTACCGCTACAAGCCCGAGGGCGAGATCGGCCTCATCGCCCTCATCGTCGGCGTCTCGCTTTTCCTGCATCCGGTCGCAACCTATGGCCTCGGCCGCTTGTTCCAGCTTGACGTGGCAAGCCTGCGCTCCGCCACCGTCACCGCCGCCATGCCGCCGGGGGCAAACGCCTATCTCTTCGCCCATCTCTACGCCACGGGCCGCCGCGCCAACGCCTCCGCCGTCCTGATCGCCACTGCCCTCTCGATCTTCACCGCTTGGGTCTGGCTGCAAATCCTGCCCTGACCGCATTGGCTGAACATGCTGGAGGCTTCGCACACTCCAGATCTCCCGCGGGATATTGAGCGAAAGCGAGGGGCAAAAGCCGTTCCCCCGCCCCTTCATTC
>CANBRQ010000046.1 GCA_947371955.1 Paracoccaceae bacterium | reverse complement strand
GGCTTCGACGTGGCCTACGGTGGTCTGGGCGATGATCTGCTGTACGGCGGTGTCGGCAATGACATGTTGTATGGCGGAGCCGGAAACGATCACTTGGTCGCCGATGACGGCAACGATGGCCTGTTTGGTGCTTTGGGGGACGATACGCTTGACGGCGGCAGTGGCAACAACACGCTGCGCGGTTCCGAGGGAAATGATCTGCTCAACGGCGGTGACGGCAACGACAGACTTGAAGGCGGTATCGGTACGGACGTGCTGAACGGTGGCGATGGCTGCGATAAACTGGACGCCGGGCTGGGCGATGACCAACTGAACGGCGGCGCAAACCACGATCTTCTGTTCGGAGGCGCGGGTGCGGACCTGCTGAACGGCGACGACGGGAACGATTCACTTGACGCGGGTTGGGGCAACGACACGCTCAACGGCGGCACGGGCAATGACAAGCTGGATGGCGGCACGCAGTCCGACCAGCTTTTCGGCAGCATCGGGGACGATACCCTGAACGGCGGCAAGGATGCAGATGTGTTGACCGGCGGGCTGGGGGCTGATCACTTCGTGTTCGACAAGCTGGGCGGCCATGACCGCATCACCGATTTCAACGGGGCTGAAGGGGACAGACTTGAGTTTGCCGCGAAGATCGGCCCGCAAGACATGACGGTGACCGAATTCATTGCGGCCTACGCCAAGGTGGAAGGCGACCATGTCGTCTTTCATCTGCCACTGGGCGATACGCTTCAGATTGACCACTATACCGATCTCAGCGGGCTGGCGGCGTTCATCGACTTGTTCTGAGCTTTGGACTGGAAGGACCGGAGGGCATCGCAGCATGCCTCCCAGTTCTTGCCGCCCAATATTGACATTATTGTCATTTTGAAAATACGCTGCGGCATTCTTATTCTGAGGTCCCATGCAACGTATTTTCCTTGCAGCCGGCTTTGCTCTTCTGGCCCCCCTTGCCAGTGCCGACCCTTTGCCTGTGCACATCGTCACGGCAGAAATGACCGTTCCCTTGACTGAGGTGGCCCTGACCGGCACGCTTCAGGCGATCGAGGCTTTTCCCGTATCGTTCCCGCAAGGGGGCCGGGTGATTTCCGTGGCGGTGCGCGATGGCGACAGGGTGGTGGCCGGGCAGGAACTGGCGCGGGTTGACCCGACGCAGGCCGATGCCGCACTCCGCGCCGCGACGGCCGGCCTGAACGGCTCCGATGCGGCCTTACGCGAGGCGCAGCAGGCAAGTGACCGCGCGCAGGAACTTCTGTCTCGGGGCGCGGGGACACGGGCCGATGTCGATACAGCAACGAAAACCCTGCTGTCAGCGCAAGCCTCTCGCGATCAGGCCGACGCGCAGTTGTCCAAGGCCCGCACCGCGCAGGGCAACACCGTGCTGACCGCCCCTCGCGCCGGAACGGTCACCGCCCGCGCAGCGGAACCGGGGCAGGTGATGAACCCCGGGCAAAAGGTGGTCTCCATGGCTGCCGATGCCGGGCTTGAAGCGGTCTTCAACGCGCCCGACGGCGTCAATCTGGAAGCTTTCCTCGGCGACAAGATCACCCTAACGCCCGTGGATCAGCCGGACCTGACGATGGACGGCACGATCACCGAAGTCTCTCCGCTGGTGGATCCCAACACGGGCTCGGTCGTGGTGAAAGCGCGGGTCGACAGTGCGGTGCCGGATGGTGCCGTCTTTGGCACACCGGTCATTGGGCGGCTGACCATTCCGCAAGTGCGTGGGATCACTTTGCCGTGGACAGCGCTGACCGCGCTCGCAGGCGGGCCGGCGGTCTGGACGGTTGATCCCGCCTCGATGACGGTAAGCCAGGTGCCGGTGACCGTCAGCGCCTATGGCGGGGATACCGTGCGGCTGTCAGGCGGGATCACGCCCGGCACCATGGTCGTCACCGATGGATCGCAACTTCTGTTCCCGGGCCGCGATGTGGCACCGGTGAAAGCGGGGAACTGATGCGCCGTCTTGCCCTTGCTCTGGCGCTGCTGGCGCAGCCCGTCCATGCCGAGACCGCCCGCCCGGTCGTCTCGGAAATCATCACTCCCGGCCCCGTGCAATCGCGCAGCTTCACCGGCACGGTCGAGGCCGAGGTGACGACGAACCTTGCATTCCTGACCCTTGGCCGCGTCGCGTCGCTGGATGTGGCGGCGGGGGACAAGGTCTCGGCCGGGGCCACGCTGGCCACGCTGGATCAGGTAACCCTGAACGAAGACCTCACCGCCGCGGAAGCCGCGTTGCAGGGCGCGCAGGCGCAGGCGCAGTTTGCCCAGCAAAGCTTTGACCGCGTGCAGGAACTGGCGAATCGGGCCGTAGCGTCATCGGCACAGCTGGAGGGCGCGCAGGCGGCGCTTGAAACCGCCAAGGCCAGCGTCGCGGCGGCCGAGGCTGATCTGGCACGCGCCAAGGATGCCGCCAGCTACAGCGCGCTCAAGGCCCCGATGGATGGGATTGTCACAGCCACGATGGTTGATCCGGGCACCGTGGTGTCCGTCGGCACGCCGATCCTGACGCTGGCAGGTCTGAAGGGCCGCGAGGCGGTGCTGGATGTCCCGCCCGATGTGCTGTCGCTGCTGAAGCTGGGGGATACGTTCGAGGTGACAGGGCGCGGCAGCCTTCCCGTGTCGGGCACGCTGAACCGGATCGAACCTTCCGCCGGAACCGGCACTCGCAGCCGCCGCATTCGACTGACCCTGACCAACCCGCCACCGTCCTACCGCTTGGGCAGTCTGGTCACAGCGAAACTGGCCGGAGAGACCGCCACCGTGGTGACCCTGCCCGCCAGCGCCATCACCGGTACCACTGAGGCGCCGCTGGTCTGGCGCGTGGGTGACGGGCGCAAGGTGGCTTTGGTTACGGTGACCCTTGGCCAAAGCCTTGGCGAGCGGGTTGTGGTGACCGGCGGTCTGGCTGCCGGGGATGAGATTGTCGTCCGGGGGGTCCACTCCCTGACCGAAGGCGAGACAGTTGGTCCATCTGCGGCCGAGGGGACAAACGGATGAGCTTCAACCTGTCGGACTGGGCGCTGCGGCATCGGTCATTCGTGTGGTATCTGATCCTCGTCTCGCTGCTGGCGGGGGCTTACGGCTATCTGTCGATGGGGCGCGAGGAAGACCCGGCCTTCACCATCAAGACCATGATCATTCAGGCGGCCCTTCCCGGTGCCACCACCGAAGAGACGGTCACCCAAGTCACCGAGCGCATCGAAAAGAAGCTGCAAGAGCTGGAGAACCTGAAGTTCACCCGGTCAGAGACAAAGCCCGGTGTGGCGACGGTCTATGTAGAACTGACGGCGGACACCAAGGCCCCGGCGGTAACGGCGACATGGCAGCGCATCCGCAACATGATGAACGACATCAAGGGCGACTTCCCCAAGGAATTCGCGGGCTTCGGCTTCAATGACAGCTTTGGCGACGTGTATGGCAACATCTATGCTTTCACCTATGACGGTTATTCTCCGGCGGAGGCAAAACACTGGGCCGAGACGGTGCAGAACGCCGTCCTGCAACTGAAAGACGCGGGCAAGGTCGATCTGGTCGGCACGCAGGACCCGATAATCTATCTTGAATTCTCGACCCGCCGGTTGGCCGCCTTGGGGCTGGATGCGACGACAGTGTTGAACACGCTTGCCAATCAGAACGCCATTGTCCCATCAGGCGTGATCCGCACGGCGGAGGAGAAGGTCATGGTCCGCGTTTCGGGCAGTTTCACCGGGGCGGATGAACTGGCCGCCACGACGCTGCGGGTGGGGGATACGTTCTTTGCCCTGTCGGACGTCGCCACAGTGACGGCGGGCTATGTCGATCCGGCCAAGGCGCTGTACCGCTATGACGGCCAGCCCGCCATCGGGCTGATCGTGGGGATGCGCGCAGGGGCGAATATCCAGTCCTTTGGGGCAGCACTAGATGGGGTGATGAAGAAGATGGCCCCGGCATTGCCGGTCGGCATCGAGCTTCACAAGGTCGCCGATCAGCCCAAGGTGGTCGAGGAATCCGTCAACCACTTCCTGCGCGCCTTGGTCGAGGCTGTGGTGATCGTGTTGCTGGTCAGCTTTGTCTCCTTGGGCATCAGGGCCGGGCTGGTGGTGACCTTGGCCATTCCTTTGGTTCTGGCGCTGACCTTTGTGGTGCTGGACATGATGGGCATCACGCTGCAGCGCATATCATTGGGCGCGCTGATCATTGCGCTGGGTCTCCTGGTCGATGATGCGATGATCTCGATCGAAACCATGATCTCGCGGCTGGAGGTGGGCGAAAGTCTGGAAAAGGCGGCGAGTGCGGCTTGGTCCTCCATCGCCTTTCCGATGCTGACGGGCACTTTGGTGACGATGGCCGGGTTCATACCGATTGGCCTGAACACCTCGGCGGCCGGGGAGTATACGATTTCGCTATTCTACGTGATCGTGGTGTCCTTGATACTGTCGTGGGCGGTGGCGGTGCTGTTTGCGCCGATTCTGGGGGTGACCTTTCTGCCCAAGACGATGAAGCACCATTCCGACAAGCCGGGCCGCGTGCGCAGCCTTTTCCAGGGCATCCTGCGTCTGGCGATGCGGCGAAATGGCTCACCGTGCTGGTGACGTTGCTGGCCTTCGGCACCTCGATGTACGGTATGAAGTTCGTGGAACAGCAGTTCTTCCCCACCTCGGACCGGCCGGAACTGATCATCGACGTCACCTTGCGCCAGAACGCCAGCTTCAAGTCAACCGACGCGGTGATGACGCAACTGGACACCTGGCTCGCCACCCGCAAGGAGCCGAGTTATTGGAGCACCTATGTCGGCCGCACCGCGCCGCGCTTCATTCTCGCGTTTGACGCGGCGACACCGGCGGACAACTTCGGTCAGATCGTCGTGATGACGGGCGACCTCGCCGCGCGCGATGCGCTGAGGGCGGCGGTGGGGGACTATGCCAAGACCCTGCCCAGTGTTGATATCTTTGCCAAGTACTTGGAACTCGGGCCACCGGTCGGCAAGCCGGTGCAATACCGCCTTTCTGGCCCCGACCCCGACAAGGTCAGCGATCTGGGCCGCGATCTGGCTGCCGTTCTGGCGAAAGACAAGCGGCTGGACACGATCACCCAGAACTACAGCGAGCCTGCCCGCGTCGCCCGCGTTGTGCTGGATCAGGAGAAGCTGCGTCAACTCGGCCTGACGCAAACCGATGTGGCCCATGCGCTGTATAGCCTGTTTGATGGCTACACCGTCACGGAAGTGCGTGATGGCAAGACGCTCATCGACGTCGTGGCACGGGGCAGCGATGCGGACCGATCCTCGGTCGCGTCCTTGCAGAACCTGCAACTGGGCAATGCGGCGGGGCAACCTATTCCGCTGATCTCGTTCGCGACCCTGGAATGGACGCTGGAACAGCCGATCATCCAGCAGCGCAATCGCCTGCCGACCGTGACGGTCAAGGCGGCGGTGGTGACTAAGGATCAACCGGCTACCATCGCCACGGATCTGCAACCAGCGATCGACGCCTTCGCAGCCAGCCTGCCGCCGGGCTATGCGGTGGAAATCGGCGGCTCAGTTGAGAGCAGTGCGGAAAGTCAGGCGCCGATCGTGGCGGTGGTGCCGATCATGCTGCTGATCATGATCACGCTGGTGATGGTGCAGATGCAAAGCTTCCGCCGCAGCTTCATCGTGCTTGCGGTGGCACCCTTGGGGCTGATCGGGGTGGTGGCGGCGCTGCTGTTCTCGGGCGCGCCACTGGGGTTTGTGGCCATTCTGGGTGTGCTGGCATTGGTGGGCATCCTGATCCGCAATTCGATCATCCTCGTCCATGAGATCGAGGAGTTGCAGCATCGGGGCCTGTCGCAATGGCAGGCGGTTTTTGGCGCGACCGACAGCCGCGCCCGCCCGATCCTGCTGACGGCGGCGGCGGCGAGCCTTGCGCTGATACCCATTTCTCGTCAGGTCTTCTGGGGGCCGATGGCCTATGCCATGATGGGCGGGATCATCGTTGGCACCCTGTTGACCCTGCTGTTCGTCCCGGCGCTCTATTGCCTCGTCTTCCGGGTCAAGCCAGAACCAGCCACATGAAATCCGTCCGTCCCGACCACCGCCCCATCGTTGCAGCCCACCGGCGCGAGAAGATGCACGGGCGGCTGGTCGAGGCGGCTTTGCTGGTGATTGCCGAAAAGGGGATCGAGGCCACTGTGATCGACGATGTGATAGCCACCGCTGGCGTATCGCGCGGCACCTTCTACAACCACTTCACAGATGTGCATGAGCTGATGCTGTCGGCGCGGGATGCCCTTGTCGACGAATGGCTGGACCTTGCGCTGACCGCCGTAGCCGAGGTGGAAGACCCCGCCCAATCCTGCGCCATCGCCCTGCGGGCCGGGCTTGAGGTGGCGGATGATTACCCGCTGCTGGCGCGGTTTCACATCATGATCGGCACCAACTTCCTGCGACGGGGCAATCTCGTCTCGGTCCTGCTGCCGCCTTTGGTGCAACGCGGTATCGATATGGGGCGGTTTCGTGTCGCGGCGGTCGACCTGCTGGTGGATTGCATGGCTGCGGTCGTGGTTGTGGCCTTGCAACGGACCGCCATGGGTCAAGCCTATGACATGGCCGAGATCATCGCGGTCGTGCTGCGGATGCTGAACGTCAACCCTGCCGAGATCCCGGCGCTTGCCGACTTGTCCGCGCCCCGGGTGACCCCGCCCTCGGATGGCCTGATCGCGCGGTCAGACGCCGCCCTGCGCCGCAAGTTGACCGGTGTTCCGGCACCGATTTGACCGAAACCCCCGGAAGACGGAATGCGCCAGTTTGTGACAAGCGTTGCTTTTGAAGGGCCAGGCCCATAGGCTCACCCACAACACATTGAAACCTGTGACGCAGACGGGTAGCGGAATTGGGCATCAGGATTGGCGACATCACCAGCCGGTTCGAGTTGTTGGACCGAGGCGAACCGCGCAAGGATCGCGTCTCACGCCGGTTTGTCGATCAGGATGAGGCCCTGCGGTTCCTGCGCCGCCATTTGGCTGCCGAGGACGTAAAGGCCAATGTCCGGCACTGGGGCTTCGGGCTTGGCATCCAACACTCGACCGACCGCGGTTTCTTGCAGCGTCTGGCGGTTGCGATTACCGCGGGTGAGGTCTGGGTCGCCGAACTGGAGCGCGCCTCGACCCGGCACGGCGGCGGAGGCGGCGGCAAGACCGAACCCGATACGCCGCCACCAAGCGCGAGCACCAAGCCGAAAACGCCGCCAAAACCGATCCCCAAACCGTCAGCCCCCCCGCCACCCGCAGCACCGCTCTCCGTGGCCGCCGTGCCGGTGGCACCGACCCTCAACCCGGTCTGCGCCCATCTGCTGGACGTGCTGGAAAAGGCCAAGCTGGCCGAACACACCTATTCCGCCGATGATGCGGTTGCAGCGCCCGTGCCCGAACCCTTCAGCCTGCTTGATCCCAGAACGCCCGAGGGGAAGGCCAAGCTTGCCGCCTTGGGCATTGCGCCGGATGATCTGTCACCCTCAAACTCCACCATGCGGGCCGAGATCTTTCAAGACCCGCGGAACAATGCGTATGTCGTGGCATTCCGCGGCACGGCGACCAAGCAAGACTGGCTGGCCGATGCAAGGCAGGGTGTCGGCATGGCTACCGATCACTATGATCAGGCCAAGAACCTGGCAAAGAAGGTTAGCCTCGCAACGAGCGATGTCAGCTTTGCTGGGCATTCCCTGGGCGGGGGTCTGGCCTCGGCCGCTTCGGTCGTCACGGGCAAGGCGGCCAGCACGTTCAACTCGGCTGGACTGCATCATGCCACGGTGGAGGAGTATCAGGACAATGCGGCAAAGGTGGCCGCCTATTATGTGCCCGGCGATCCGCTGTCGGCCGTTCAGGACAATCGGCAGGCGATTTTCGGCGCGGCGACCGGACTGGTGGCAGGGCTGAATCCGGCGATCGGCGGGTTCCTTGCAACGCTGCATATCACGAAGGACCTGTCGGGCAAGCCCACGATGCCGCCCGCCTATGGTCAGCGGCACGCGCTGCCCGTCGTGGTGCCGGATGGCAAGAGTTTCATCGATGAGCATAGTCCGATCAACAAACATGGCATGGATTGGGTAAAGAGTGGCATCGAACAAGAGCGCAAGGACGCTGGCTGCGTTAAGAAGTAGTTGGCGGTTGTTGCTGGTGCTGCTTCTGGCAGTCTCCAGCCCGGCGCGGGGGGAAAAGATGGCGGGTGACAAACTGTTCGAAGCGTTCCGGCAGGACGAGCGCGGCTTCATAGAGGCGGTCGCCGCAGGCGCGCTGAGCGATGCCCTGGCGCAGGCAGCAGCGCTACCGGGTGGGGTGAACGTCACGGGGACAGGCGGCGAGACGGCCTTGCTGGTCGCGGTCAGCGGTCTGGACCGCAAGATGGTATCGGGTCTTTTGAAAGCTGGCGCCAATCCGGATGGCGGCAAGGCGAATGCCCCGTTGACAGTTGCGATCCGGGCCAAGGATCTGACCGTTGCGAAGTTGCTGCTGGAGGGTGGGGCCGATCCGGATGGTCGCGGCGGCAGTCGGACCGCCTTGCACGAAGCCGCATTGAACGGCGCGGAACCCGCGATTGATCTTTTGCTAGCGTCTGGCGCCAGCATCAATGCGACCGATGCCGTCGGCAGTACGCCAGTCCTGATGGCCGCCGGGGCAGATCATTGGACGACTGTCGATTTGTTGTTGGACCACGGCGCCTCTGTCTGGGCGCACAGCACGTCGGGCGTGACCTTGGGCCTTTACGCAGCCTCTAGCCGGCTGTTGCCGACCAGCGCGGAAGGCAAGGCCCTTGCGCTGGTCGTGGATAAACTGAAGGGCAAGCGCTTCCCATGGCCGCCGCCCGCCCCGGAAGCCGTGCGGCAGGCTGTCGCCAACCACACGTGGCCAAAGCCTTGACCGCCCTGTTCTGGGGCGATGCCTACTCGCCTCAGCCTACGCCGTTTGCCTTGGCGATGAAATCCGCAAGGTGCGGCACGTAGTCTTCCGGGCCATTGCCACCCGTCGCCATCGCCAGCGCGAAGGAGTTCTTCACGGCGCTGGCCATCGGTGTGGCCACGGTCGAGGCATTGGCCATCGACTCCACATAGCGCATGTCCTTGTAGGCATTGCCCAATGTGAAGCGATGCGCCTCGCGGTTGCCTTCCAGATTGTAGCCCATGAAGGTCTGGTAGAAGCCGCAATCCATCCGCCCGCCGCGAATGACATTGTCGAACTTGGCCACCGGTATGCCCACCTTGCGCGACAGGGCGAGCGCTTCCGAGTAAAGTGCAGCATAGCCGAGCGACAGGAAGTTGTTCAGCAGCTTCATCTTGTGGCCGTCACCCACCGCGCCGATATGGACGATCTTGCCAGCCCATGTCGCGATGATCGGCTGGACGCGGGCAAAGGTCGCCTCTGAAGCGCCGACCATGCAATCCAGCGTGCCAGCCCAGGCCTCTTTCGGCGTGCGGCTGAGGGGCGCGTCAATGAACTCGACTCCGATGGTCGCAAGGTCGGCGGCGAGGGTCAGGGTCACGGTCGGGTCAGAGGTCGAGCAGTCGACGATGACCGTGCCCGCCTTCAGGCCGGGTTTCAGGCCAGCCACGACGGCGGCCACTTCAGGCGATCCGGTCAGGCACAGGAAAATGACGCTGCAGGCGTTGGCAAGGTCGGTCAGGCTGGCGGCCTCGGTGGCGCCGCGGGACACGAGGTCCTCGACCGGGGCGCGGTTGCGGTGGCCGATGACCGTCAGGCTGTAGCCCTTCTCGACGATGTTCTTGGCCATGCCCTGGCCCATCAGGCCAATGCCGACAAAGCCTACGGTTTCGATTGCTGGCATGGTGGTCTCCTTCTCAGGTCAGGTTGAAGCGGCGGCGCAGGTCAGCGACCTGTTCCGGGGTCAGGGAGCGCAAAACGTGGTTCTGCAGCATGAGGAACAGCTTGGCGGTCTCTTCCAGCTCTTCCACGGCGTATTGCGCACTGGACAGGCTGGTTCCGGCGACGACCGGCCCATGGTTGGCCAGAAGCACGGCGTGGTGCCGGCTGGCGAGCGCCTTGACGGCATGGGCTAGTTCGGGGTCGCCGGGTGGGAAATAGGGCACCAGCGGCAGGCGGCCCACCCGCATGATGTAATAGGCAGTCAACGCCGGCATCACATCGGCGGGGTCGACATCAGCCAGAATGCTGACGGCAGTGGCGTGGCTGGAATGCAGATGCACGACTGCCTGCGCATCCGACCGCTCAGCATACATGGAAAAGTGCAGGAAGGCTTCCTTGGTGGGCGCATCGCCGCCGACATGCCGACCGGCCGCGTCGAAATGCGACAGGCGGGCAGGGTCGATGGATCCCAAGCAGATATTCGTCGGCGTCATTAGCCAGCCGCCCTCGGGCAGCCGGACCGAGATATTGCCGCTTGAGCCGGGCGTCAGACCACGGTCAAACAGCGAGGCGCCGACGCGGGCAATCTCATCGCGGGCGCGGGTCAGATCGGTCATGGGGCCGCGTCCTCCAGCAGGTCCCAAGCCTTCAGGAAGAAGTCCGGCGCGCCGAAGTTGCCGGATTTCAGCGCAAGGGCAAGGTCCGGCCCGCCTGAGGATCGGGTCCATGGCACGCCGGGCGCGATCTCGGGCCCGATCTCCAACATGGATACGCCCAACGCCCCGACCACGGCGCCGGAGGTTTCACCGCCCGCGATGATAAATTGCGTGAATCCTGCGTCCCGCAGCCGTTGGGAAATGCTGGCCAGCGTGTGTTCGACAAGGGCACCGGCGGCGTCCCGGCCAAGCCTGGCTTGGGTGTGGGCAAGGGTTTCAGGATCGGCGCTAGAATAGACAAGCGCCGTGCCCGGCTGGGCCCGCACCCAGTCGGCCACCTGTTGCGCGGTTTGCGTGCCAGCGGCGAGACGGTCGACATCCAGCGCAAGGGCCGGCATCCCGGCGGCGGTTGCAGCAGCGATCTGGCCCCGCGTCGCTTGCGAGCAGGAGCCTGCGAGGATCACCCGGCGACCGGCAGGCGCGGCCATGCGGCTGGCTTTCGCCGTCTCCCCTCGCCCGAAGTTGGCGGCCAAGCCAAGGGCGATGCCGGATCCGCCTGTCACGAAGCGCATGTTCGCGCAGGCCTTTCCGATTGACAGGAGGTCGGCATCGGTCAGTGTATCGGCGACCAAAATGCGTTGGCCCGACGTCTTGGCGCGGGCAAAGGCCAGCCCGATCGCGTCAGGACCTTCGGCAATTGTTGCTGCGTCCAGCAGGCCTACCGGCAGCGCGGTCTGGCGTTGCAGCACCCGCACCAGATTGGAGTCGCGCATTGGCGTCAGGGGGTGATCCTTCATCGGGCTGTCCGACAGCAGTTGATCGCCGACGAAAAGATAGCCCTTGTAAACGGTGCGGCCATTGGCAGGGAAGGACGGGCAGGCGATGGTCAGGGGCGTCTGGGTCAGGTCCATCAAAGCCTCGGTCACCGGACCGATGTTGCCCTGATCCGTGCTGTCGAAGGTCGAGCAATACTTGAACAGCACCTGCCCGGCCCCTGCCGCCAGCAGCGCCTGCGCGGCAGCGACGGACATCTGCACGGCCTCGGCCGCAGGAATGGTGCGAGATTTCAAAGCAATCACCACGGCATCTGCATGCGGCAGCGCCCCTGTCGGGACACCCATCACTTGCACGGTGTGCAGACCGGCCCGAGACAGCATCAGACACAGGTCCGTCGCCCCGGTTATGTCATCGGCCACCGCCCCAATCAGCACAGTCCACCTCTTTGCAGGTTCGGGCGGAAAGATTTTCCGCTGTTCCAGTACCCCTCTGATTCCATTTCACAAATCGGTCACCTTGCCGAGTTTGTCGTCACACCGGGGCTTGTAATGGCAACGCTATCATTGCACCTTGGGACTAACAAGCCTAAGTCACGAACCAACGGATTACGGGGGCGGCATGTCGGACGCGAAAAGCCTGAAAGTATGTGTTGTGGGCCTAGGATCGATGGGCCTGGGCATTGCGGGATCGCTTCTGCGCGCGGGGTTCTCCGTGGTGGGCTGCGACGTGACCGCCGCCGCACGAGACCGCTTCGCCGCAATTGGCGGGCAAGTCGCCGGCAGCCCGGCAGAGGCAGCGCAGGGTGCCGATGCGGTGATCACCGTTGTGGTAAACGCCGCCCAGACTGAAACTGTCCTGTTCGGGCCGCAAGGGGCTGCAGCCCAATTGGCGCCGGGGGCGGTGATCCTGTCCTGCGCCACGATGTCGCCGGATGCCGCACGCGACTTCGCGGCACGGGCAGAGGCTTTGGGTCTCGACTATATCGACGCGCCGATCAGCGGCGGTGCCGTGCGGGCGGCAGCGGGCCAGATGACCGTGATGGGATCAGGCTCTCCGGCGGCCTTTGCCAAGGCGCGTCCGGTGCTGAACGCCATCGCGGCCAAGGTCTACGAACTCGGCGATGATGCGGGCACCGGGGCCGCGTTCAAGATCGTCAATCAACTGCTGGCGGGCGTACATATCGCCGCCGCCTGCGAGGCCATCACCTTTGCTAAGGCCATGGGGCTGGACATCGCCAAGGTGTACGAAGTGATCACCGCCTCGGCCGGGAATTCTTGGATGTTCGAAAACCGGGTGCCGCATATTCTGGAGGGCGACTACTCTCCCCGGTCGGCGGTGGATATCTTCACCAAGGATCTCGGCATCGTCACGGACATTGGCCGGGGCCTGAAGTTTCCCACGCCGGTCGCATCGACAGCACTGCAGATGTTCATCATGACAGCGGCAGCGGGCATGGGGCGCGACGATGACGCCTCGGTGGCACGGATGCTGGCGGGGTTGGCAGGGCTTGACCTGCCGAAAGCGGAATAATTCTCTGAAGGAGCAACCATGACCAAGCGTATCGTTTTCACAGGTGGCACAGGCAAGGCAGGGCGTGAGGCAGTGCCGCATCTGCTGGCCAAGGGCTATGATATCCTCAATCTCGACCTGAAACCGCTGAACCTGCCCGGCGTCAACACCCTGATCACCGATCTGACAGACGGCGCGCAGACCTTCAACGCGCTGACCAGCCATTTCGGGCTGGAACATTACGCCGATGGCAAGGTGCCGGGCCCTGTCGATGCCGTGGTCCACTTTGCCGCCATCCCGCGCGTGGGGCTGGAGCCTGACAACAAGACCTTCCTCGCCAATGTCGCCTCGACCTACAACGTCATCGAAGCCGCAATGAAGTTGGGCATCCGCAAGGTCATCGTCGCCTCGTCGGAGACGACCTATGGCGTCTGCTTTGCGGAAGGCGACAAGGATTACCACTCCTTCCCGCTGGACGAAAGCTACGACAGCGACCCGATGGACAGCTATGGCTTGTCCAAAGTGGTCAACGAAAAGACCGCCCGCGCCTTTGCCATGCGGTTCGGCGCCGATATCTATGCCTTGCGGATCGGCAATGTGATCTCGCCGGAAGATTACGCCAACTTCCCCGGCTATCTGGCCAACCCGCCCAGCCGCAAGCGCAACGCCTGGAGTTATATCGACGCCCGCGATCTGGGCGAGATCGTGCATCTGTGCCTGCAGAAGGACGGCCTTGGCTATCAGGTGTTCAACGCGGTGAACGACACGATCACGGCGAATGAGCCGACCGAAGCCTTCCTGGCCAAATACGCCCCCAACACGCCGATCACCCGCAAGATGGGCGAATGGGAAGCGCCGATTTCCAACCAGAAAGCCCGCGAAGTCTTGGGCTTCAAAGAGGCGCATCCTTGGCGTAAATACGTGCAGGGCTAAAAGGAATGCGCGACCCATGGCAAAGCAAAGGCAGCGGCTGACAGACCGGAAAAGCAAGGTCACCGTCAGTGATGTTGCCCGCTTGGCCGAGGTCAGCGACAGCACCGTATCGCGCATCATGCGGGGTCAGGGGCTGGTGGCAGAGGCCACGCGCGAAAAGGTCATGGCGACGGTTCGGGCACTGGGATATGTGCCCAACCGGATCGCGGGGTCGCTGGCCTCGCTGGACAGCCGCCTTGTGGGAGTGGTGATCCCGTCGCTGTCGAACATCGTGTTCCCCGAGATTTTGCAGGGCATCAATGCCGGCCTTGCGGGCACCAACCGGCAATCGGTGATCAGCGTCACCGATTACGATCTGGATAAGGAAGAAGTTGTCGTCCGCAACCTTCTGGCCTGGCAACCGGCCGCCGTGCTGATTGCCGGATCCACCCACACCGAAGCCACGCAGCGGATGCTGGAAAACAGTGGGGTGCGGGTGGTGGAGTTCATGGAGATTGACCACAAGCCGATCGATGCGGCGGTTGGCTTTTCGCATGTGTCGGCAGGCAAAGCGGCGGTCCGCCACTTGCTTGGACGCGGCTATCGGCGGTTTGGCTATGTCGGCTATGGCGGCGACAAGGATTTGCGCGCCCTGATGCGCTATCGGGGGATGCGTTACGCCTTGGCCGAGGCCGGTCTGTCGTTTGAAGCGGAGGTTGTGTCCGAGGGTCAGACGACCGTTGCCAAAGGTCGGGCGCAGACTGCCGAGATTTGTGCGCGGGCGCCGGACCTAGACGTTCTGACCTTCTCGAATGACGATATGGCCGTGGGCGGACTGTTTCACTGCATGAGCGCGGGGATCAGGGTGCCAGACGATCTGGCGCTTTTTGGCTTCAACGGTCTGGACATTGGCCGCGCCTTGCCGCAACCCCTGTCGACCATCCGCGCCAACCGGTTCGAGATTGGCCAGCGCGCAGTCGAGGCCTGCCTGTCCAGCGAAGTTCGCCCGGACCAGCCCATCAGCATTGACACCGGCTTTGAGATTTTCGAGGGCGCTACCGCCTGACCATGCAAAAGGGGCCCGGCAGAACCGGGCGCCCCTTGTCATGTGACCAGATTACTTCTGGATGCAGGTGTCGACGGTGTCTTTGGTGCACTCGTCCAGACCGGTGAAGATCGGGTCGGCGACCTTCTTGCCAGCGATCAGGTCCATCATGGCGCCCGGTGCCAGATATCCCATCTCGAACGGACGCTGACCGACGAGGGCGGTGACCAGACCTTCGCGGGCCAGATCAACTTCAGCGCCGATCGTGTCGGCAGCACCGATCACGAAGTCATTGCTGGCGATGCGGTCTTTCAGCGGCCCGACCAGATCACGGTAGGGCTGCGGTGCGCCAAACAGCGGCCAGCCACCCATGATGCCGAAAGCGTCAAGCTTGGGGTTCGCGGCAAGGATATCGGTCATAGCCTGAACGCCCTTGGCGCCGTCGTCATTGGTGAAGACCGGGCAGCCCGGTGCTTCGGTCCAGCCACCTTCACCATTGAGCGCCGCCAGACCCGGAGTGCCGGTCAGGGCATCGCGCATGCCTTGGGCGCGGCGCAGGATGTTGTCAGCGCCGGGGTTGCCCTCGATCGTGCAGATGGTCCCGCCGTTCGGCTTGGCCTTCTTGATATACTCGCCGATCTTCTGGCCCATCAGGGTGTTGTCGGTGCCCAGATAGGTCATCCGCAGCGCCGCATCTTCTGCAGCAAGGTCAGCGTCCAGCGTCATAACCGGAATGGTCGGCGCGGCAGTCTTCAGCGTCTGCGCGATCAGCTTGGCGTTGGACGGAGAGATCGCCATGGCGACAGTCGTGGGCTTGCCCAGCATGTCCTGCACGATCTGTGCTTCACCAGCTTCGTCCGAGGTGGAGGCCGGACCGGTGTAGAAGCATTCATATTCGCTGGACGCGTTCTCAGCGTTCCACTTCTGGCAACCCTGATTGATCGCTTCGAAGAAGGGGTTGTCGAGGCCCTTCACGACGATCACAAGTTGCTTCTTGCCTTCGGCAAAGCCCGCACCTGCGCCAAGCGCCAAGATGGCGGCAGCGGTGGCAAGCATCAAGGTCTTCTTCATGTCAGCAGTCCTCCCAAAAAAGCCGCATTTTCTGTGGTGCGGCAAAGTGTTGATGTCGTTCCACCTGTGTCCGGAGGCTTGAGATGCCCCTTCGTCGAAGCCGGATCGTGACAGGCGGTTCATCCAAGTGCGTCACTAAGTGCAACCCTGCGCCAAGCGGACACCGCCCGTCGAGCACATGATTCTAGCCCAAAAATACCAGAAACCAGATTTTATGACAGCGCTATTATTCCAAAGATTTCATTGACTTTGGGGATTCCCGCCATATTGTTCATCCCCAAATATGACGTCTGTAGGGGGGTGGGCGGGCCGACGGCTCCTGTCTTGTTCCGCCGCATCGGCGCATGACGACCCGAGGCGTGGGGCTTCTATGAGGCGACGCCGTAAAGATCGTTCAGGGGGGCAGTGATCAAAGTGGCAGTTCTGGAACTGAAGCATATTTCCAAGCATTTCGGGGCCATTGAAGCGGTCAAGGATGTGTCGTTTTCGCTAGAGCCAGGCGAAGTGATCGGCCTGATGGGCGACAACGGGGCGGGAAAATCCACGCTGGTCAAGATGATGGCGGGCAACTTCAAACCCAACAGCGGCACCATCCTGATCGACGGAAAAGAAATCGTGATGAACCGCCCGGTCGAGGCGCGCGAGCATGGCATCGAGATCGTGCACCAAGATCTCGCGCTGTGCGACAACCTCACGGCGGCGGCAAACGTCTATCTGGGGCGCGAATTGCGGCTGGGCTTCGGGCCGCTGCGCATTCTGGATTATCCCACGATGTACCGCCGCGCGGCAGAGATCTTTGCCGAGTTGAAGTCGGAAACACGGCCGCGCGATCTGGTGAAGAAAATGTCGGGCGGCCAGCGTCAGGCTGTCGCCATCGCCCGCACGCGGCTGTCCAATGCCAAGATCGTTTTGATGGATGAACCCACCGCCGCCATTTCGGTGCGGCAGGTGGCCGAGGTGTTGAACCTGATCCGCCGGTTGCGGGATCAGGGCATCACGGTCGTGCTGATCAGCCACCGGATGCCCGACCTCTTCGCCGTGGCAGACCGGGTCATCGTGATGCGCAGGGGCACAAAGGTTGCCGACAAGGAAATCTCCAAAAGCTCGCCCGAAGAGGTGACCGGTCTGATCACCGGCGCCATTGAAACCGTCTGACCCCTTGCGGAAAGGCTCTCCATGACCACCTCTTTGACCAATTCCATCGCGCAAAAGCAGCAAAGCTGGCTGACCGGAGTACTGGCAAGCCAGACCTTCTGGGTATTCGTCGCGGTGATCGTGGCAAGTCTTGCCCTGTCCTTCACGACCGACAGTTTTGCGACCAGCAAGAACCTGTACAACATCACCCGCAACGTCACATTTACGGCGATCATAGCTCTTGGCATGACGCTGGTGATCATCACGGGCGGAATCGACCTGTCCGTGGGGTCGGTCCTGTGTCTGTGCAGCATGGTGCTGGCGGTGGTGATGCATGCCGGATATTCGATCGAGGTCGGCATTGCGGCGTCCATTGCCACGGCACTGGTGGTGGGGGCGTTCAATGGATTTCTGATTGCCTATATCGGGCTGCCACCTTTCGTGGTGACACTGGGAATGCTGTCCGTCGCACGCTCGCTGGCGATGGTGGCATCCGGCAACACCGTGGTGTTCGAGTTCGGGCCTGACAATGACGCTTTGCTGGCCTTGGGCGGCGGGGCATGGTTCTTCGGCATTGCCAACCCGGTGATGTACACCATCGTTCTGGGCCTGCTGACCGGATTCGTCCTGCGCTGGACGCGTTTTGGCCGCCATGTCTTTGCCATTGGCGGCAATGAAAGTGCGGCGACGCTGACAGGGGTGCCGGTCAAGGTCATCAAAGTTGCGGTCTACATGATCTCGTCGCTGTCAGCCGGTATTGCCGGGATCGTTCAGACCGGCTGGCTGGGGGCCGTGACCACGAACATCGGCGCAGGGATGGAGTTGCAGGTGATCGCGGCGGCCGTGATCGGCGGGGCCAACCTTGCGGGCGGCGGCGGCACAGCCTTGGGGGCGATCATCGGTGCGATGCTGATCGAGGTAATCCGCAACAGCCTTGGCCTTCTGGGCATCAACGCCTTCTGGCAGGGCACCTTCATCGGGGGTGCTATCCTGTTCGCCGTCATGTTCGACCGTCTGGCCAATTACCGCCGCAACGCCTGAACGGGGCCCCTAGCTTATGTCCCCAATCCGGACGACCTGCCCATAGGGCGGGTCGTCAACAGCCAGCGGCACGGCCCAAAGCACCGGAAACGCAGGCTTGGCAGGCAACGGCGCATCAAGGTCGGTCAGGACCACAAGAATCGAGGGTTGAAGCCTCGCCGCCCTTCCGAACAGGTCGTTGAAGTCTGTGCCGCCTCCTGTCCGCAAGGGAACATCGCGCAACCCGTGCCAGCCCATCGGCTCCAGCCGGGCCTCCGAAAATACTGCCTCGTCAAAGGCCAGCAGATGCGCTTCGGCTCCGGTGCGGCGGGCAATTCCTTCGGCCTCAGCGGTGAAAAGCCGCAGGGTCTGCGCGTCGATGGAAGAAGATGTATCAAGACCAATCACGATGCGCGGTCTGTGGTCCATCCTTTGCCGTCCGGGTTCGAACACCGGGACCGGGCTGCCGGTCCGCTCGGCCTCTGCCATGCGGGCGACCCAGCCGCCAGAGGGTCTGCGCCAACTGACGCGCGGGCGTTCGGTCAAGGCACGGGCCAGAAGGCCGCGCAGGTGAACCTCCCATGGCACGGCATCTGGGGCGATGTCGGCGAGGATCGCCCCAAGACGCCCGATACCGGTGCCCGCCTTGCGCCCGGCCTCGAAAGCCCGCAGGACGTGGTTGCGCCAGTCGGCGGTGGATTGGCCCCTGCCCTCGTCCTGCGGCTCTCCGACACCAAGATCGACCGAGAAGCCCCGCGTCTGACCCCATTTCCGCAAACGCTCGGTCCGTTTGGGGTCGCGGTGCAGGGCCATCGCCAGCCGGTCGGCATCCCAACGCTCCAGCGCTGCGATGGCACTGGGTTCGGGCATTCCTGCATCTTCCAGAAGTTCGGTCAGGGTAACGGCGGGGCGCGGGATGGCGTGGCCGGCAAGGATCAGCGTCTGGTTGATTATCCCGTCGGCGGCGAGGCCATATAGCGCCCTATCAAACGCCGCCCCCAAACGCTCGGCCAGTGCCGCCTGCCGGGCCGAATGGCGCAGCGCCACGTGCAGGACGTGGTGCGCGACCAGACCCACCTGTTCCGCCAGGCCAAGGCGGTCGAAGGCGGGCCCATAGGTGATGACATCGCCCTCGGTGCGTGTCATCCCCGAGCCGTCGCGGTGGCGGCACCACAGGGCCAGCACGGCCAGGGCGGCATCCACCTCGCCCAGATGAGCGAGCGCGCGAGAAGCGCGGGTGGTCACGGCAGACCGGCAGACCGGCGCTCGGCCGCGTAGGCGGCATAGGCCTCAGAGGTGGCGAAGGCCTCCTCCCAGCCCTTCTCGAATGCCCGGCCAATCAGCAGTTCGAAACCGAAACTGGCGAGTTCGCTGAGGGGCAGTCCCGTCTGCGCCAAACTGCCCTGCCCGCGCAGATCGGCGAGGATTTCGATGGCGGCGGGCAGGCTTTCACGCGTCACAGCGCCAACCAGACCATAGACCAGAGCCGTCAGCCCATGCAGCGTGCGTAGGTAAAGGCGCGCCCGTTCACCCCGCAGAGCCTCCAGCATCTGGCCAATCTGAACGGTGGCTGCAATCTCATCTGCCAGCAGCGCGAATTCTGCCGCAGGGGCAGAGCCGACCGTGCCGGCAATCATCACTTGCCGCAAGCCACGGTCCGGCACCGCCGCCATGATCCGGCTCACCCACGTCCAACTGCGCGGGGTGCAGGCAATCATCTGACCCCGGCGCAGGCTTTCCTCGGTCGTCTCCAGCAGGTCTGGCCGGGTGCGGATGAAGGCCGCAACACTCGGGTGGATGCCCGCCGGGATGGCATAGTTCCTGACCCAGTCATCCGCATTTGCCTGCACGATCATGTGGATCAGCCGGTCGCTGAGCGCCGTGCCCATGTCATAGGCAATCGCCCCATCCTCCACCCGATTGCCGGCAGCGACGATCATCACATTGGCCGGCAAGCTATGCCGCCCGACCCGGCGTTCCTGCAACAGCCCATAGACGGTGGGCTGCAAGGCGGGGGCGGCGGCGGTCAGTTCATCGAGGAACAGGATCGCTGGAGCCTCGGTATCGGGCAGGTCTTCGGGGCGATACCAGACGGTTCTTGCACGGGCGTGGTCGAAATAGGGCAGCCCACGCAAGTCCTGCGGCTCGATCGTGGTCAGGCGCAAGTCGTACAGTTCGGCCCCGATCTTCTGGGCGAGGCTCTGGACCAGTTCAGTCTTACCCACGCCGGGGCGGCCATGCAGCATCCAGGATGCAGTCAAACCTCCAGCAACCTGCGCGGCCCAGCCAGCCTCCAGCACACGCAGCGTCTCACCGGCAGAGATGGTGGCGGCATTGACGCTCATGCCCCAAGCCCGCGTTTTTCAAGGAAGGCTGCCATGCGGCCATGGGCCGAAACGGCCCGCGCCTCCTGCACGATATCGCGCAGATAGACATCCTCGTGGTGATTGACCAAGAGCAGGTCCTGCTCGGTGAACTCGGCATCAAACAGGCCGTCTTGCAGGACGGCACGGTCGGTGGCGTCCAAAGGCGGCAAATGCGGTTCCGGCGTCTCGGTCTGGACCGTGACCAGCGTCAGGGGGCGGATGCGTGCCAGTTCGGATTGCTCGACCACCAGCCGCAATTCGCCTTCGGCCATCTCATGCCGGGCGGCGATGCGGCGCAGGCAGGCCTTGGCGCGGAACGACAGGATGTCCAGCCACCGGGCGGCCTCGTCCGCCGTCACTGCGGATGCCCGTGCCTTCTTCGACAGGCGCAGCACGCGCAGTTCCACGACGGACACCCACATCAGCATCAAGGCCGGGGCTTCCATGACCGGCATGGCAAGGTTGCGAAAGAAGACCGGCGCCAGCCCAAAGGGCAGAAGCGTGACCAGATAGCGCAGCGCCTGCACCTCGACGATCAGCCGCAGCCAAGTCCCCGGGCCCACGCCGCGCGGCAAAACCAATATCCGGCCAAGAAACTTCTTCGGCAGGCTGCTGGCTTCCAGCGCTCCGGGGTTCAGCATTGTGGCGTTCGTCAGGATCAGCATGAAGTCTCCGCCTTAGACGCCGAACATAGCGCCGCACCGCAACCTGACAATCGCCAACGCGCTGGGTCAGGGCTAGAGGCCAAAATCCGGGATAGCTACGGCCGCCCCGTCCTGCATCGCTGACTGATGGGCGCAGATGCCGGCGGCCGTCCACTGGGCCGCCGTCACCGCATCTATCGCAGGCGGGCGCCCGTCTAGGATGGCGCACAGAAACTCATGCACCAGATGCGGATGCGAGCCGCCATGGCCGCCACCCTGCACGAAGGACGGGTGCGCGCCGTCCTGATGGGTGAAGGCGCGGGTATATCGGGCGATGGCGGGCGGCAAAAGGTCTGCGCGGTCCGGCACCTCGACCCGGGTCGAGGTGATGGCACGGCCCCGGCCCGCCCGCTCCAGCTCCAATGAAAAGACGAAGGGCGCCTCCTCCTCCAGTTGCGCCCATTCGAAGCCAAGCCGGTCGCCATAGATTGCGAAGGACTCGGTATAAAGCCTGACGGTCTGAAACAGACTGCGCGTGATTTCCAGCGCCACATCGGATTCTGCAAGCCGGAAGATTGCGGTCTCTACCGGAAAAGGATTGCCATAACGCGCCGCCCGGTCACGCGGCAAACGGCCGGAGCCAAAGCAATGCACCCGCGCGGCCCGCGTCTTGAGCAGATGCAACGCCGGGGCCACCGCATGGGTCATGTAGAACTGCGGCGGCAGGCCCATCCAATAATCAGGCCAGCCTTCCATATCCTGCAAATGGCTGCCTCTGGCGAAAGAGACCGTGCCGAACTTGCCCTCGCGCATCAGGCTTTGTGCAAACAGGAACTCGCGCGTGAAGACGGCGGTTTCCATCATCATATAGGTCAGCCCGTTGTGCCGCTGAGCCGCGACGATGGCGTGCAGGTCGTCCAGGGCTATTGCCATGGGTACGGTACAGGCGCAGTGCTTGCCAGCGTTCAGAACAGCCAGCGCCTGTGACCCATGCAACGGGATTGGGGTCACCAGATGCACCGCGTCGACATCGCTGTCCAGCACAGCATCGAAATCGACAAACCGCTCGGCAATTCCGAATCTGTCGCCAACATGCTTCAGCGTCTCGGGCCGCGGATCGCACAGGGTGACCGAGGCGACATTGGGATGATCGCGGTAGATCGGCACGAACTCGGCCCCAAAGCCAAGGCCAACCACGGCGACCTTCAGTCGTTTCGCGCCTCTGGATACCGGCATAGCGATCCCCCCGGAAATGACAGGCTGGCCTTGGCCCGATGACCGCTGCCAACAGACCCAGCCTCTTCGGATATCGTCATAGATGCAACATCCCGCTGCAGTTGAACCCAGCCTTTTGCGCGGTCACCTCCGCGTCCTTGCTCCACAGACGTTCCACTCAAGGGCAACAGCAGTCAAGGCCACGAATTCCTTGCCCAGTATTGTCCGATTTCGCCATTTTTCTATTTTTTGGTTTTGCGTTTGCTTCAGTACGCTTTTCCAACATTCCCGCCGCACCCTCCTTCAACCAAGTGTAGTCCGCTTCATGGCAAATGCCGGAGACATTTCCAAAAGGCTCCTGGAGATCGAGGATCTCGTCGGTGAGGGGGATCACAAGAAGGGATTCCTGCGGGCCATCGATTTCGCCCGCGCATTCGGCCCCTCCAGTGACCACCGGATCGAAGCGGTCACGCTATCGGGTCAATACAACACCATTTTCCAGAGCCAGAGGCGCGAGACCCTCACGCAGCATCAGTACCTGGTCCATTTGGAGAACCTCACGCGGAGGATGCTGGAAATGTTGAACGAGATCGTCGATTCCAGCGTGCAGGGCGAAGCAACATGACCGATGTTTCGCTGATCAAAGACGCGGAACGAGTGAAGCGCGATCTCGGCGCAAGACCTGCGGTTGGGCTTTGACAGTCTGGTCCAGTTTGCTCGCGACCACGCCATTGACCCCGGCCTGCGCAACAGCGCGATCCTGCTCAAGATGGCCCCGGAACCAAGCCCGACGGAAGATAGTGAAACTGCCGCACATGGCGATGCGCTGGGTCTGATTGCAGAGATTCTGCACGACAATGCGACCGCCGAACCGCAGGCACGCGCCCGCAAGGCCCGGCGCGATGCCGCGCTGAACTCGTTCCACGGGCGCGACACTCACCGCGGGGTCGTGTTGCGGGCGCAGGGTCTGGGCTATCTCTACCCACGCTCTGGCTTCCATTTGCAAGGTGTCGATCTGGACCTGCGCCAAGGCGAGATCACCGGCGTGATCGGCGAGAATACCAATGGCAAGACCACCCTCTTCCGCATCCTCGTGGGCGAGTTGAAGCACAAGGAGGGCACGCTGAGCTAAACCGGTTTGGGCGCCGAGAAGCCCGATGCCATCAACTGGGCCATCGTCAAACGCGGGATCGCCTATGTGCCGCAGACGCTGGGCCGCTGGTTCGGCTCGCTGAGGGACAACCTGCGCTATGCGGCTGCCGTCAAGGGCATCACCGGCACCGCGAACGACCAAGAGGTCGACGACATTATCGAACGGCCGGGCCTGCGCGACGATCTGAACCACGGCTGGGATGCCCTGTCCGGCAGCTTCGAGCTGCGGTTCGAACTGGCGCGGGCGCGGGTCTGGACGCCGAAGCTTCTGGTTCTGCCCGAGCCCTTGGCCAACCTCGACTTCCGTTCGCAATTGGTCATCCTGCGCGACCTGCGCGAACTTGCGAATTCCTTCACGAACCCCATCGCCGTAGTCCTGCCCTCGCAGCATCTTTACGATGTCAAGGCGGTAGCCGACTGCATTCTGTTCCTGAAGCAGGGCCGTGTCGTTTTCAACGGCCCGCTTGCCGAGGTCGGAACAAACCGCTCGCAAAACGTTTGCGAACTGGGATGCAATCTGGACCTGTCCGAGTTGTGCACCAGGCTTCGCCACCCTGAGGTGCTGCGCGTGGCCTTCGACAGGATATCCAAGGTCATCCACACCCACCGGGCTTTGGGCCGGACCGAGATGATCCGCATCCTCCTCGACCGCGAGATCGACATCGGCATCCGCTATTTGCACGACATTTCCCGTTGGGTGAAGCAACTCTTCGATGTGGAGCAAAGCGGATAAGCCCCCTGTCGCGCTTCTGGTCCAGCGCGGGCAGCTTCGCCGTGCGGGCGAGCCCCTTAGGCTTCCTCGACCGCTGGCTTATCAAGAACCACCTGCTGGTCTGGCGCACCTCGATCGTGCATGTCGTGTGGTATCTGGGCCTGTTCTGGCTGCTGTTCTGGGCCATCGGCCGGTATGTCCCGCTTGCCCCCACCGCCCCACTGCCCCCCCCGACCCTTGCGACAATCGCCCGCTGGAACACGATGATACTGACCGGCGTCTTCATTGCCTTTGCCCTCTGGACCTTCGCAATGATCCGCCACCCGCTGGTTGGAGGCTCCAAGACTGCTCGGGCCATGACCTTCGCCACGATCTGGGCCGTGTGCACCTAGCCCTTTCCGCGCCTTTCGCCTTCAAAGACGCCCTTTTGCCGCGCATCGCGGCGCTTGGTGATGGGTGGGATTTGGAGGCAAAGGACGCCGCCCTGCAACATTTCAATTGTGACGCTTGCTATACAAGGGGAGACTGTCGGGAGGAACATGTCAATTGCCCGTGAAGCTGCAAGCCATTTCGACATCGATATTGATGATTTTCTATTACCATGCTCCCCGGAGGAATATGTTTACACTTGCCCAAATGAGAAGCCATCATGCTCTGTACTGAAACACACTGGAGTCACTCTCGATCTGAATGCGCTTTCAGCTCGAATGGCAACAGTGCGCCAGGCGATGTTTTATCATGATCAGGGCGTCGGCATTCGTCCGTATGAGCAACGACTAACGCACTAACTCTCGCGATCTCGTCTGTTATGGCTCTAGAGACCGCACTCATGACTTTCGAAGGGAATCTGCCGGCGCGAACTGAAGCCGCACGGATGAGTATGGATTCGCTGTGCCGCATGATCAATTAAGAGCTAGGGTCAGGACCCATTGATCTTGCTGCCGCCGCGTGATTCAGGCTCCGTAAGGAGACCGATCAATGAGCAATCTGTTCTGGCTGACCGACGTGCAAATGGCGCGTCTTGAACCGTTCTTTCCCAAGAGCCATGGTAAACCGCGCGT
>CANBRQ010000045.1 GCA_947371955.1 Paracoccaceae bacterium | reverse complement strand
CGGGAAGTTCAGCGCCTGCAGGGCGCGGGCGGCGGCGAGGCCCAAGGCGCCGACCCCCAGCATGGCCACCGGGCGCTGACGGGCCAGCGGCGGGCAGGTCGGGTCCCAGACATGGCCTGGGTTGACGATGTGGCGGTCTAACCCAAGATGATGGCGGAGCGCGTGGCCTACGACCCATTCCACCATGCCCTCGGTCAAGCCGGGGTCGACCATGCGGGTCAGGGGCTGGGTCAAGGTCCTGTTGCCGACGATGCGTTCCACCCCGGCCCAAAGGCTCAGCACGGCTTTGCAGCCGGTGTAGGGGCTGAAGTCCTGCAGCGGGGCGGAGGGGGCGTAAATGATGTAGTCGACTGCCGCTGGGGTGGTGGTTTCTGTGACGATTTTGGCCGTGATGCCGACCTCGGCCAGAGCCTGCGGCAGGATCGTCTGGTATTCGGGCCAAAGGGTGGGGGCGGCGAAGAGGATCAGCATGGGGGCCTCGGGGTTGGGGCTATTTCGTCAGGGCCAGCCCGGCGTTCACTGCCAGCGCCAGAATGACTGTGTTGTAGAAGAAAGAGCCGATGGAATGCAGCAGAACGACCTTTCTGAGGTTGCCAGCGGTCACCACAACGTCGGACACCTGCGCCGTCATGCCGATGGTGAAGGAGAAGTACAGGAACTCCCAGATGCCGGGTTCCTTGGTGCCGGGAAACTCCAGACCGCCATCGGGTTCGGGGGCGTAGTAGAGATGGGCATAGCGGAAGGCCGCCAGCACCTGCAGCGCGGCCCAGCCCATGGGTGCTGCCGCGAGGGCGAAGACCGCCTCGGCCAGCGAGTCGCTGCCACGGTTCAGCACAAGGAAGATCGAGGCGAGGCTGATGCCAACGGCGAGGACGGCGAGGACGAGGATCAGGAAGGCGCCCTCATCATCCGCCTCGGAGTGGCGGCGCAGGTCGTCGGGGGTGCTGATCAGGATCATGCGCAGCATCAGGCCAAGGTAGGTGATGAAGAAGGCGTTCACCCCCATCACTGCACGCATCACCGCGTCCAGCGGGCTGAGATGGCTGGCCCCCCAAAACGTCAGTCCGAGGATCAGGGCAATCAGGAAGCGTCCGTGCCGGTGCAGGGTTGAGGCCAGCATCAGCGCAACCGATGCACGATGGCGCTTTGCGCAAGGCCAAAGGCCAAAAGCAAGACGAGCGTGGCAGAGCCGCCATAGGACAGGAAGGGCAGGGGCACGCCCACCACCGGGGCCATGCCCATCACCATGGCAAGGTTGACAGCGAGGTACAGGAAGAAGTTGGCTGCCAGCCCGATCAGCATCAGAGAGGAGAACCGGTCCTTGTTCTGCATCGCGGCCCATAGCAGGAAGATCAGTATCATGGCGTACAGCGCCAGCAGCGAAATCGCACCGATGAAACCGAACTCCTCTCCCAGTGTGGTGAAGATGAAGTCCGTGTGCTTTTCGGGCAGGAAGTTCAGGCGGCTTTGGGTGCCTTGCATGAAGCCTTTGCCGGTCAGACCACCCGAGCCAAGGGCAATCTTGGCTTGCAAGATGTTGTAGCCTGCCCCCAACGGGTCGGCGGAGGGGTCGAGGAACGTGTCGATCCGCTTGTACTGATAGTCATGGATCAACTGCCATGGCGTGCCGCGCAAGAGGAAGATCCCGGCCACACCCGCGCCAATCAGGCCCACCACGGCGGCGAAGTACCACAGGGACACGCCTGCTGCGAACATCACTGCGGCCCCGGCGATGACCAGCATCAGGGTGGTGCCAAGGTTCGGCTCCATCAGAACCAGAACGGCGGGCACGATGATCAAGAGGACCGGGATCAGCACCCAGAGCGGGCGCGAGACCCGGCGGTCGTCCAGCCAGTCGTAGTAGGTGGCCAAGACCATGATCAGGCTGACCTTCATGAACTCTGACGGCTGGATGCGGATGAAGCCAAGGTCGATCCAGCGTTGCGCGCCCATGCCGACGGTGCCGAAGAAATGCACGACCAGCAGCAGGAAGAAGGTCAGCGCATAGGCCGCCCCCGACATGCTGCGCCAGAACCAGATGGGTGTGAAGCAGATGCCCAAGGACAGGATCATGCCGACGCCATAGCGCTGCATCTGCGGCTTTGCCCACATCGCGATATCGCCGCCCGAGATCGAATAGAGCATCAGCCAGCCGATGGCGGCGCAGGCGGTGATGAGCAGATAGAGGCCCCAGTTGACATACAGCACCTTGGCAAAGCCAGACGGCGCGAACTTGACGCGGTATTCGAGAAAACTCATCGCGGTCAGGCCTTTATGTCGGGAGGCTGGGTGCCGTCCGGGTTGCGCAGACGCAGTTCCTGCAACATCGTCTGAATGCGCGCACGCTGATTGTCGGGGTAGTCTTTCGGGTCGGGCAGGGTGCCGGTCATGACGCGCAGCAGGGCGTCGCGGGCGATGGGGGCTGCCGCGGCCGACCCGCCCATGCCGTGTTCGATCACCACCGCAGTTGCATAGCGCGGCGCGTCATAGGGGGCGAAGGCCACGAACAGGGCATGGTCGCGCTGTTTCCACGGCAGGTCGGTGTTGCCCACCACGCCCGTCTCACGCTCGGATGCCGAGATGTTGCGGACCTGCGCCGTGCCGGATTTGCCGGCCATCTGAAGCGCATCTGTCACGATGCGCGCGGCAAAAGACGTGCCGTGCTGGCCATTCACCACGGCCTGCATGCCGGAGCGCACCGAATCCAGTTGGGAGGTTTCCATGCCGAGGGGGGCTGCGTCCTCGATGGGAACTTCGACCCCGCCGATGGCCTTGATCAGACGCGGCACCACCAGACGGCCCGTGGCCACCCGTGCCGTCATCACGGCCAGTTGCAGGGGCGTGGCCAGCACATAGCCCTGACCTATGGCCGCGTTGATCGTGTCACCGATGCGCCAGTCTTGCTTGTAGCGCTGCTGTTTCCACGCCTTAGTGGGCAGATTGCCCTCGGAAATGGCGGACATCGGCAGATCATGGCGCTGGCCAAGGCCCATCGTCTTGCCCATTTCTGCGATCTTGTCGATGCCGACGCGCTGGGCCACCTCGTAGAAGAACACGTCGCAGCTTTGCTCCAGCGCATGTGCCAGATCGACCTTGCCATGCCCGCCTGACCGCCAGCAGTGGAACTTGCGGCCACCGTAGTCGAGGTAGCCGGGGCAGTTCACCGTCGTGTTGGTGTCAATCGCCCCATCCGCCAGCGCGGCCAAGGCGGTGACGATCTTGAAGGTCGACCCGGGCGGATATGCGCCCTGCACGACCTTGTTGGCCAAGGGGCGGTGGTCGTTTTCGGTCAGCAGCGAATAATCGGCACTGGATATGCCGCGCACGAAGAGGTTGGGGTCGAAGCTGGGGGCCGAGGCCGCGCCGATGATGTCGCCATTCTGGACATCCATCACGATCACGGCGGCGGATTGGTCGCCCAGACGCACCTGCAGGAAGTTCTGGATGTCGGCGTCCAGCGTCAGGGTCAGGTCGGCGCCCGACTGCCCCTCGGTCCGTTCCAACTCGCGCATGACGCGGCCGACATGGTTGACCTCGATCTTGCGGTTGCCGGCGGCACCGCGCAGGACGTCTTCCTTCCACTTCTCGACCCCGATCTTGCCGATCTGGAATTTGGGGATGTGCAGCAAAGGGTCCGGATTTTCGAGGGCGGCCAGATCCTTGTCCGACACAGGACCGACATAGCCCACCACATGGGCAAAGTCGGTGTCGCGCGGGTAAACCCGGCTTAGACCCACGTCCGGCGTCACGCCGGGCAGGGCGGGCGCGTTGAGCGAGATGCGGCTGAACTCCTCCCATGTCAGGCGGTCCGCCACCGGGATCGGCACGAATGAAGCGTTGCGGCCACTGTCCTTGACCACACGGGTCAGGTCCGATTGCGTCAGCGGGATCAGGTGGCTGAGACGGTTCAGGACCATCTGCACGTCGCCGGCACCCTCTCGGGTGATGACAACGCGGTAGTTCTGTTCGTTGCCCGCGATCAGCTTGCCGTTGCGGTCGAGGATCAGGCCACGGGCGGGTGGGATGAGCTGAAGGTTGACGCGGTTCTGTTCGGCCAGAAGCGCGAATTCGTCGGACTGGTCCACGCCCAGATAGCGCATCCGGCCGCCCAGCACGGCGATCGTCGCCGCCATGCACCCGCCCATGAACAGGGCGCGGCGGTTGATCCGGCGGGCACTGTCTTCCTGATCGCGGACCGGGCGTCTCACATCTTCCTCCCATAGGCGTCAATCTCGCCCATAGCAGGTTTGTGCAGGTCAAGTCCAAAGCGCGAGAAGGCGACAACGGCGGGATAGGCCAAAACTGACCACAGCATCTGCACCAGCGCAAAGCCCAGCACCGGCTGGGGCACGAAGGCCAGCGCCATCAGCAGGCGGTTGGCGGCGAACATCGCCAGCATCACGCCCACGACCAGCAGCCATTCCACGCTGAAGCTGAGTTCGCGCGTCAGGGCAGAGCGCGAGCGGACGAATTCCGCCCCCATCACGACAATCGCCGTCCAAAGGCCCGGCGGGCGCATCAGCAGGAAGTCTTCGGTCAGCACGACGATGGCGATCATCGGGGCGGGGAGATATTCTGGCCGCCGCACCATCCAGGAGAGGATCAAGCACAACAGGATGTCCGGCCCCGGGAGGTGACCCGCCGTGGTGTCCAGCGGCAGCAATCGCAGGAAGGTCAGGAACACCGCCACCGCCAGAAAGATCAGCCGGTGCAACCACAAGGAGCCGATCCACGATCTAATCACTGCGACCTCCGGTGGTGCCATCGGTCACGGGCTGGTCGGTGCTGGTGTCTGCCCCGGTCGCGGGCGTGTCATTCGGGGCGGGCGGCAGGCCACCTGCGGGCAGAAGCGGGCCTTGGAAGCCGGGCGGCAGCGGTTGTGGCGGTTCCGGCACCAGAAGCGCGCCGGGGTCGGTGATGGGGGCGCTTTCGTAGCTGCGCAGCACCCGCAGGAATTCCAGCCGCTGATAATCCGCCGCCAAGATCACTCGCAGCCGCTTGTCAGCCCCAAGCGCCACTTGGCCGACCAGAAGACCCGCCGGAAACACCTCGCCATCGCCGGTGGTCACGACGCGGTCGCCGGGTTGGACCTGATCGGGGTGTTCGACGAAATCGAGGGGCGGCAGCATCGAGTTGTCGCCCGACAGCAGCGCCTTTTGGCCCGAGGGCTGGACCACAACCGGTATGCGAGAGGAGCTGTCCGTCAGGAGGATCACCCGGCTGGTGCGTTCGCCCACACCCGAGATGCGACCCACCAGCCCGATGCCGTCCATCGTGGCCCATCCGTCATGGATGCCGTCGCGGGTGCCCACGTTCAACAGAACCGACTGCCGGAACGGGCTGCCCGAATCCGCAAGCACCACGCCGGTCACATGGGTCAGCATCGGATCAAGGCGCACGTTGTTGAGGTCCAAGAGCCGGGCGTTCTTTTGTTCCAGCTGCAGGGCGGCCTCTTTCCAGGCCTTCATTTGTTGCAACTCTTCGCGCAGTTGCTGGTTCTGTTCGTATAGACGCGCGTAGGACTGGAAGTTCTCGACCATCTCGGTCGCCTTCGTCACCGGGATCATCGCCCAAGACAGGTCCGGCACCACGCGGTCAACCAAGGCGGACCGGAACCGCTCCACCCTTGGACTGTCGATCCGCCACAGCAGGAAGATGCCCAGCAGGACCAAGACCAGAAGCCCCACCAGAACCCGGCGCAGCGGGCGTGAGAAATCTTCCTGATCGTAGTTTCGCGATTTGGCCATGGGGAGACCCTAGCCTATGGGCTCAGCTGTCGTAGTCGATGACGTGACGCAGTTGCTTTTCGTACTCCAGCGCCTTGCCGGTGCCCAGTGCCACGCAGTTCAAAGGTTCGTTGGCGACCGAGATGGAAAGGCCGGTCTGTTCGCGCAAGGACAGGTCCAGGTCGCCCAGCAGCGCGCCGCCGCCGGTCAGCATCACACCGCGATCCACGATATCTGCGGCGAGGTCGGGCGGCGTCGTCTCCAGCGCCTGCATCACCGCGTCGCAGATTTGCTGGACGGGTTCGGACAGGGCCTCGGCCACTTGGGCCTGATTGATTTCGGTTTCCTTCGGCACGCCGTTCAGCAGGTCGCGGCCACGGATTTGAATGGAAGCGCCACGGCCATCGTCGGGCATCCGGGCGGTGCCGATGGTGGTTTTGATGCGTTCCGCGGTGGATTCGCCGATCAGCAGGTTCTGGTGGCGGCGCAGGTAGTTGATGATGGCTTCGTCCATCCGGTCACCGCCCACACGGACGGAACGGGCATAGACGATATCCCCCAAGGACAGAACGGCGACTTCGGTGGTGCCGCCGCCGATGTCGACGACCATGTTGCCGGTGGGATCGGTGATCGGCATGCCCGCGCCGATGGCGGCTGCGATGGGTTCGGCAATCAGGCCAGCGCGGCGGGCGCCGGCGGACAGAACCGACTGTCGGATGGCGCGCTTTTCAACCGGGGTGGCACCGTAAGGCACGCAGACGATGATCTTGGGCTTGGAGAAAGTGGAGCGCTTGTGAACCTTGCGGATGAAGTGCTTGATCATCTCTTCCGCCGTGTCAAAGTCGGCGATGACACCGTCGCGCATCGGGCGGATGGCTTCGATCGACCCCGGCGTGCGGCCCAGCATCAGCTTGGCATCCTCACCCACGGCCAGCACCTGCTTCTTGCCGTCCTTGACGTGGTAGGCCACGACGGAGGGCTCGTTCAGGATGATCCCGCGCCCCTTCACGTAAACAAGCGTGTTCGCCGTCCCAAGGTCAATCGCCATGTCTGACGAGAAAAGACCCGAGAAGATGCTGGAAAGTATCGACATGCTGTGGCGCCCCGCTGTGGCCCGATAAAGGAAGTTTCACCTGCGACTCAGGCGAGAGGCGGGCGTCTTCGTATAGGGTTTGTCACAAATGGGCGAAAGGGCCAAGAGACTTGGACCGCGCCTTTCCGCCAAGAGCTTTCAGACTATAGATTTTCCGTTCTTCAGATCATTCAGATCGGCTCAAGGTGGCAGAAGATTATCTTTTTCGAACTTTTTAGCGTTTCATGCCAAAGGCGCTTTGCGGGGACGGCTGGCTGGTTCTAAGGTCTGCTTCACCAGGACGTGTGGCAAAAGGGGCGGAAGATGTTCGATTTCACGGGCCGGGTGGCCGTGGTCACCGGGGCGGGCAGCGAAACGGGAATCGGTTTTGCCATTGCACAGGCCTTGCAGAAGGCCGGGGCGCGGCTTTGCGTGACCTCGACCACGAAGCGCATCTTTGATCGGGCGGCGACTTTGGGCTGCATGGGGCATGTGGCGGACCTGACGGATCCGGCGCAGGTCGCGGACCTTTTTGCAGAGGTAGAGGCGCAGTTGGGCCCGGTGGCGGTTCTGGTCAACAATGCGGGCATGGTGCAGTCGGGCAAGCGGGTGAAACGCGCCAAGCTGGGCGGGCTGTCGGATGCCGACTGGGCGCATCACATGGCGCTGAACATCGGCGTCACCTTCCACTGCATCCGTGCCGCTTTGCCCGCGATGCAGGCGGCGGGCTATGGGCGCATTGTCAACATCGCCTCGGTGACCGGGCCTTTGGTCACGATTGACGGGTCTTCCGGCTATTCCACGGCAAAGGCCGCGATCACGGGGATGACGCGGTCGGTCGCGCTGGAATATGGCCGACAGGGGATCACCTGTAACGCAGTGCTGCCGGGGTGGATCGGTACGGCTTCGTCGTCTCCGAAAGAGATCAGGGCGGGCAAGGCCACTCCGGTGGGTCGGCCCGGCAGCCCCGAGGAGGTGGCGGCCTGTGCCCTGTTCCTCGCCTCGGATGCAGCGAGTTACGTGAATGGGGCGATGCTGGTGGTGGACGGGGGGAATACCCTGGTCGAGATGAAGGGCGCCGGGGATTTCTGATCCTACGGATGCATGAGGCCGCACGGTCGAGGGCCCGACCGTGTGTTTGTCTTGCCGGGTATTCAGAAGAGGAATTCACCCGCGCCGATCCCGACCGTCTGGCCAAGGTTGATCGTCAGATCGGCCAGGCCGTCGCCGTTGACGTCTTCGAAGACCAGCAGGTCCTGACCCTGCATCGCCATGCGCACCTCTCCGGCATGGCCGCTGAAGGCATCGGTGCCGATCCAGTGGCCAAGGTCTGACACGCCCCGCAGGTCGATCCGGTCTTGTCCGGCCTGAAAATCCGCGATCCGGTCGACAAGGCCCGAGGCCCTGAGGAACACGAACACGTCCCGCCCAGCCCCGCCCTCCATCGTATCGACCCCTGCGCCGCCAATAATCCGGTCATTGCCTTGACCGCCCTGCAGAAGATCATCCCCGGCGGAGCCCCGCAGCACGTCATTGCCGCGCCCGCCTTCGATGCGGTCATCGCCCAGACCGCCCCGCAGGGTGTCGGCTCCGCCAAGGCCCATGAGGTGGTTGTCATGGGTGAGGGCTGCGGCGAAATCCCGGGCGATGTCGATCAGGTTGCCTTTGGCGTCGTTGCGCCGGCTTTCCGAATTGTCGCCTACGACGAGCACGGACCCATCGGTGAACTGGAGATTCTGCTGCGTGAGTGTGCGGAGGTCGCGCTCCAGCGTCAGGGTGGCGCCGTCCAGCGTGTAGCAGAGGTGCTGGCCTGCAGCTTGCAACGTCATCTCTGCCGCCGACCCCGAGGTCACCTGCACCGCCCCGCCATCGTCGTGCAAGGCCTGCCACAAGGTACCCTTGTCCAGCCCCTGCAGGATCGTCACCGCCCCACCATTGGCATTGAATTCATCGCTTGTGCCGCCCAGCGAGACGACTGTGCCGGTGGTCGGGTCGATATAGGTGGCCGAGGTCGTGGCCAGCGTCCCACCGGTAAAGCCCAGATAGGTCGGACCGCCGTCAAAGAAGAACCCGGCCAGGCCAAGCCCGAACCTTTCGGACAGGCCGGGCACCGTGGCAATTTCGAGGGTCTGTTCCATCTGGGCCAAGGCTTGATCGCTGAGCAGGGTCTTGTCGATCAGAAGGGCGCGCAGGAAGGTGATCATGTCGGCAGTTGGCGCCACCACGCCCGCCTCGCCGCGCAGGTCCCACAGGGCGCGCGTCACGTCGATCTGGTCGCCGGTGAAGGGGTTGGCCCGATAGCTCGACAGGCGGTCATCGCCGGTTGTGAGTTGCGGCACCGCATGCGCCATGCCGGCCGAGTCAAAGATCCGGTCTTGCAGGACCTGAAAGAAATCCTGTCCGGTCAGGCTTTCGATCATGTTGCCAAGATAGACGTAGTTGGTGTTCGAATAGTTGAAGGCGGCCCCCGGCGCGTTGGTGGCTTCCATCGTTCGGGCGATGTCCAGCGCCTCGGCGTGGCCGATCAGTTTGTCGGGATGATCAAGCAGCAGCCGACCATAAACCGGAATCCCATCGGCATCGACCGCATCGGTGAAGTTCGGAATGCCCGAGGTCATGTTCAAAAGCTCGCGCACCGTCGCCGTATCGGCATTGGGCACGCCGGCCACGACGTCAGCGGGCAGATAGTCCGAGGCCTTGGCGTCAAGGTCGATCTTGCCCTCTTGCGCCAATTGCAGGATCACCACCGCCGTCATCATCTTGGTCTGCGAGCCGATTTCGAAGGTCTGCTCGGCGCGGGCCGGGGCGTTGGTTTCAAGGTCTGAAAAGCCGGTTGCCGTGGTCACCGTCAGCGGACCCTGTTCCACCCGAATGACGGTGGCCGTGGCGTTGCCATCGGCTTTCAGCGTTTCGGCTTGGGCGTTCAACAGGGCGGTCAGGCCCTTGGGATCAAAAGAAATCATTGCAATGTCCATTCATCAGGGCGATCCGGGGTTTGACCGGTCGCGATTTCATGATAAACATGAAAATAGACATGTTTATCGCGCTGTCCAGCGGAATTTATCGTTTATCGATGAAAATTTTATGATAAACATGATTTCATGCGGAGGACTCACGGTGACCGATCTTGCTGCCCAACGCCTGTTCCGCCTGCTGGATCGCGCTTTCTGGTTGATCTGGCTTGGCTTTCCCGTGCTGATCTGGATTCTGGTGCGCCAGACTTTGGATGCGCCGGCCCAGCTTGCGGCTTTGGCCCCGGATCAGGCGGCCTGCCTTGAAGGCTTGCCGATGGTCGCGCATTTCTCGCTGCCGGGCCGACTGGCGTTCTGGGGGCAGTTTGGCGTGAATATGGCAGTCTATGCGGTGTTGCTGGTGCTGACGCATCAGATCATCCACCGCTGCGCGACTGGGCAGGTGTTCGTGGCGACGATGATCGCGGCCCTGCGGCGGATCGGTCTGGTGATTGCGGTCTATCCGCTGGTCGATCTGGGGCTGACGAACCTTGCGGTCTTCGTCTATGCGCAGGCGGGGGACGTGGCGACGTGGCTGCCGGATTTCGCGCTCGATCTGCCGGTGATTGCGGTGGGATTGCTGCTGGTGACGATGGCGGCTGCGATGCGGATGGCTGTCAGGCTGCACCAAGACGCCGAACTGACGATTTGAAGGGACCGCACCATGATCATCGTCAATCTCGATGTGATGCTCGCCCGCCGCAAGATGCGGCTGGGGGAGCTGGCTGATATCGTTGGGATATCCATCCAGAACCTGTCGGTGCTGAAAACCGGCAAGGCGCGGGCGATCCGGTTTTCCACCCTGAACGCGCTGTGCCTTGCCTTGCAGTGCCAGCCTGCCGATATTCTGGAATTCGACCCCGCCACTCCGGAACCGGAGGACGGGGCCTGAACCTTCTTACGAGGCGTCCTTGTAGTTCACCGACTTCAGGTCATTGTCGGGCGCGGTCTTCTGCCGCCGCACGATGAGGCGGTTGAGCGCGTTGACATAGGCCTTGACCGAGGCCACGACCGTGTCGGTATCCGCCGATTGGCCGGTGGCGATGCGGCCATCTTCCGACAAGCGTACGGAAACGGTGGCCTGCGCGTCGGTGCCTTCGGTCACGGCGGAGACTTGGTAGAGTTCCAGCGTTGCGTTGTGCGGGAACAATTCGTCCACCGCGTTGAAGGCTGCGTCCACGGGGCCATCACCGGTGGTGTCGGTGGATTTCTCGACGCCGTCGATCAGCAGGGTCAGTTCAGCCTCGCGCGGGCCTTCGGTGCCGCAGACGACGCGCAGGCGCTTGACCTGAAGGAAGTCGCTGTCGTCATTGGCGGCTTCGTCCTTGACCAAGGCGATCAGGTCGTCGTCATAGACCTCTTTCTTCTGGTCGGCCAAGGTCTTGAAACGGACGAAGACGTCGTTCAACTGGTTGTCAGCAAGCTCAAAACCGAGGGCCTTCAGCTTGGCGCGGAGTGCCGCGCGGCCGGAATGCTTGCCCATCTGGATGTTGTCAGCACTGATGCCGATGTCTTCGGGGCGCATGATCTCGAAGGTCTGGACGTTCTTCAGCACGCCATCCTGATGGATGCCGGATTCGTGCAGGAAGGCGTTCTTGCCGACGATGGCCTTGTTGAACTGGACCGGGAAGCCCGAGACGGCGGATACCCGGCGCGACAGGTTCATGATCTTGGTGGTGTCGATCGAGGTCTGGTAGGGCAGGATGTCATTCCTGACGCGCATGGCCATCACGACCTCTTCCAGCGCAGTGTTGCCCGCGCGTTCGCCCAGGCCGTTGATCGTGCATTCGATCTGGCGTGCACCTGCTTCAACGGCGGCCAAGGCGTTCGCCGTCGCCATGCCAAGGTCGTTGTGGCAGTGGGTTGCGAAGATGATGCTGTCCGCCCCCGGAACGCGCTCCAGCAGCATCTTGATCAGCTTGGCGGATTCGAAGGGATAGGTGTAGCCCACGGTGTCAGGGATGTTGATCGTTGTGGCGCCGGCCTTGATGGCGATTTCCACCGTGCGGCAGAGGTAGTCGTGTTCGGTGCGGGTGGCGTCCATCGGGCTCCACTGCACGTTATCGCACAGGTTGCGGGCGTGGGTGACGGTGTCGTGGATGCGCTGCGCCATCTGGTCCATGTCCAGATTGGGAATGGCGCGGTGCAGGGGCGAGGTGCCGATGAAGGTGTGGATGCGAGGGGAACGCGCGTGTTTCACAGCTTCCCAGCAGCGGTCGATGTCCTTGTAGTTGGCGCGGGCCAGACCGCAGATCGTCGAATTGCGGCTGCGGCGCGAGATTTCGGACACGGCCTGAAAGTCACCCTCCGAGGCGATGGGGAACCCGGCTTCGATGATATCGACGCCCATTTCGTCCAAGAGGCTGGCGATTTCCAGCTTTTCCTCATGGGTCATCGTGGCGCCGGGGGATTGTTCTCCGTCACGCAGGGTGGTGTCGAATATCAGAACGCGGGGTTGGGCGTTTTTGTCGGTCATGGTCATGATCCTTGGGAGTGTTTCTTAGCTGATCCTAGGGCGCTGATCACCTCCGAGCGGTCGCACCCAAGGGGCACGCTCAGAGGCGGCTAAGAAGAAGCAGACCCAAGGCGATGACAGCGCGCGAGGCGAAAGCCCCCGATGCAGCGCCTGACATGATGCGATCCTTGGTCATGGGACGGGACTATATCGACCCATCCGGGAAAGGAAAGGGGGCTTTGACGAAAAATCAGCGGCTTGGCGGCGGGGTTGGCCGCGCTAGCTGTTGGAAAAGCGGAGGACGGCATGGAACGGGCATTGGTGGTGGGCGCTTCAGGCGGGATCGGCGGCGTGCTGGTGGCGGCCTTGATGGCGCGGGGGGCGGCGGTAACAGGTGTCTCACGCAGCGGCGACGGGCTGGACGTGACGGACGAGGCCAGCATCGCGCGCGTTCTGGGCGGGCTGGAGCCCGCGTTCGACACGGTGATCGTGGCGACCGGAGCGCTGGAACTGGGCGGCATCGGCCCGGAAAAATCCCTGCGCGCCGTGACGCCAGAGGCCTTGGCGGCGCAATTCGCGCTCAATGCCATGGGGCCGCTGCTGGTCTTGAAACATGCGTTGCGCCTGATGCCGCGCGACAGGCCGGTGCGGTTTGCCGCCCTGTCGGCGCGGGTGGGGTCGATCGGCGACAATGGTTTGGGCGGCTGGTACTCTTACCGGGCGGCCAAGGCGGCGCTGAACCAGTTGATCCACACCGCCGCCATCGAGGTGGCCCGCAGCCATCCGAAGGCCGTGGTCGTGACGCTGCATCCGGGCACCGTGGACACTGGTTTGACAGCCAACCATCGGGGCAGCCATGCAGCAATGCCCCCGCCCGAGGCCGCCTCGCATCTGTTGCGTGTCCTGCAGGGGCTGAACGCGCAAGACACTGGCGGATTCTTCGATTGGCAGGGTGCGCGCGTCGCGTGGTGACATCCAAGCCGCGCAATGCCTTGCTTGCATCGCACGAAGGACCAAAAATGGCTGCGCTGCCGCGCAGTTGCAGCCATTTTTCGGCTCTAAACGAAGGTTTATCAGGCCTTTCAAGCCCTGACCCGGTCGATTCAAACGTTCGGCGTATAGCAGATTGGAGCGAAATTCCCGATAGTGGACTTTCAGTTCGCCAATTTCCCGTTTTCGCCAATTTCCCGTTTCAGTTCGCCAATTTCCCGATCGTCGATTTTCACTTCGCCAATATGCAGCGATCTCTGGGACGTGAGGTCGCGGAGGTGACGGAACAAGAATAGAGCAAGGAATGAAATGAAAAGAGCATGTCTGAAATCGACCATCTTGGGGCTCGGGCTTTCGGCCGTTGCAGGTCTGATGATGTCGACTATGGTCTGGGCGCAGGACGCGGGCAATTCCAACGCCAATCCTGCCCCCGGCCTTCCTCAAGTGGCCGTCGATCCTCCGGTAGGCCCCGTGATCGCCGAGCCTGTGCCTGCGGATGGTGCCGGGGTGCCCGGCCCGGATTTGCCTCCGAGCGATTCCCCGGCCGTTAGCCTGTGCAGCAGCGATTGCGGGTCGCCGAGCGTGTCTTTGACTGGGACCGGTGACCTGGCTTCTGGGGCGAATTTCCTCGGGTCGCATGGCGAGTTTCTTCACGGGCCGCAGAACGAGGGTAATGCGACGTGGGTTCGGTCGGACGCCAGCGAAGCAGTGCCCGCGCCAGCGGCGCAGTTGGCCGCGACCTGTACCGGGCTTGCGGTTGGAACGCCATGCGGTTCGCATCCCAAGGTCACTCAGTGACCTTGGGATGATCAGGCGGTATCGGCCGGTTCGCTGGCCGATACCTTTAGAACATGTCTGGCCATCCTTTTGTGCCTGTTCCCTTCAAGCCCGGCTTGGGTCAGGCAGAGGGTGAATATGGAGGCGGGGCTTTGGCCACGGCGTTAACATAGAGAAAGCGATTCCAGCGGTGCTTTGGCTTGCGAGCCATCCGGTTCCGGCACAGGCGCGAACCGTCCCAGAGCAGCTGATCGCTGCCCCTGAGGTGCAGGGCCATGACATTCGGGATGACGGTGACCCAGTTCCGGGCCGGCTGTGCATCGTGGCCGAAAGCCCGATTTATCAACGTGAACTGGCGGTGGAAACGCAAACCGGCAAGGTCTTCCGCGACTGTGCGACCTTGGTGGCGCTAAGTGTCCGTCCTGCGGAAGCACGGCACGCCGGGGCCATGCTGACAGCGTTCGGGCAAGGGCCGTCGGGGTGGTGTTCCACCCAGCCCATGGGTCAGACGCCGGGGGTGGTGATTATGGTCACGCCTCTGGCGGCCAGTGCGCCTGCAGGTTCCGCCGTGGCGACAACCGGTGTCGTCCCACCGGGCGGCGTGCACGTGGATACGGATCCGGCACTTCAGGGCGCGCCGGTCCCGACAGACACCGACGCGAACCCGGTTTTCCTCTCCGATCCGATCGCGCTTGTGACAGCGGTTGCCCCGTGACCCGCGCCAGCGTCTACCTCATTCTTTTGATCATTCAGTTTCTATGTGCGATGATCTTTCTGGCCGATATCCTGCTGTCTGTCGTGGGCCTCTATCCACAGCCGGTTGTCTGGTCGACGCGCGAGATGATGGAAATCGGCGCGCTGCTGGGCCTGTGCCTTGGCCTGATCTTCGGTGGCCATCTGGTCTGGCGGGCGTTTGGCGACCTGCGCCGGGCCGAAGCGCGGCTGGAGCGGGCCTCGGGCGCGTTCATCGACCTGTTGAACGAACGGTTTGACCAATGGGGCCTGACGGCGGCAGAGCGTGACGTGGCGATGTTCGCCATCAAGGGGCTGACCGTGCAGGATATCGCCCGCTTGCGCGAAACCTCGGAGGGCACGGTCAAGGCGCAGACCGCTGCGATCTACCGGAAGGCGGAGGTCAGCGGCCGCCCGCAACTGCTGAGCCTGTTCATCGAGGATCTGATGGGGGGCGAGCGAAAGCCCGCCCGGCCTGCGCGTGACAAGGTGGCTTGAACGCCTTTTGGCCGACCTTGCAGGCGATTCTCCCGCACAGCGGATCAGGTGGCCGAACAGGCCCGCACCGTCAGCCGCAAATGCCGATTCGTGCCTTTCGGCCCGGGGCAGGGCGCTTGTTCGGGATTTTTCCTTTTACTCGCACAAAAACGGGCGCAATTGGTACGTCCAGCCCAACCAAGGTCCGAAGATTTCTGCGGAATTGGTCCTAAACTTCGGTTTATGGCCATTTTCGGCCGGTTTAGGGGGGTGCCATTGAACCTCAGGCCAATTTCCGCCGGACTGGCGATGCCGCATGGTGGCCTCATCGTCACTGGCAATCCCGCCTGTGGCGTTGACCGCCCAAGCCGATCACGTCCCATCCCAAGCGGACCTATCCCAAAGACGACGCCTTTCGACAAGACTTCGACCAGACCGAATTCAGAGCAGGCCCGCAGCGCGCCCGTTCCATCCCCCAATCGCCAGGGATGCGCTGCAACGCCGCACCCGTCGGGGAGCCTGCTTTGAAGACCCGGTCCGACACCGGACCCATCCCCAGGACCGCACCATGCAGAATGGTCGTGCCTCGGTCCGGTGTCGGGCCGGGCGATCTGGACCGCTCAGACTTCGCCGAAATGGGCCAACCCCCTGCCAGGATCCCAAATGACCCTGCATCATACCCCTATGCCCTAGCGCCCAGGGCCCAAAGCCGACCAGAGACTTCACTGGCATCCGCCCATTGTCCTTGCCGGACGCAGCCGGATCGCCGATACAGAAAATCAAGCCGGTTGAACCGGGGATGAGCCATGAACAGACGCGCGTTTATCACTTTCTTCTCAGCGGCAGTCACCTTCGGACCCGGCATAGCCTTTGCGACCACGGTCGAGGACGGCATTGTGGCGCAACTGACCAAACAGGGATTCTCCTCGATTTCCTCTGAAAAGACATGGCTTGGCCGGGTGCGCATTCTGGCCAAGCGCAAGGACGGCTCGCGCGAAATCGTGATCAACCCGCGCACCGGAGAGATCCTGCGTGATCAGTTCACGGCCCTGAATGCCAGCGAGGGAACACAGCCCATTCTGGATGATGTGGGTGACGCGAAGGGGGCGGGTTCGTCAGGGTCTGACGACAATGGCTCTGGCGGCGGTGGGTCAGGTGACAGCGGTTCGGGTGACGGCGGTTCGGGTGACGGCTCTGGCGGCAAAGGGTCGGATGGTGGCTCAGGTGACGGCGGTTCCAGCGGCGGCGGATCAGGCGGCAGTGGCGACGGTGGGGATGACAAGGGCAAAGACAACTGATGCATGACGGCGCGGCGTGGCAGGTTCTGAACATGGTCCACAAGGCGGTGCTTTAGTGGGCCGACTGGCTATCGTTGCGCTGGTCTTTCTGGCGCAGGCGCTTTGCGCCATTCTGTTCGTGTCAGACGTGTTTTCCTCGTTGTTCGGCTTCGAATCCGCGCCCCTCTCCTGGGAGATGCGGGAACTTCTGGAAATGGGGGCCGCCTTCGGCCTTGTCGTTGGCGCGGTGCTGGGAGGGCTTGCGATGCGGCGTGTCGTTCAAGACCGCAACAAGGCACAGGAACGTCTGCGCCGCGCTTCGGGCGCCTTTCTGGACCTGCTGGAGGAGCGGTTTGCCGAATGGGGTCTGACCCCGGCAGAGCGTGACGTCGCCCTGTTCGCCATCAAAGGCATGTCAACGGCCGAGATCGCCATCCTGAGGTCGACATCCGAGGGCACGGTCAAGGCACAGACCAATGCCATCTATCGCAAGGCCGGCGTGTCGGGCCGGTCGCAGCTTCTGAGCCTGTTCATTGATGATCTGATGCGCGACGACAACGCCGTGCGCCCGTCCTTGCAGCCGGTGTCGAACGGTTAAGGTTGCACAGCGTTGGCCTGCAGGATGTCCAGAGATACCACATCCAGCGTCCGGATGTGCGTTGCGGCCAGATTGACCTGCGGCGCCGCCCCCTCTTGATGGGCTTGCAGGAAACGGCTGGCGCACAGGCACCAACGGTCGCCCGGCTTCAGGCCGGCAAAGCCATATTCCGGGCGCGGGGTCGACAGGTCATTGCCCAGATACTTCGACATCGCCAGAAACTCTGCCGTCATCACCGCGCAAACCGTGTGCTGGCCGCGATCCTCTGGCCCGGTGTCGCAGCATCCATTGCGGAAAAAACCGGTCAGCGGCTTGGCCGAGCAGGGCTGCAGCGCTTCGCCCAGAATGTTGACCGAGGGTTCTTTCATCGCAAGTGCCTTCCCATGCTGGCTTTTCCCACAATGCGCCTGTCTGGCAGCCAAGGTCAACAGGCCCGCTTGACGTTGGTGCCGCAGGTGAGATTGAGTGCGATTGCCAAGACACCCGGCCCCGACCCAAGGACGCCATGCCCCTGAACCCCAACGAACTCTCCGAGGCTGTCCAGCCCATTCACCGCGCCCGGTCGATGCCCGCAGGCTTTTACACTGACCCCGCGATCTTCGCCGCCGAACGCGAGGCACTGTTCCTGCGCCACTGGTTCTTCCTGTGCCGCGACGAGCAACTGCCCAACCCCGGCGATTACCGCGCCTTTGACAGCCCCGGCGGCCCCATTGTCGCCCTGCGCGGGGCCGATGGCATCCTGCGCGTCTTCGCCAACTACTGTCGCCACAGGGGGTCAATCCTGCTGGAGGGGCACGGCAACACCGGGGCCAAGGTCATGTGCCCCTACCACGCCTGGAGCTATCTGACAGATGGCCGCCTGTACGGCTGCCCCGATATGAAGGACGCCGAGGGTTTTGACCGCCGCGAAAACGGCATGGTGGCGCTGGACTGCCAAAGCTGGGCCGGTTTCGTCTTCGCCCGCTTCACCCATGAAGGTCCTTCCCTGCAGGAGCATCTGGGCGACCTGCCAGACCGCTTCGCCTCGCACAAACCGCAGGACATGCGCTGCACCTGGACTGTGACGCTGGAACCCGATTGCAATTGGAAACTGATCCTCGAAAACGCGATGGAGACCTATCACACCGGCATCGTTCACCGCGATACCGTGGGGGCGCAGACCTCTCGCACGCTGCCCACGAAAGGCAACTGGATCTGCATTCAGGTGATCTCGGGCCGGTCCATCGCCACTTTGTCCGACTCCGTGCCGCCGTTTGACAAGATTGAGGGGCTGGATGACGACGCCCGCATGGGCACCTATTTCACCGTCGCCCTGCCCACGATGCAATTCGCCGTCGCCCAAGATTGCCTCTGGTGGCTGAACGTCACGCCGATCTCGGCGGGCAAATCCCGTCTGGAGATCGGCGGCTGTTTCCCCAAGGCCCGCCTGTCGCAGCCCGATTTCGAGGAACGAGCCGCGCCCTACTACGACCGTTGGGAAAAGGTCGGCCGCGAGGATGTGGGCATTCTGGAAAAGCAGCAAAAGGCGCTTGGGTCGGCCCTTTACCGTCCCGGCCCGCTGTCAGGCCGCGATGACATGGTGCAGGCCTTGGGAGTCTGGGTCCTCGACCACCTTGGCCTTCGCCCAGAGGGTTGATTTCGCCCATTCCCCTTTACCGGGGGCGAAGGCTTTTCTATAAGGCCGCCATGAGTTTGATATTCGTGATCATCGCCCGAATTATCGGCCCGGCGTCCTGACCAAGGCGCCGGGACATTGGCGCTTTGGCGCCCCCTCCTCCGATCCCCCGTTCAAGGACCGCCCCGATGTGCGCTGACACGACCACGCCCGACTACCATTCCACCGTCTTCCTACCCGAGACCGATTTCCCGATGCGCGGCGGTCTGCCGCAGCGCGAGCCGGATTGGCTCGCCCGGTGGGAACGCATCGGCGTCTACGACCGCCTGCGCGGCAAGACCGCGCCCGATGGCAGCAAGCGTCAGGATTTCACCCTGCACGACGGCCCTCCTTACGCCAACGGTCACCTCCACATCGGCCATGCGCTGAACAAGGTGCTGAAGGATATGGTCGTGCGCAGCCAGCAGATGATGGGCAAGGACGCCCGCTATGTGCCGGGCTGGGACTGTCACGGGCTGCCGATCGAGTGGAAGATCGAGGAACAATACCGCGCCAAGGGTCTGAACAAGGACGACGTCAGCATCGTCGACTTCCGCCAGGAATGCCGTCGCTTCGCCGAAGGCTGGATCGACGTGCAGCGCGCCGAGTTCAAGCGCATCGGCATCACGGGGAACTGGGACAACCCCTACCTCACGATGAACTACCACGCCGAGGCGGTGATCGCCGACGAGTTCATGAAGTTCCTGATGAACGGCAGCCTCTATCAGGGGTCCAAGCCCGTGATGTGGTCTCCGGTGGAGAAAACAGCCTTGGCCGAGGCCGAGGTGGAATATCACGACTTGACCAGCCACACGATCTGGGCGCGCTTTCCGGTTGTTGCGGCCAAGGATGCGATGTTCACCAAGACCCGCACCGATGTGGTGATCTGGACGACGACGCCTTGGACGATCCCACAGAACCGGGCCATCTCGTTCGGGCCGGGCATCGCTTATGGGCTTTATGAGATCATCGGGCGGCAGGCGGAGAGCACCCTGACCATCGGCCACCGTTTGGTTCTGGCCGACAAGCTGGCCGAAAGCGCCTTGACGCAGGCAAAGATCAACGGGCCGGAATTCGTCCGCCGCCTCTGCGATGTGAATGCCGAGGGTCTGGCTGGAATGATCTGTGCCCACCCTTATCGGGGGATCGAGGGCGGGCTGGGCGAGTGGGACTTCGATGTGCCGATGCTGCCGGGCGATCACGTCACCGACGACGCGGGCACCGGCTTTGTCCATACCGCGCCTTCGCACGGCGATGACGACTACCAGATGGGTGTCAAGTTCGGCCTGCCGATGACCTACAACGTCGAGGCCGACGGCACCTACCGCAAGGACCTGCCGGTCTTCGGCGGCCAAGCCATCCTGACGCCGGAAGGCAAGGAAGGCCCGGCCAATGTCAGCAATATCAAGGCCCTCGCGGCTTCGGGCGCTTTGTTCGCAAAGGGCAAGCTCAAGCACTCCTACCCCCACTCCTGGCGGTCCAAAGCCCCATTGATCTACCGCAACACGCCGCAATGGTTCGTCGCCATCGACAAGCCGCTGGAGGATGGCCTGTCGACCTATGGCGACACGATCCGCAAGCGGGCGCTCAATTCGATCAACCAGCTGGTCACCTGGACTCCGCAAACCGGCCGCAACCGTCTGCACTCGATGATCGAGGCGCGGCCGGATTGGGTGCTGTCGCGTCAGCGCGCCTGGGGTGTGCCGCTGACCTGCTTCACCAAGGTCGGTGCCAAGCCGACCGACGCCGACTTCCTGCTGCGCAACGCCGACGTCAACGCTCGCATCCGCGAGGCGTTTGAGGCTGACGGAGCCGATGTCTGGTACAAGGACGGTTTCAAGCACCAGATGCTGCACGGCATCGTCGATCCTGACGCCTACACGCAGGTCTTCGACGTGCTGGATGTGTGGTTTGACTCCGGCTCCACCCACGCCTTCGTCCTGCGCGACCGGGAGGATGGCAGCGACGACGGCATCGCCGATCTGTATCTGGAAGGCACCGACCAGCATCGTGGCTGGTTCCATTCCTCGATGCTGCAGGCCTGCGGCACCAAGGGGCGGGCACCCTACCGGGGCGTGCTGACGCATGGGTTTACGCTCGACGAGAAGGGCATGAAGATGTCCAAATCGCTGGGCAATACCGTGGCCCCGCAGGCGGTGATCGACGAATACGGCGCGGACATCCTGCGGCTTTGGGTGGCGCAGGCCGATTACACGGTGGACCTCAGGATCGGCAAAGAGATCCTGAAAGGCGTGGCAGACAGCTACCGTCGCCTGCGCAACACCATGCGCTTCCTGCTGGGCAACCTGAAAGATTTCTCGGATGCCGAGAAGGTCGATGCCAAGGACATGCCGGAACTGGAGCAGTGGGTCCTTCACCGGCTGGCCGAGTTGGACAATGAAGTGCGCGAGGGTTATGCGCGCTATGACTTCCAGGGCGTCTTCCAGAAGCTCTTCACCTTCGCCACCACGGACCTTTCGGCGGTCTATTTCGACATCCGCAAGGACAGCCTTTATTGCGACGCGCCCTCCAGCCTGACACGGCGTTCCGCGCGGACCCTGCTGGAAATCCTGTTCCATCGCCTGACGACCTGGCTCGCCCCGATCCTCGTCTTCACGATGGAAGAGGTCTGGCTTTGCCGCTTCCCTGGCGAGGATAGCTCGGTCCACCTGCATGACTTCCCGGAAACACCCGCCGCATGGTTGAACCCCGCGCTGTCGGCGAAGTGGGACAGCATCCGCGCGGCCCGCCGGGTGGTCACAGGTGCCTTGGAGGTGCAGCGCACCGCCAAGGTGATTGGCGCCAGTCTGGAAGCCGCCCCCGTCGTGCATGTGGCCGAAACCGCGATCCTCGCCGCCCTTAAATCGGTCGATTTCGCCGACCTCTGCATCACCTCTGGCCTGCAACTGACTCACGACCCGGAACCCGCCGAAGCCTTCCGCCTGCCGGAAGTCCCCGGCATCGGCGTGGTTTTCGAACTGGCGGATGGCACCAAGTGCCAGCGCTGCTGGAAGGTGCTTCCGGATGTGGGCACCCACAAGCACCCTGGCACCTGCGCCCGCTGCAACGATGCCCTTGGGTAGGATGGGCAACTTTGCCCATGGCTGGCTGCAGACCCCGCTCGGCCCAGTGTCGGTGATAGAGGAGGCCGGGCGGATCGTAGCGCTGGACTGGCGGGCGTCGGATCGCCCGCCGACACCACTGGAAGCTGAAGCCCTTTCCCAGTTGCAGGCCTATTTCGGGGGCAGCCTGACCGCCTTTGATCTCGAACTCGACTTTGGCGCGGGCCTGCACGAAAGGGTCCGTCGGGCCATGGCCGCCATCCCCTTCGGTGAAACGCTGACCTATGGCGACATCTCCCGCGCGGTGGAGGCTCCGGCGCAGGCGGTGGGGCAGGCCTGCGGGGCCAATCCGATCCCGATCATCATCCCTTGCCACCGCGTGCTCGGGGCCAAGACGCTTGGCGGCTTCTCGGCCAAGGGCGGGGTGGAAACCAAGGTCTGGCTTTCACGCCATGAACATGCGGCGGGCCTGCTGATCTGACCGACTATAACGTTACAGCCCGTCACAAAACGTGCAGATCTAAAGCATCGGCATGACTTTCCCCCGACCCCGCCCCCCGCTATGAGGGCTGAAACGGAGGGGACAATGGACAGGCAAGCCAATCTGGGCCGCTGGGCGGTTGCGGCACTATTCTTCATCAACGGCTTCAACATGGGCGCCTGGGCGCCGCAGATTCCCCAGATGATGGAACGTCACGGGCTGAAATCCGGCCTTATGGGCGTTTTGATCGTGATGATCGGCCTTGGCGCCGTGTCAGCCATGATGTTCGCCGGCAAGTTGATCGCGCATCACGGTTCACGCAAGATGGTCATTGTCTTTGCGATCTGCTTCATCCCGATGTTTCCGCTGATGGTCCTATCGCCGTCCCCATGGATCGCGGTGCCTTTCCTGTTCTTCTATGGCGCTTTTGGCGGCTGCATGGACGTGGCGATGAATGCCAATGCCGTGGCGGTCGAACGCCATCTGGGCCGTGCCATCATGTCCTCCAGCCACGGGTTCTGGAGCCTTGGCGGCTTCATCGGTGGCGCGCTTGGTGGCCGCGCAATCGAGACCTTTGGCTATGATAAACAAGCGCTTGGCGTCGCGGCCATCTGTACCGTGGTTCTGCTGATCGCCAGCCGCTTCATCGTCAACGACCCGCCCCATGCCGAAGACGTCGAGAAGCCAAAGGCCCGCATGTTCCCCCGCATCCCGATCCTGTACATGCTGGGGGCGATGGCGCTGTTTTCCATGATCCCCGAGGGTGCCGTGCTCGATTGGGCCGGGGTCTATGTGAAGACCGAGTTGAACGCGAACATCACGCAGCAGGGGCTGGCCTTTGGCCTGAACTCCGGTGCAATGGCGATGGTCCGCTTTCTGGGCGATGCGGTGCGCAACCGCTTCGGTGCGGTGAACACGCTGCGTGCCTCGGGCGTGATCGGTGCTGCGGGGCTGCTCATTGTGGCGATGGCACCCAACAGCGCGGTGGCCATTGCCGGTTTTGCTTTCACCGGCATTGGTGTGGCCAACATGGTGCCGATCATGTTCTCTGCCGCTGGCAACTACCCCGGTCTGCCGCCGGGATCGGGCATCGCCACCACCACGATGATCGGCTATTCGGGCTATCTGGTCGCGCCTTCGGTGATCGGCTTCATTGCCGAGCATGTGGGCTTCCGCTCCACCTTCGGGGCGGTGGCCTTGCTGCTGCTGGTTGTCGTGAGCTTAGCGCGCAACGCGGCTTCGGCGGATGGTGTGAAGGCCTAGCCCTCGAACAGATCCGACTGCCCCGGCAGGCGTGGCGCATCAAGGCCCAGATGCCGCCATGCCTTCTGCCCCAGTATCCTGCCGCGTGGTGTGCGCAGGATCAGGCCCTGCTGCAGCAGGAAGGGTTCGATGACCTCTTCAATCGCATCCCGCGCCTCGGACAGGGCCGCCGCGATGGTCTCCACCCCGACCGGGCCGCCGCCGTAATGCTCCGCCAGAAGGTTGAGATAGCGACGGTCGTTGCCATCCAGCCCCAGATAATCGACGCCAAGTCGGGTCAGCGCCCGGTCGGCGATCGCTTGGGTCAGGCGGCCATCGCCCTCAACCGTCACGAAGTCCACCACCCGGCGCAGCAAACGGCCGGCAATCCGGGGCGTGCCCCGGGCTCGTCGGGCGATTTCCCGGGTGCCCTCGGGGTCACTTGGGATGCCCAGAAGCCGGGCGCCCCGGGTGACGATCAGGTCAAGCTCGTCTTCGGTGTAGAACTCCAGCCGGGTCGGAATGCCGAAACGGTCGCGCAAAGGGGTTGTCAGAAGGCCCAGCCGCGTGGTGGCACCGACCAGCGTGAAGGGCTGCAGTTCAATCCGCACTGTGCGCGCCGCAGGGCCTTCGCCGATCACCAGATCCAGCGCGAAATCCTCCAGTGCGGGGTAGAGGACTTCTTCAACCACCGGAGACAGGCGGTGGATTTCATCAATGAAAAGAACGTCCTTCGGCTCCAGATTGGTCAAGATCGCCGCCAGATCGCCCGGCTTTGCCAGAACGGGGCCAGAGGTCATCCGGAAGCCGACGCCCAATTCCCGCGCCATGATCTGCGCCAGAGTGGTCTTGCCAAGCCCCGGAGGGCCATGGAACAACGTATGATCCATCGCCTCGCCGCGTTGCTTGGCGGATTGGATGAAGACCCGCAGGTTGGCGCGCGCATCGGCTTGGCCGACAAAATCGTCCAACGTCTGCGGGCGCAGAGCGCGGTCCAGATCTTCGGGCTGCTTGGTCGGAGACACAGGGCGGTCGGGGGTCATTTGGGCGCCAACAGTTTCAATGCGGCCCGTATCAACGTGGCCGTATCCGCCTCGGGCGTCTCAGCCGAGACGGTCATCACGGCTTGCGCCGCCTCACCCTGAGCGTAGCCGAGGTTGACCAAAGCCGACAGCGCATCGGCGCTGAAAGCCGCCCGGTTGGAGACCGAAGGCACCGGAGCAGGGGCGCGGCGTTTGGGGGCAGGGGCCTCGATCACTTCAGAGACCACGGCGGCGGGGGGCATCGTGCCGCCCAGCGTCATCATGGCCGGCGCCTTGGATTTCAGCTCCAGAATGACCCGCTGCGCCAGCTTTGGCCCGACGCCTTGCGCTGCCTGAATCGACCGCGCATCGCCCAAGGCGATGGCCCGCGCCACACCTTCGGCCCCCAAGGCGCCCAGGATCGACATCGAGGCTTTCGCGCCAACCCCTTGAACTGTCATGAGAAGCTTGTGCCATTCACGGTCAAACAGCGTCAGGAAGCCAAAAAGTTGCAGCAGATCTTCCCGCACCAGAAGGTCGGTGTACAGGGCCGCCGCCTCCCCCACCGGGGGCAGGGTGGCAAGGGTGCGATCGTTGACATGAACGATGTATCCCACGCCGCGCACATCCAGCAGAACCTGATCCAGACCCTTCCAGTCAACAATCCCCGACAGCTTGCCGATCATCCCGCAGCCCTTCTTACCGCTGCCTCAAGCCGACCCGCACTTTGCAGATGGTGCGCGTGGCAGATGGCGA